>JAAYNY010000213.1 GCA_012520635.1 Clostridiales bacterium | reverse complement strand
GAGCAGATAGAACATAAGATGCTTTCTAATGCCATTGAAAAGGCTCAGATGAAAATCGAGAGTAATAACTTTGGTATAAGAAAAAATCTCTTGGAATATGATCAAGTTAATAATGAGCAAAGAGAAGTTATATATGCTGAAAGAAGAAGGGTCCTGGATGGGGAAAGTATGCGGGATACTATATATAAGATGATTACTGATACCGTAGAAGGTTGTGTTAATAGCTGTATTAGTGAAGATCAGTCTTATGATGAATGGGATCTTGATAGCCTTAACCGCCTACTCCTTCCGATTTTCCCTATAGAGCCAGTAGAGCTTGATCCTGCGCAGTCAAAGCCTATGAAGAAAAATGATTTGATACAGCTATTAAAGGAAAAGGCTGTAAAGCTATATGAAGAAAAGGAAGCAGAGTTTCCTGAAAGTGAGCATTTGAGGGAAATAGAAAGAGTTATAGTACTAAAAGTAATTGACCGCAAATGGATGGATCATATAGATGATATGGATCAACTTAGACAAGGAATTGGTCTACAAGCATATGGTAATAGACAGCCGGTTGTGGAATACAAATTCCAAGGTTTTGAGATGTTTGAGTCTATGATTGCTGCAATACAAGAGGATACAGTAAAAGCTCTTATGCATGTAAAGATTGAGCAAAAGGTTGAAAGAGAAGAGGTTGCCAAAGTTACCGGTACTAATAGAGATGATAGTGTGGCTAATACACCTGTTAAGAGATCTGGTAAAAAAATTCAACCTAATGATCCTTGTCCTTGTAACAGTGGAAGAAAATATAAGCACTGTTGTGGACGTAATTAATTCTGTTGTAAAATAAAAACACTGTTAAAAGCAAATAATTAATTATATACTAAACTTGAAAGAGGTGATTAGGTGGTTGAGTTAGACCAATATAAGTATACTTTAGAAACCTACGAAACACCGTTACATGAAGTGGGGGATTCACTTTGACCTGGCTAATAAGAAATTAAAAATAGCTGAATTGAATAGAACTATGGCTGATCCAGGTTTTTGGGATGATACCCAGATGGCTAAAAAAATCACACAAGAACTAACAAGCCTAAAAAGCATAGTTGAAGAATATGAAAGGCTTGAGACAGAATATGAAGATGTGTCCGTACTTATTCAGATAGGATATGAAGAAAGTGATCAGTCCTTAATCCCAGAGATTGAGGGGGCTATGAACCAGTTCATAGAAGATTTTGAAGGGTTAAAATTAAAAACCTTACTTTCTGAGGAGTATGATAGATACAATGCAATCCTGACTCTACATGCAGGAGCTGGAGGTACAGAAAGTTGTGACTGGGCAAGTATGCTATGTAGAATGTATCAAAGATGGGCAGAGAAACGAGGATTTACAGCAACAATTTTAGACTTTTTAGATGGTGATGAGGCAGGACTAAAATCAGTTACTTTAGAGATTGAAGGAGAGAATGCCTATGGATATCTAAAATCTGAGAGAGGGGTCCATCGCTTGGTAAGGATTTCACCCTTTAATGCAGCTGGAAAACGTCAGACTTCATTTGTATCTTGTGATGTAATGCCTGATATAGAAGAAGACACGGGAATTGATATAGAAGAGAAGGATTTAAGGATTGATACTTATCATGCCAGTGGTGCTGGTGGACAGCATGTAAATAAAACTTCATCAGCAGTTAGAATTACACATATTCCTACCAACACCGTGGTCCAGTGCCAAAGTCAGCGTTCCCAGATTCAGAATAGAGAGAAGGCAATGCAGATGTTAAAGGCCAAACTCTATCTGATGAAACAACAAGAAAATTTAGAAAAAATCTCAGGCATCCGCGGAGAAGTTAAAGAAATCGGATGGGGCAACCAAATTCGTTCATATGTCATGCAACCCTATACAATGGTGAAAGATCATAGAACAAATGAGGAAGTTGGTAATGTTAATGGAGTTCTTGATGGTAATATAGATCCATTTATAAATTCCTACTTAAAATGGAATGCACAAAATAAATTACAGATCTAGATTATATATATAAGAAGAGGGAGGATGTATATATTGAGCATAAAGCAGACGGTTTTTCAGTTAAACGGTGAAGATTATGGAATGGATGTTGTTGATGTTAGTACCGTTGAAAAAGATTTGCGAATAAGAAGATTGGCGGACTCACCTATTAATTATTCCATAGATAGTGCTAAGAAATTGAAGAATGTTAAAGGAAAGGTCACCTTACGTGGAGAAGAAATGCCCGTATATAGCCTTAGAAGAAAGTTTGGTTTCGAAGAAAAGATGGTAGATGAGGAAACCAGATATCTGATAGCTAATGTAAAAGGGAAAACTGTTGCCATTGAAGTTGATCTGGTAAAGGGTATTAGTGATGTTGGAGCATCTGATATATATGAAGTTCCAACTATCATTAAAAATAAAAAAACCTCTTATGTAAAATCTCTTGCTAATATCAATGATAATCTTGTTATCATCTTAGACGGCAATGGTATCCTTGATGAAGAGGAGTTAAAAGCATTAGAGGATTATATAATCAACTAATTTTATTGGCAAAAAGAAAAGTTTTTTGGCAAAGCGGAGGAAGAGATGAAGAGAGAAATTATTGGTATATTGGCCATGGCAGTGATGTCTGTATTTTTACTTGCAGGATGTGCTTCTTCTCCAAAGAACACTATTGTTGTTGGGACAGAAGCAGGATTTGCACCCTATGAATACATGGAGGGTAATGAAGTAGTTGGAATTGATATGGATATTGCCCAGGCAATTGCAGACCACTTAGGTAAAGAGTTGGAGATAAAGAATATGGAGTTTGAGGCTGCTTTGGCAGCAGTACAAAGTGGTAAAGTGGACTTTGTGGCAGCGGCGGTATCTATTGATGAGGATCGTCTTGAGAAAATGGATTTTTCTATTGATTATGCTGCCTCCACAGAAGTTGTTGTAGTAAATAAAGAAAATCCAATGGTGGCCAGCATAGATGATTTGGATGGTAAGATTATCGGGGTGCAGCAGGGTAATAAAGCGGACTTTTGGGTGGAAGATAATATTGATTTTAAAGAAATTAAGAGATATGGTAAGTTTGCTCAGGCAGCAGAGGATCTAAAAAACAATAAGATTGACTGTATAGTAATGGACCAGTATCCTGCAGAGGGTATGGTTATTGCTAACCCTTCCTTAACTATCCTTGATGGTATTCTATTTGAAGATAAGTATGCCATTGCTGTGAAAAAAGGTAATAAGGATTTGTTGGATGATATTAATACAGTTATTAAGAAGTTGATAGATGAAGAAGAAATGGAGAATATTATAGAAAAACATACTAGTAAATAAAGATATTGTCATTGGGCATCTTTAGGATACTTATAGGGGCTGTACCCATGGTACAGCCCCATATTACTTATGTTTTTTAGATTGGAGGAAGAAGATTGTATTTGTCAAGTTCATGGTTTGGTAAGACCATATATGATTCCTTTTATAATGCCATTGTACCTGATAAGAGGTATCTTGCTTATATAGAAGGCTTAAAGGTTACCTTATTAATATCATTCTTTGCTATTATACTAGGAATATTAATTGGTGTTATCGTTGCTATATTAAAAGTAACTGCCACCAATTATAAGATGAAGTGGTTGTCTAAAATATGTAATATTTATATAAATGTAATACGAGGCACACCTTTGATGGTTCAGCTTCTGATTATTTATAATTTGATTTTCACATCAAGAAATACCAATGAACTGCTTGTAGGGGCGGTTTGCTTTGGCATTAATTCGGGAGCTTATGTGGCAGAAATTATAAGATCGGGAATTGAATCCATAGATAGGGGGCAGATGGAAGCTGGAAGGTCTCTTGGTCTTAATTATGTTACTACCATGAGGCTAATTATACTACCTCAAGCCGTAAGAAATATTCTTCCTGCATTAGGTAATGAATTTATTACATTAATTAAGGAGACTTCTGTTGCCAGTGTTATAGCCATTACGGATCTAACAAAGGCTGCTCAATATATTGGTTCAAGAACCTGGGATATACTACCGCCGCTGATAATAGTCGCCCTATTTTATTTGATACTTGTTATGGGCTTGTCCAAGCTTTTGTCAGTATTCGAAAGGAGGATGGCTAAGAGTGATAGAAGTTAAGAATCTAAAGAAGGCATTTGGAGATCATCTTGTATTAGATGGGATTGATGAAACTATAGCTAAAGGTGAGAAGGTAGTTGTGATAGGGCCTTCCGGTTCGGGAAAATCTACTTTTTTGCGTTGTCTTAATTTGCTGGAGGAACCAAGTGACGGGGAAATATGGTTTGAAGGTAATAAGATAACCGATAAAGTCGTGAACATTAATCAAATAAGGCAAAAGATGGGCATGGTATTTCAGCAGTTTAATCTTTTTCCCCATCTAACAGTATTAGAAAATATAACACTTGCTCCTACTAAACTTGGAATCATGACAAAAGAAGAAGCTAATGAGAAGGCAATGGAGTTACTTGCTAAGATTGGACTTACTGAAAAAGCATCATCTTACCCTGGCAAACTATCTGGAGGACAAAAACAACGTATTGCTATAATACGTGCTCTTGCAATGAATCCAGCAGTAATGTTGTTTGATGAACCAACATCTGCCCTTGATCCTGAAATGGTAGGAGAAGTATTGGAATTAATGACAAGCTTAGCAGAGGATGGTTTGACCATGGTTGTAGTAACCCACGAAATGGGATTTGCTAAGAAAGTGGCAACCAGAGTTCTTTTTATGGATGAAGGTAAAATTGTAGAGCAAAATACTCCAGTGGAGTTTTTTGATAATCCTAAACATCCAAGGCTTCAGGAGTTTCTTTCAAAGGTTTTATAAAGATGTAAGAATAGCAATGGTTTAAAAATGATAATATAAATAAAGCTGGTTCCAGGAGTTTACCTACCTTGTACCGGCTTGTTTTTTTACAATTAATAAACAATGTTTTTGCGTTTTCTTTACTTAAATAAAGCATAAGTTACAAAATTGCAATTTATTGTCTTGAATTTGGAAATTGAGTATTGCATTATGCATAAATATATGATAGGATTCTTTCTTATAAAGACAATTGTATTCGTGTTACATACAGATACATACAGGTGGATATAAGAAAATCTCCAGGAGGTATGTGATAAATGAAAGAGGAACAGTATTTTATAGTTAAGAAAAAGGCTTTACCAGAGGTGCTCTTAAAAGTTGTAGAAGCTAAAAGGCTCCTTGATTCTGAAAGGGTAATGACAGTGCAAGAGGCAACTGATGCGGTGGAAATAAGCAGAAGTTCATTTTATAAATATCGTGATGACATATTCCCTTTTTATGAACATTCCAGAGGTAAGACCATAACATTTTTGATTCAAATGGATGATACACCAGGTTTGCTTTCCAAAGTATTAAGTAATGTTGCAAAATCTCAGGCCAACATTCTAACCATTCATCAGACCATACCTGTTAACAGGATTGCTATGTTAACTTTGAGTATTGAGATACTGCCTCAGGCAGGAAGTATTTCTAATATGCTTAATGATTTGGAAGCTATGGATGGAATTCATTATGTAAAGACATTGGCTAGGGAGTAGTTTGGATATATATACTATAAGGTATTAGGCTACTAGAATAGATTAATAAAAATATACCAAGATAATAATAGCAGAAATGGAGGATTATAATGGTTAATATTGCAGTCCTAGGATACGGCACAATCGGCTCTGGTGTTGTTGAAGTATTAAATATAAATGGGGATAGCATTAGTAAAAGAGCAGGAGATAAAATTAATGTCAAATACGTTTTGGATCTAAAGGAGTTTCCCGGGGATCCCATTATGGATGTGTTAGTTCATGATGTGAATGTCATCTTAAATGATCCGGAAGTCAAGATCGTAGTTGAAGTAATGGGAGGAATTAACCCTGCATATTCATTTGTTAAGGAAGCTCTCCTTAAGGGTAAGAGTGTGGTAACATCTAACAAAGAGTTGGTAGCAAAGCATGGAGCAGAGCTACTTGACATTGCCAAAGAAAGAGATCTGAACTTTTTATTTGAAGCTAGTGTAGGTGGAGGAATACCTATTATAAGACCTCTTAATCAATCTTTAACTGCTGATGAAATAGTTGAGATTACAGGTATTCTAAACGGCACTACTAATTATATATTATCAAAAATGACAGAAGAGAATCTGGATTTTGATAAGGCTCTAAAAGATGCTCAGGATCTGGGTTATGCTGAAAGAGATCCTTCGGCGGATATTGAGGGTCATGATTCTTGTAGAAAGATTGCTATTTTATCATCATTGGCATATGGAATGCAGGTGGACTTTGAAGATATATATACAGAAGGAATCACTAAAATAACAGATGTAGATATTAAGTATGCTAAGGCACTTGGTGCAAAGATTAAGCTTTTTGCATCTAGTATTAGGAATGCAGATGAAAGTGTCTATGCCATGGTTGCTCCCATGATGATTAAATCAGAACATCCCTTATATAGTGTAAATGATGTGTTTAATGGTATCTTTGTCAGAGGGAATGTTATAGGAGATATAATGTTTTATGGAAGTGGAGCAGGCAAACTTCCAACAGCCAGCGCAGTTGTAGCTGATATTGTGGATGCGGCCAAGCATTTTGATAAAAATATTTGGACTATCTGGAGTAGTAAAAAACTTGACCTAGTTGAAGTAAGTTCGGTAAAACATAGATTTTTTATAAGAGTATTAAAGGATGGTAACTCCCTAAGTAACATTAGAGATTTATTTGGTGAAATAGAAGAACTTTCATCAGTGGTGGAGAATGAATATGCATTTATTACGCCTTTCATTAGTGAAAAAGAAATGAAGGACAAGAAAGAAAAATTAAATGGATTCTTAGGAAGTATCCGGGTAAGGTTTGACTAAATCAACCCATACCTAGAAAGGGAGGAAAGGATGAAATATATTGTAATATTGGGGGATGGAATGAGCGATGAACCAATATCAAGTTTGGATGGAAAAACACCACTTGAAGTAGCAGAAACTCCCTGTATAGACTTATTGGCTAAAAACTCTGAGATAGGTCTTGCTTATACCATACCAAAAGGAATGCAACCAGGTAGTGATACTGCCAATCTATCTGTACTGGGCTATGACCCTAAGCTATATTATTCGGGAAGGTCCCCTCTGGAGGCTTTAAGTATAGGAGCCCATATGAAGGACACTGACATATCCCTAAGGTGTAATCTGGTAACTCTTTCAGAAGAAGAAGCTTATGAGGATAAGACAATTATCGACCATAGTTCTGGAGAGATTACAACTGAGGAAGCTAAGGAGTTAGTTGAAGCCATAAAGAAGGAATTTGATAGTGATATATATACTTTTTATCAAGGTACAAGCTATCGTCATCTAACCATCTGGGATAAGGGAAAAGTAATTGACCTTGCACAACCCCATGATATACTGGGTAAAATAATAAAAGAGCATCTTCCTAAGGATGACGCCCTTAAACACATGATGAAAAAAAGTTATGACATTCTAAATAATCATCCAATAAATATAAAACGTAGGGAGAAGGGTCTAAACAAGGCTAACTCTTTATGGTTTTGGGGAGCAGGAACTAAGCCTTCCCTTGTATTATTTGAAGAAAAAAACCATAAAAAAGGAGCTATGATATCAGCTGTAGATTTGTTAAAAGGTATTGCTATCGGAGCTGATATGAAAGTAATTGATGTTCCTGGTGCTAACGGTACCCTTCATACTAATTATGAAGGTAAAGCCAAAGCTGCATTAGATGTACTTCTTGAGGATGATTATGATTTTGTCTATGTCCATGTAGAAGCTCCTGATGAGATGGGACATCAGGGAAGCATTACTAATAAAATAAAAGCCATAGAGTTTTTGGATCAAAGAGTTATAAAACCCATAATGGAAGGAATGGAGAAGTCAGGTGCCCAATATAGAATGCTTATAATGCCCGATCACCCTACCCCCATTCACTGTAGGACCCATACTGATGATCCGGTTCCCTATCTACTTTATGATAGTGAAGTTAATAGGGAAAATCATTACTCATATAATGAGGTTGAGGCAAAGAAAAGTGGTAATGTCATTATGAATGGGTATACAATAATTGATCGTTTATTTGCAAATGAAGATAAGCAAAAGAAATCTTAAGTTTAGGAGGCATCTATGTTAATAGTTAAGAAATTTGGTGGTTCATCAGTCGCCGATAAAGAAAAAATATTTAATGTTGCCAGGCGTATTGTTGAGGACTATAAACAGGGCAACGAAGTGGTAGTTGTATTATCTGCAATGGGAAAGCAGACAGATATCTTAATCCAATTGGCTAAAGATATTAATCCCAATGCTTCAAAGCGGGAGATGGATATGCTTATGACAACTGGAGAGCAAACATCTGTGGCACTTATGGCCATGGCTCTTGATGCTTTGGGTGTACCTGCCATATCTCTAAATGCATTTCAAGTTGCTATGCATACGACGTCAGTATATGGTAATTCCAGATTAAAAAGAATAGATACCGAACGTATTAGAAATGAATTACAAAATAGACGAGTAGTTATAGTTACAGGATTTCAGGGTGTCAACAAATTTGATGATTATACTACACTTGGTAGAGGGGGATCAGACACCACTGCAGTTGCATTGGCAGCAGCACTACATGCTGACAAATGTGAGATATACACAGATGTAGATGGAATATATACAGCAGATCCAAGAATGGTTAAGACGGCCAGAAAATTAAATGAGATAACCTATGATGAAATGCTAGAACTAGCATCTCTTGGTGCAGGGGTCTTGCATAATCGTTCAGTTGAAATGGCGAAAAAATATGGTGTAAAGCTGGTTGTTCGTTCCAGCCTCAATCAAAATGAAGGTACAGTAGTTAAGGAGGTAGTAAACATGGAGAAAATGCTGGTTAGCGGTGTGGCCGCAGATAGAAATGCAGCTCGTATAGCAGTAATAGGATTAGAGGATCAACCGGGTGTTGCCTTTAAATTATTCAATCACTTAGCAAGACATAATGTAAATGTTGATATTATACTACAATCAATTGGTAGGGATGGAACTAAGGATATCAGCTTTACAGTTAAAGAGGATGATCTTGAGGAGGCTGTGGCTACAATAGAACGTCACCGCCAGACTAGCCTAAAGTGCCAAAAGGTAGATGTAGAAAGAGGCGTAGCAAAAGTATCCATAGTTGGAGCGGGTATGATGACAAATGCAGGAGTTGCTGCTAAAATGTTCGAGGCCCTATATGATGTAGGAGTAAATATTAAGATGATTTCTACTTCCGAGATCAGAGTTACTGTACTTATTGATGAAGTTCATGTAGAAAAAGCAATGAATGCAGTCCATGAGAAGTTTTTATTATCCCAGATTTAATACTATATAACTTAAAGACTAAAGGATTGTAGCCTGTAGCAAACAGGATATAATCCTTTTCTTAATGTTTGCGGATACCCATCTTCCTAGCATGGATAAAGTGTTTATTGATTTTGGGTGATTGATTTGTTATTATAAATAATGGAAATCAGATACAATATTAATAGTGTAAGCATAAGAAAAGTCCTTGGAGAGGGACTTTAAACACTACTACTATACAATAAGAGGTATGGTTTATAAGATGGATATATTAAAACAATTAAAAGAAGAACTTAATATACGACTAGAACAAGTAGAAGCTACGGTTAAGCTGATTGATGAGGGAAATACTATACCCTTTATAGCTAGATATCGTAAAGAGGTGACAGGCTCCTTAGACGATGAGCAACTTCGTATTCTTGATGAAAGATTGAAATATTTAAGGAATTTAGAGGAAAAGAAAACTCAGGTTATCAATAGTATCGAAGAGCAAGGAAAATTAACTGAGGAATTAAAGAAACAGATTTTAGAAGCAAAAACCATGGTGCTTGTAGATGACTTATATCGCCCATATAGACCAAAGCGTAGGACAAGAGCTACTATTGCGAAAGAAAAGGGACTTGATGGTTTGGCAGAACTTATAAAAGCACAAGAAATAGATAGACCCATAAGTGAATTGGCCAATGCCTACCTATCTGAGGAGAAAGAAGTTAAGACTGTGGAGGAAGCCATAGCAGGAGCCATGGACATTCTAGCCGAAGAGGTATCAGATCAAGCAGAGTTTAGAACTTATATCCGCGAGGCTACTGTAAAGGAAGGAAAACTTATATCCACTGCAAAGGATGAAGAAGTAGAATCTGTATATGAGATGTATTATAACTTCCAGGAAGGAATAGAGAAGCTGGCTGGACATAGGGTTCTTGCCATTAACCGCGGTGAAAAAGAAAAAATTCTTACTGTTAAGATAGAGGCTCCAGAGGAAAGAATACTAAGATATCTGGAGAAGAAAATTGTGATTAAGGACAACCCCCATACCAATGATATCCTAATAGCTGTACTTGAAGATAGTTATAAGAGGCTGATTGCTCCTTCAATTGAAAGAGAGATAAGGAGTGATTTAACAGAAAAGGCAGAAGACGGTGCTATTAAGGTGTTTGGAAAGAATCTGGAACAGCTACTTATGCAACCTCCTATTGCAGGCCATGTGGTATTAGGATGGGATCCGGCATATAGAACAGGATGTAAGTTGGCGGTAGTAGACAGTACAGGTAAAGTTCTTGATACAATAGTTATATATCCTACCCCTCCTCAAAATAAAGTGGAGGAATCAAAGAGGATACTTAAATCATTAATTGAAAAATACAATATTACACTTATAGCCGTGGGAAATGGAACGGCATCTAGAGAATCAGAACAGATAATTGTAGACTTGTTAAAGGAAATTAACAAGCCTATTAGCTATGTTATTGTAAATGAAGCAGGAGCTTCTGTATATTCAGCAAGTAAGCTGGCTTCAGAAGAGTTCCCTAACTTTGATGTGGGACAAAGAAGTGCGGCTTCCATTGCCAGGAGAATACAAGATCCTTTAGCAGAGTTGGTTAAGATTGACCCTAAATCCATTGGTGTAGGACAATACCAACATGATATGAACCAGAAGAAGTTAAGTGAGGCCTTATCTGCTGTGGTTGAGGATAGTGTTAATAAAGTAGGAGTAAATCTTAATACAGCATCTGTATCCTTATTGGAGTATGTATCAGGAATTAGTAAGACCGTTGCAAAGAATATTGTTGCTTATAGGGAAGCTAATGGACAGTTTCATAGTAGAAAAGAGCTTTTAGAAGTAGCAAAGCTTGGACCTAAAGCATTTACCCAATGTGCCGGTTTCCTCCGTATACCAAATGGAGACAACCCCTTGGATGCTACAGGAGTGCATCCAGAATCCTATGAGGCAACCCAGGCTCTTTTAAGCAAACTTGATATGACTATGGAGGATGTTAAAGAGATTCAGTCCAAGCAAGCATCAAAGGCTGGGACAGTAAAAAGTTCTGAACAGACTCAAAAGGATAATCCCCGTAAAGAGGGATCTGCCAAAAAGAAGTCTGGCTTGCATATAAAGAAACAAGATACAGCAATGGCAGCGGCTTTGGTAGCAGCTATGGGAAATGCACCACAAACTAAAGACAATATAGATGTAGCCGACAATGTGAATTCCAATCTTGCTAGAAAGATTAAGGATAAGAAAAAATTATCTGAAGAACTGGGAATAGGTGAAATTACCTTAGAAGATATAATAAAAGAACTAGAAAAGCCAGGTAGGGATCCTAGAGATGATATGCCAAAACCGATTCTTAGAACTGATGTACTTGAAATATCTGACTTAAAAGAAGGAATGATACTTAAGGGTACAGTTCGTAATGTCATTGATTTTGGTGCATTTGTGGATATCGGTGTCCATCAAGATGGCCTAGTTCATATATCTCAGTTAACAAATAAAAGATTCGTAAAGCATCCTCTTGATGTGGTAAGCGTAGGAGATATTGTTGAGGTAAAGGTTATTGGTGTAGATGAGGCGAAGAATAGGATACAGCTTAGCATGATCTTATAGAGATAATAAGGAGTGACTTATTTAGGAAGGGGTATGTGATGAAAGTTATTGCTAACTTGCTACTGGTTTTAGGTATCTTGTGTTTGATTTATTACGGTATTATTATTGTTTACACAGGACCTAGCAGCTCCTTTTCTTGGTTTTGGTTATTAGCTGGAGTCATATCCCTTATGGTCTTTGTCATAATAAGATACATGCTAAAATATAAGATAAGTCTTGGTAAACTTCCTAGCATTATACTTGCAACTTTAATACTTGTTGGCCTATGTGGGTTCATAATGGTGGAGGGCTTGATAGTATATCATGCTAGCCGCAAAGCAGATCCCAAGATGGATTATTTGATTGTACTAGGAGCACAGGTTAAGGGAAGGAAAATTTCAAAAAGTCTGCACAAGCGCCTTAAGACAGCAGAAAGATATCTTATAGACAATCCTGATACACTTGTGATAGTTTCGGGAGGGCAAGGGCCTGGAGAAGATATAAGTGAGGCTCTGGCTATGAAGAATTATTTGATATCAAATGGGATTGCCGCTGAAAGAATTATCATGGAAGATCAATCAACCAGTACCCTTGAAAATATAATATATAGCAAAAAGTTCCTTAATAATGCTGATGCCAAAGTTGCCGTGGTGACCAATGGTTTTCATATATTTCGTTCTTTAAATATAGCTAGAAAACAAGGGATTACAAATGTACAAGGATTATCCGCTCCTACTGAACCAGTACTTTTAATTAGTTATTATGTAAGGGAAGCCCTAGCAGTTTTTAAGGATTTTGCTATGGGAAATATGTAGTACTATGGGAAATATGTAGTACTAAATTCTTGACAAGATCATATATATGAATTATAATAAATTTCAATAAAAATAAGGTAAATCTTCGGGGCAGGGTGAAATTCCCGACCGGCGGTATAGTCCGCGACTCATAGTGAAACCATCATTGATCACTATGACTGATTTGGTGAAATTCCAAAACCGACAGTAAAGTCTGGATGTGAGAAGAATAATAGGTTGTTAGCTTAGCTTATAGGCCCCCGATAATTAATTTCGGGGGTTTTTATATACACAAATAATAGAGCCTATTATAACCGGGATTTTTCCTTTAAAGAAAAAGGAGAGATAATATGAAAATAACCACAAATTCTAACAATAGGCAAAAGACAGGAAGTGTTCTATCAACTAGATCACTGGCTATTATGGCTATGCTTGCAGGAATGTCAGTAATATTAATGCTTTTTGAAATACCCCTCTGGTTCGCACCACCCTTTTATGAATTGGATTTTAGTGAAGTTCCCGTTCTTATAGGAGCATTTGCATTGGGGCCGGTGGCAGGAGTCATTATTGAACTATTAAAAATACTCTTAAACCTGGTTATTACAGGTACTCAGACGGCAGGGGTTGGGGAGCTTGGCAACTTTCTCATTGGCTGTTCCTTGGTATTACCAGCAACTATAATATATTATAGGAAGAAGACATTTAAAACTGCAGTAATAGGTTTGATGGTGGGAAGTATTTCCATGGTTATACTAGGTAACTTCATGAATGCATTTATTCTTTTACCTGCATATGCTTATTTCTTTAACATGCCTATTGAAGCATTGATAGCAATGGGAACAAGGGTTAATCCAGCTATAGACAATTTGTCAACATTTATATTCTTGGCAGTTACTCCTTTTAATCTACTGAAGGGGGTAGCGGTATCCTTAATCACATTGTTACTATATAAAAGGGTTAGTAGCGGCATTAAATCCATAATGGAACTATAAGAAAATAAAGATAGATGGGGCTGTCGTATTATTACGACAGTCTCTTTTTGTATGTAATAGAACATTCTAATAGCTGAATTTGGCATTTATGTGATATAATGTCCACCATAAATAGAAAGTTAAAAAATTAATACTTTATAAGAAGCTCTTTTTATGTAATAATAAAGTAAGATTGTCCTAGGGATAAGTCCGTGAGGTGAGGAAATTATATGAAGATAGAAAGCTATAGTGCTAAAGATACATTTAATGCCGGATATAAACTTGGAAGCCAGGCCACTAAGGGGCAGGTATATTGTTTGACGGGGGATTTGGGAGTTGGAAAGACGGTATTTACCCAAGGTTTTGCTAAAGGACTTGGAGTGGATGACCATGTAAATAGCCCTACATTCACCATAGTCAAAGAATATGAAGGAAATAAATTACCCTTTTATCATTTTGATGTGTATCGTATAGTAGATGTTCAGGAGATGGATGAGATAGGTTATGAAGAATATTTTTATGGGGATGGGGTCTGTATGATTGAGTGGTCAGACTTAATTGAAGATATCTTACCAATGGATAGAGTAAGTATAGAGATAAAAAAAGATTTAGCAAAAGGTTATGATTATAGAGAAATTAATATAATATAGAAGATTTATTTTTAAGTCTAGTTTAGAGGGAGAAGTAAAGATGAAAGTTTTAGCATTAGATAGCTCAGGACTGGTAGCCTCTGTTGCTATTGCCAGTGAAGATGAGTTATTAGCAGAATATACAGTGAATTTTAAGAAGACCCATTCCCAGACCCTACTTCCTATGCTTGATGAAATTGTCCGTATGGTGGACCTTGACATGGCGGAGGTAGATGCTATTGCAATCACAGCAGGGCCTGGATCTTTTACTGGTCTTAGGATTGGGTCAGCTACAGCGAAAGGACTGGGACTGGCTTTAGGCAAACCAATTATTGCGGTACCTACATTAGAAGCCTTGGCATATAATCTTTACGGTACTGATAAGATGATTTGCCCTATAATGGATGCTAGAAGAAATCAAGTGTATACTGGTTTGTATGAATTTGATAATAATAATTTGATCCATATTACACCCCAAAAGGCTGTGGATATTGATGAGATTATTGATGAAATAAACCTTACTGGTAGAGAGGTTATATTTCTTGGTGACGGAGTGGCAATTCAAAAAGATAGGATAGCTTCCCGTATTAAGGTTGGATATACTTTTGCACCTTTACACAAGAATAGACAAAGAGCTGGAACTGTTGCCGCCTTAGCTCATGTTTACTATAAAAAGGGTATTGTGGAGACGGCGTCAGAGCATCAACCTATTTACCTGCGAATGAGCCAAGCTGAGCGTGAGAGGGCAGAAAGATTAGAAAAAGAAAAGAACAAGGAAGGTTAAAGCTTTTAAGGAGAGGCAAATATGCTGATACGGGATATGCTAGAGGTAGATTTGGATATGGTGTGCAAGATTGAAGAGGAGACTTTCTCAGACCCCTGGAGCAAGACATCATTTCTTAAGTCGATTTCAGATGCCAATAACCATTATCTAGTAGCTATAATAGATAGTAAGTTGGTGGGATATTGCGGTTACTATGGCGTTTCCGGAGAAGGTTATATATATAATGTGGCGGTAGATAAGGATTATAGACGACAAGGTATAGGCTATCAGATGCTTGTGGAATTAATAAAAAAAGCTGAGGCTAGGGGAATCACAGCCCTGACCTTGGAAGTTAGGCAGTCCAATATGGCAGCAATCCATTTGTATAAGAGGCTGGGTTTTTCCCAGGAAGGTATTAGGAAGGACTTCTATACTAAGCCAATAGAAGATGCAATAATTATGTGGAGAAACCCTATACAGTAATTCCCACTGTTAATAATCGTAATTAACCTTTATAATGGGACTAGCAGTGGGAACTGCGGTTGTATCATATCAGGAGGGATAAGTGGTGAAGAGAGCGGTCAGTAATAACAGTGGGGATATGCATATCTACTGCAATTCATGTGGTAAAGAACTTAAATGTGAGAATGGAATATTAAAAGAGGATGCATTTGAAGCGACTAAAGAATGGGGGTATTTTTCTGATTGGGATACCCAAATCCATCGCTTTAATCTGTGCGAAAAATGCTATAAGGAAATCATAAGTAAGTTTCAAATACCTGTTGAGGTTAGAGAAAAACTTGAAGTAATGTAAGAGTATTGAATAACTTATAATATGAGCTCTTGCAAAAATCAACTAGGGCATACCTGTATATCAGCTTACACCTTTAGGAGAATAGTCTACTAAAAGTGTGAGCTAGGATGTGGGTATGCCCTTAATGATATCTTTAATTAGCCTTTGAATAAGTAGATGTCTTACATACAAATACTAGAAGATGATTAAAAGCTGTGATATAATAATATTATTGCAAAATCCCATTGTAACCGATATTATATGTAAGAGATTTGATATTTTATATTTTTTATGATCAACAATAGAAAGGTACGGAAAATATGTTAGATGTATGCTTGCTTGGAACCGGAGGAATGATGCCATTACCTGGCAGATGGTTAACGTCACTTATGACAAGATATAATGGAAGCAATCTTTTAATTGATTGCGGAGAAGGAACACAGATTGCAATTAAGGAAAAAGGTTGGAGTGTTCATTCCATAGATGTTATTTGTATAACCCATTTTCACGGTGACCATATCAGCGGCCTACCGGGTCTGTTGTTATCCATGGGTAATGCTGACAGAACTGAACCCATATATATGATAGGACCACAGGGACTTAAAAAAGTTGTGGATTCTCTACGGGTGATAGCACCTGAACTTCCTTTTAAGATTAATTTCATAGAACTAAGTGAAGCTGAGAAATTAATTGAGGTAGGATTATATACTATAAAAGCATTTCAGGTAAAACATAATATATCCTGTTATGGCTACAGCATATTAATTAAAAGAGCTGGTAGATTCTTTCCTGAAAAGGCTAGGGAGAATAATGTTCCAATGAAATACTGGAACAGTTTGCAAAAGGGTGAGATTATTGAGGAAGATGGTAATATATATACTCCCCAAATGGTACTTGGTCCTGAGAGAAAAGGAATTAAATTGACCTACTGTACTGATACAAGGCCTACAAGGCTTATTGTGAAAAATGCCATGGAAGCAGATTTGCTTATATGTGAGGGTATGTATGGAGAAAGGGATAAAGATATAAAGGCCAAGGAATATAAGCATATGACCTTTTATGAAGCTGCGCATATTGCAAAAGATGCTAATGTTAAAGAAATGTGGTTGACCCATTATAGTCCATCTCTGGTAAGACCTAAGGATTTTATAAATGAAGCAAGGCGGATCTTTCCCAATGCTAAAGCAGGGAAAGATCAAAAAAGCATTACCTTAGAATTTGATAAAGATCAGTAGTCTATATATAAGCAGCCTATATATAAGCCGGGAGGTATTCAAATGAGAAAAAGAAAAAATCCAATGTCATATGTTCTTGCTATTAGTTTTGTAATACTGATTGTTATGGTTTTTCTTTACTTGGGCCGTTGGCAAAAGGAAAACAAAATGAAAGAAGACTCGTTGGAAAAGTTGACAGAAGTGGAGAAAGTGCTAGCCCTTGATTTTGAAAAGGATTTTCCTAAGACCCCAAAGGAAGTAGCAAAGCTTCATGGAGATATGACAAGACTATTATATTCCGGTCTTGAAGATGATGAAGTGAAGGACTTGGCAAAAAAGATTAGAGAACTTTGCGATGAAGAGCTATTAAATAATAATCCTGAAGAACAGTACTTTAATAACTTATATACTGACCTATCATTATGGAAAGAACTGGGGCGAAAGATTGAGAATGTTTTTGTAGTAAATGAAGATAAGGAAGAAACAAAAGTAGTTGACGGAGTCCAACATGCTACAGCCTTTATTTCATTTACCATTGTAGAGAAAGGAAAAACCTCAGAACTTAGGCGATATATTATGCGTAAGAATGATGATGGCAAGTGGAAGGTTCTTGGTTGGGAACACATACCACAGGATTAAAAAGCAAAGATTACTGCCAGATTCGCAGTTAGATAAAGGAATGGAGATTAATATGACACAAGGAGACATTAATATATTAGCTATTGAGACATCTTGCGATGAGACGGCAGCAGCAGTTGTTAGAAATGGCAGGGAGATTCGTTCGAATATTATTTCTTCCCAGATAGAACTTCATAAGTTATATGGAGGGGTAGTACCTGAAATTGCATCACGTAAACACATAGAAAAGATTAATCAGGTTATAGAAGAAGCCTTAAAAGAGGCTGATATTACATTAGAAGAAATAGATGCTATAGGAGTAACATACGGGCCTGGTCTTGTAGGAGCCTTACTGGTTGGTGTGGCACAGGCCAAGGCTATGAGTTTTGCTGCCAAAAAACCCTTAATTGGGGTTCATCATATTGAAGGTCATGTATCAGCTAATTATATAGAACATAAAGAACTTGAACCTCCCTTTTTATGTCTTATAGTATCAGGGGGTCATACCCATCTAGTCTTAGTGAAAGAGTATGGAGAATACCAGATCATAGGAAGGACAAGGGACGATGCTGCGGGAGAAGCTTTTGATAAAGTTGCTAGGGCAATTGGTCTTGGTTATCCTGGAGGTCCAAAGATTGATAAGTTATCTAAAGAAGGAAATAGTAAGGCTATAGAATTTCCTAGAGCCCATATTGAGGGTTCACCTTATGATTTTAGTTTTAGTGGATTAAAATCAGCAGTGTTAAATTATATTAATTCTATGGAAATGAAAGGCGGAGACATTAATAGAGCAGATGTGGCTGCATCCTTTCAAGAAGCTGTGGTGGATGTCCTTGTTACAAGGACCATTATGGCAGCAAAAGATTTTAATATGAAGAAGGTAGCAATAGCCGGAGGTGTTGCTGCAAATTCATCACTACGTGAAGCTATGGCAAGAGCCTGTTCTGAAAATGGATTTGAATATTATTATCCATCACTTGTTTACTGCACAGATAATGCAGCTATGATAGGTGTGGCGGCTTATTATGAATATATAGAAGGTAAACGTAGCGGACTTGATTTAAATGCGGTTCCCAACTTGAAGATTGGAGAACGTTAATGAAGATTGGAGAACGTTAATATAGAAGCCAAATTTTATTGAAAAGTGGTGTGAAGAATTCATATGATGAGTAGTAAGACAACTGCAATTGTATTAGCTGCCGGCCAGGGAAAAAGGATGAATACCCCTGTGGCCAAGCAATTTCTTGAGCTAAAAGGTAAGCCGGTTTTATATTATTCTTTAAAAGCCTTTGAAGAAAGTGTTATTGATGAGATTGTATTAGTTTGTAGTAGGAGTCAGATTGATTATTGTAGAGAACATATTGTAAATCATTATGGATTTAAAAAAGTAAGGAGTGTAATTGAAGGGGGAAGGGAAAGATACGAATCGGTATACCAGTCACTGGCTGCTATAGATAGGACCGATTATGTATTAATTCATGATGGAGCCAGACCTTTTATATCTAGCTCATTAATAAACCAAGTGGTTAAGCTTGTAAGAGATAGTAAGGCCTGCCTTGTGGCTACCCCTGTAAAGGACACCATTAAAATAGTTAATCAAGATGGAAGGATTCAAGAAACCCCTGATAGAAATACATTGTGGTCCGCACAGACACCTCAGGCATTTGAATATAGTTCTATAAAAAAGGCATATGAGCTTCTATACTCCAAAGATAAGGACATCAGACAGAGATTCACAGACGATGCTATGGTATATGAAAAGTTAATAAATAAGCCTATTAGTATTGTAGAAGGTGATTATACTAATATAAAGCTTACTACTTCTGAAGATTATGTTTTGGCCAGTATCTTGGCGGATAAGTTGTTCTAATAATGGATACAATACAAGTTGAAGAAAAAACTAATCAAAAAGCACTTGACACAAGATAATATGGATGATACAATAGCTAAGCGATGTTTTGGAGAGGTGTCCGAGTGGCTGTAAGGAGCTGGTCTTGAAAACCAGTGATTCCGCAAGGAACCGTGGGTTCGAATCCCACCCTCTCCGTTAATAATCAGACCACTGATTGGTGGTATTCCACTGTTAGTGGTTTTGTTATCTAATCGATTGGAAACAAAAGAT
>JAAYNY010000212.1 GCA_012520635.1 Clostridiales bacterium | reverse complement strand
GGGATCATCATAAACGATATAGGCATCAGCTGCATGTGCCACACCTACATATAACATGTTAATTGAAATTACCAATAAAAAACCAAATAAAATTTTGTTTAAATACTTCATAAAACCACCCTTTCTTTTTCCATATTTTAACATGTTTTAATGTGGGTGTCTGCTCTTATTTGTAATTGATTTACATAATTGTTGGTTTCTATGGTAAAATCACTTATTCAATTTAATACAACAACATGATAACATTGAATTACTATTACCTTGGATATATAGTATAAATAATCCCCTCACTTCTTCTCATTCTCCTCCACAAACTCATCATATGTTCCCATCGGTCTAAAATCGATCTTATATTCCTTATCATTTATCTTATATACTTCTACAGAGTCAACTCCCATAATCTGTAGCATTTCATAGGTTAGCAGTTCCCCTTCTTTCAAGTTCATCACTTCTCGCAGTAACCATTCTCCCAGTGCTGAGTTTGGATTTGACATCAAAGCTTTACTATTATCCTGACATACCTTTGCAGATATTTTATTTCCATCTGGTAATTTTAGAGCAAATGGCTCATCTCTACCTGGGAAGAAATCCGGATATTCATTATGTATCCATTTAGGAATAGGTATATATACTTCATTATAGCTTCTTGGTCTTCCTGCTGCATGCCACTGGTTAAGACCGCTTTTTTGTGGAACCTTGCGTCCTCCCCTATCGGAAAACAAGGGTAATATTACACTCTGATGTTTTTTTATTATGTACCCATCTTTCTTTACATCAGTATCATAGGCTAAGAGACGAGATAGTAGGATATTATATGGGTCTTTAATAATTTGCACTGTAATCGATAATATTGAATCACGAGTATCAAACCTCTTAAACAATGTGTTTTTATTTAAATTAAAAGAGTACTCCTTCTTCCCATCTTCAAAACTTATACTATTTCTCTTATTCTTTTCTTTTATGTTTTTTATTTTTTTAATATCAATAAGATCCATTGATGATTCACATATTCTAATTAAGCCTGGCTCCCTAACAACACAGTGATAAATCATTGATTCTAAACCATAGATTCTCATCGTACTTAGAATTCTTTCATTTCTCAAATTAGCAATAATATGTACAACGTCTTTTGGACTCTTGTTTCTTATAATTGATGCATCTCTATTAAATTCTGCGATTTTTTGCATTGTATTATTGTTTTGAGCTAAAAAAGTTTTGATACCTATACCTATTTTCCCTAGCTTTGCATCTGCAGAACAATCTGCTCTACTCAGATTTTCTGCTCCTGTTACCAGGCAAAATGCATTTTCTGCTACTCTTGAATTAATGTATGGTGAGTCACTTTCACTAGATAGGCCAGAAAGCATTCCAGTGCATCTTAAGTAAGCACAATAATTATTAATCATGTCTTGTCCTAGCTTATCAATTAACATATATTCCTCCTCATTAAATATACCCCACAATGCACGAATGGACAGCATCACCTTGCTGTCCATTCTAATTAGCCTTAATTAAATAATATATAAGTATTAAACTACCTTTTTTCTTTCATAAAATGCCGCTCTATCTATTGCTCCTTTAATTTCATTTGCAATTCTCTCTATTACTGGGACAACTACGGAATTACCTGCCTGTTTATATAGATGAGTATTAGCCATGTCTTTAGGAAGTTTATAATCCTTACCAAACCCCATAATATTAAAACATTCACGAGGAGTAAACTTTCTAATTCCTGTTGGAGTATATACTATAGGAACATTATGTCCACCTGTGCCCATATTGGCCGTCAAAGTAGGACAAAGGTTACTTTTATTCTCTCTAACATATACACGTCTCCACTGATAGGTTGTATCTGGATTTTTTACATTCTCTTTTAATTCGTTATAAAACCCACAGGAGTTCTCTGTGTAATAATATTTATCATCTTGTTTCTTATTATAATCTATATAGTCCTTTAATGTATGTGTAAGCTTAATTGGTTCTGGAAATTCAAATTCCTTATATGTTCTTTCATCCAAAAAGGCAACTATATATATACGCTCTCTATTTTGTGGTAGGTTACCATATTCACAGGCATTGAGAACTTCTTTTTTCACGTGATAACCAGCCTTTTTCAATCTTTCCAATATAACTCGAAATGTATTACCTCCATCATGTCCAACAAGGTTTTTAACATTTTCCAGAAAAATCACCTGGGGCTTCTTCTCTTTAAATATTCTCTCTAGTTCAAAGAAAAGATTACCTCTTTCATCCTCAAAACCTTTTCTGTAGCCTGCAACACTAAATGCCTGGCATGGGAATCCTGCAATCATTATATCAAAATCAGGAATATCTCTTACTTCAACCTCATTTATATCCTTAACAACTAATTCATTATCAAAATTTAATCTATATGTAGTAGCTGCATGCTTGTCTAATTCATTTGCCCATATGACATCAAAACCTGCATTTTTAAATCCTGCATCAATACCACCTACACCCGCAAAAAAACTTGCTACTTTCATAAAATCCCCCTTAAATTGCGGCACGCCGCTAAGATGATTTTATATTATCAGCTTTTAATAATTCTGTCAATAGTTTTTCGAACATTAGTTCATGTTTTGGGATGTTACTATATAATTATATTTTCTCTCATTAATAACTTTATTACAACTCTAAATCTTCTTTATAAAAAACATTTCCATAGGCTGCTCATATCCAGCAATATCTATGATCAACCCACCTCTTTCCTTATAACCCAATTTTCTATAGAAATGCTGGGCACTTTCATCTACCTGAGTAGATGTCATAATCATTCCATAGCCCATTGATTTCATGTCCTTTTCCCAGAATTCAACGATTTTTCTTCCATATCCTTTACCATGATATTCCCAGTCTATAAAAAGCAGTGTACAAAAGGGCGTATTATCCCAGAAAAGATTATATCGTAGTATGCCTATAGGAATATCATCTTCAAATAATACATATCCCATCTTATCTCTAATTTTTTTAGTAAATTCTTCTTCAGATAGATGACGGTCAAGTTTGAACCAGAAATCCCTATCCTCTTCCTGCATATATCGAATCTTTATCATATGGTTTCTCCTTAAATATTATTTTAAATAAAATAATAATGTGTTAAGAACTCCTAAGAAATATCCGCATCTTCTTATATGCTTACCTTATGTTTTTCTATAATTCGATTTGCAATAGGTAAGCTAGCTAAATACAAAGCAGTAGTAAGGACTAGCATTATAATCAAATTTCTTACATATGGTTTTTTAACAGATATGTAGCTTTCATGTGTTTCTGCTTCAGAAGTAAAAGCAATGCTTTTACTTAATAACTCTTTGGTATTGTTCATATCATTAACATATTTACGAATACCAAAAGCCCAAACAACTAATATTCCTATTACTATTAATATCTTAATGGCATTATATAACTTTACAATGTCACTTTCTTTTATAGCATATCTTGATAAAGTACCTTTAACCCCACTCCTTAAGCAATAAAGCAAGAAGAGAAATAAAAAAACCGGGCAAAAAATTATATTCCATGTAAGCAAAGGGTTTCCAAATAAGCCAAACCCAACAAATGCCAATACATTATAAAATGTATTACTTAATACAAAAACAAAACCGAATAAGAAACCAAAGATAATAAAATGCAATGAAAACATTAACAAGAAAAACATAATTAACTTCTTGCTTGTTGTAATCTTACGGTTCATAATAAGCTCCTTTCATCACTCCAACCACCTATCTGCATGATGTCCTCCAACCCTATACCAGTGAGGATTATCTAATTGCCATAATTCATGGTTTTTATAGTATTCCATCTCATCCATAACAACCTGTTCATCTTCACCATATTTTACTTGGCGGACAATCTCCATTTTATCGTTCATAAGTTTCGATTCTACTAAACCATCCCAATCGGTGTACAATTCATTTGTAAGGATAAACTCACCATTAATAAATTTATATATCTTGCCACCCCAATAAGCAGCACTGGAGCCTCCTGATGAATAAATACACTTATTGTCTCGGTCAAGTGCAGGATTGCATATTTCAGTAAAGGATTCTGAAAAGACATAGGATGATGAATTTGCATCCCACAACCAGCAATCATACCAGGTATTAGCATGTGCTCCAAAAAAGTTATTAAGAATAATAACATCCTTATACCCGTCAAAATTAACATCAACTACATGCAAGCCCATTGTATCCATCATCTCGCTATAAACAGGATATCCCATTAATGTATCATCAGTCTTTGAAAAATCTTCCGAGAGTATAAGCACATTATTTTCATTATAAACCTTCAGTCCCATTACAAAACCTAGATTGCCTTGTTCACTATCCAAACCACTTGCAAAAAAACGATATTCTTCTGGCATACTCTCATTCAAGCTAGCATATATTTCATATGTCACATCATCGTAGCTAGGCTGGTCTGAGGTAATTGGTTCAATAAGAACCTTCCATATTACTTCTTTTCCCTCTTTTATTTTATCTGTCACACCGACATCTTTCTCTTTTTGAGAAATTATATTCAAAGCCTCTTCTGGAGTAACAAATGGCACCATTGCCTCATCAAATATCTCCTTATATATACTATTTCTATAAAGGTTGACATCCTCAATCAAATCCCAATTATCATCATAAACATAAAAGGTATAAACATTTTCTTTATAATTACTCTCACCCAAATCATCTACATTATTTTCAAAAACCATGGTAACCAGTTTGATATTTTCTGATACTCCTTTTGCTTTTGCTACTTTGGGTATCTGTTCTAACCCTTCAATAAATGCAAGCTGATTTATATTGGTTTCGTTCTCAATAGATACAATAGGTTGCCAGTTACCATCCTTGTCTATCAAACCATATTTGGCTACATGATTACTGGCTCCGCCGCTTCCACATGATACATAATATCCATATTCATTTATTGTGG
>JAAYNY010000211.1 GCA_012520635.1 Clostridiales bacterium | reverse complement strand
TTCTATCCTCCTATACTTTTCGTATGCTCTTGTACAAAGTTTATATTAGTATGATACACCATTTATTTTGCATAAGCCATATCCCATTTTAACAAAATCAGTTTTGCCCTTTTGTATAATTTGTATAGCAATGGAATTTTTAAGTGTTTTTACCGATAAACCAAATCTTATTTCAAATGTTTACTGTCAATATTCTATAAAGCCTTCCCCCATAACCTCTCTTACATCACTAACAATCACAAATGAATTGGGATCGATTTCCTTGGCTATTTCGGTTATTTTGATTATTTCCTTCTTAGATACAACGCAAAAAAGCATTTTCTTATCTGTTTTTGAATACATTCCTGTTGCACTTACACCTGTAACACCTCTGTCCAGTTTAGTCATAATATCTGATGCAACCTTTTCATATTCATCAGATATTATATAAGCGGCTTTTGCAAACTTTAAACCTTCAAGGAAGCCGTCAGAAGCCTTGGCAGTAATATATACTGCAATTATGGCATATAAGGCATTTCCAATGCCAAATACCAAGGCACCCAGTATAATGATAGCTCCATCTATAATAGTAAGAATACGTGGGACAGAAACGTGTTTATTGTATTTATGAATAAGTGATGCCATTAAATCAGTACCACCAGTTGAAGCTGAAACTGAAAATACCATTCCCAATCCCACACCAGTTATCGCTCCGCCTACAACTGCTGCCAATAACAAATCATCAAAAACAAATTGATTTATTGGTATAATCATAAGAGATAAAATATATGTTAAAGTACCTATTGTAACATTAACCATGGTCCTTATCCCTAGAATCTTTATAGATAGTGCAAATAATGGTATGTTTGTTATTACATTAAATAACCACACTGGCATACCACCATCCAAAATAACTTTTGTAAGTTCTTTTACAACAATAGCAAGGCCTGCTACTCCTCCAGTTACTAATCCCAAAGGCTCATATATTAAGTTTACAGCTAAGGCCATTAAAAAAGACCCTACAATAATCGTCATATAATTTCTTAATGCCAATATCTTCTTGCTTTTTATCTTCTTTCTACCCACGACTCTACCTCATTAACCTTATTATTTACAAAAGGATCTTTCTGTTTTTATGGTATACTCTTTTACTGTCTTTATTCATCAAGATAAACTCCTATCTGCTTATAAGCCATCAGCTTATCAACAGTGTACTCACTATTACTTTCATTACCAACAAGAACCTCAAATGAAATATTCTCTCCTGGAACTTTTATATAGCTTTCTAGATAATTAAGCTTATCTCCTATTGATAAACTTGAATCAATCTCATTATATATTTTTTCTATATATTCACCCAAATCTCTTTCAGTATCTATTGTACTGAGAAACTCTAAAAAATCATCTGAAAACATTTCTCCTGGATATCTGTTAGAATTTTGTGGATCATTATAACCTCGGGGTAAATCATCCGTCTTAAATATATCTTCATAAAGCCCCTCAGGTATGACAGAATAATAACTAAGTCTCATATCAAGCAAATCTTCTATCATCAATACTCCATACTCATATACTGATTCCTTAGGAAAATATCCTGTAATTGCCGAAAGTTTTAAAGATTGTGGTATGGAAGGCTTTATAAGAACCAACTGACGATATAGAGAATCGGATAAAGTAAACTGTGTCTTAATAGGTATTGTTATATAGGCAATCCTATGAGCCCTGCAGTTAAAAATCTCCAAGACCAGTTTTTTTATCTCTCCACTTTCTTCATCTACACTAAATATCAAATGCTTTGACACATCATCAACACTAGCCTTATGTAATTGTGGCTTCTCATTAACAGGTGCAATCGTCTTGATAGAGCCACTATCATCTATTCCATAATAATTCATAATTGTCAAGTAAGTAACAAGTATGACACCAAAAAATACAAATATAAAAACTACAGATTTTATAAACTGAATAAAAAATATTTTACCAGCACTTTTTCTCATGGATTCACCTCACATCAAAGATTATTTTATCATAGGGATTATTATCAATCAACCGTACTTTCTATCTTTAATAAGGTGTGATATACTGATTCCAATGAAATACTATGCTTTACAAACACATTAGGATAGGGGATTGTAGATTATGACAAATAAAGATATAAGAAAAACTGTTTTGGTTACAGGCTCTTCTAGAGGAATAGGCAAAGCTATAGCTATCAAATTCGCAAAAGAAGGCTATAATGTCATAATAAACGGTGTCAGAGATAATGACTCACTCCAAAAAACCAGGTCAAAAATCCAAGAATATGGGGTCTCATGCCTGGCTTTTCTAGGTGATATGGGCAAGTACCAGAAGGTTAAAGAACTTTTTCATTTAATTAAAGAAGAAGGATTTGGCTCATTAGACGTCCTTGTAAATAACGCAGGTATATCCTACATTGGCCTCCTTACAGATATGACTCCTGATGACTGGAATCAGATAATAAACACCAACTTAACTTCCTTATACAATTGCTGCTCTCTGGCCATACCAGGTATGGTTAATAATAAACGTGGTAAAATCATCAATATATCATCGGTATGGGGTAATGTAGGAGCTTCCTGTGAAGTTGCCTATTCTGCTTCTAAGGGTGGAATGAATGGATTTACAAAAGCTTTAGCCAAGGAGCTTGCTCCTAGCAACATTCAGGTAAATGCCATAGCTTGTGGTGCAATAGACACTGAGATGAATCATTTCCTTACTGAAGATGAGCTACTTACACTTACTAATGAAATCCCTTCTGGCCGCCTTGGTAGGGCAGAAGAAGTAGCAGACTTAGTTTACTACTTATCCAATAACAACGACTACCTTACTGGTCAAATTATAGGTCTTGACGGGGCTTGGATTTAAGTCTTAAATTATTCTCACTTTATAACTTAAAATATGCATAATCACTTGTTAGTTTTGGTATGGCGTCTGCCAGAGTTTGTGTATGGCTTTGCTCTGATCCCGTCGCTAAATTACGATTCAACATTTCCTTCATAGAACTAGCAATACCTGATACAGTCTTCATGCCCCAGTAATTTCCTCCACTGAGGTTTCGTACCCTAGATACAGCTACACTTGTAGGTTTTAATTTTTCCACTTTGACCGTTGGAACGGTTGCAAATGCATACGAAAATAATCTAGCATTGTTAATCGAATAACTCTCACGACCTATTGTTATGCCTGTTTTAAATGTTTTTGCCAAATAAACCATATCCCATAACATGGGGATCTGTGCATTGTCATTCCAATTTGTTTTGCACTGAATAATATGAATTTCTATCTCGGCAAAATCCCTAGCAACTAGTGCATTAAGGACTTCTAAAAGGTTATATTTCATTGTTCCTCTAGATTTTATTTCAACCTTATTTCCATTCTCATCAACAACATCAATCATTGTCTTATCAATGCTATACTCTACTTTGTCAGGAAAGGTTATACCAATTAAATCAGACTCCGTATTCGATATAAAACTACCATAATTTACTGTAATTGCATTACTAATTGGTTCTGGAATCAACTTTTTATTATGTTTGATAACAACCGTTCTTCTTCCCATAGAACAAAGATTTAGGTACCAACACACAAGTCCTTCCCAATTTGCTCCTCCTCCAGATACATCACTCTGAGTTCTTGCTGTAGAAGTATTGGTGGTATAAAAAACATCTCTCAAGTTATCTCCTAAATTAAGTAATTGAGTCGGTGTCGGTGTTGATGCCAACTTATTAATAGTTTCTTTCCATACAGGCCATGCTCTATTAAAACCTTTAGTAGTAAATAAGCTATTAATTACCTCCTCCCGAAGTTTCTCTATAATGTTCTGCCCCATCTACATCTCCACCTTTCAACTTTTATCAGTTTCTTCACTTTATATAATAGCATCAAAACAAGCAAAGAATATCTATCCATCCTCTGCTTGTTTTTGCATTCTAATCATTTAATTCATTTGCTTTAATTATTTGTGTTGCCACCGCTTTAGCCAGAAGTGGCGGAACAGCATTTCCAACTTGTGAATATTGTGGAACTTCTACCCTTCTCCTTAAACCACCAGTTGTACGCTTCCCCAAAAACTCAAAACTATCATCAAATGATTGAATTCTTGCTAACTCACGGACAGTAAATGTTCTTGGTTCAAATGGTGAAATGTAATCATCGGCTATAGTCATTACTGTAGCTGATGGTTTTGACCTATCAAGTTTAGTACGTATGTTTTTCTTAGTCAATAATATATTTATTAAATCTCTATCTACATCTGCATCTCTAAACTTTTTAATAACAATATCCGATTCATATTTGCTATTAATCACGAGATGTTTAACAAGCTCAGGTTTATTTGAAATATCAATTCCTTCATTCACAATCCTATTTCTTAGTGTTGTACCATCTTCACCTTCTTTAAATAATGAAAATCTTTCTTTAATTATAGGCAGATGTCTTGACAACTCATTGTTTTTTATAACTCCTAAGCTACTAATAGGTTTTCCATTTATATCTCTTGTACGTCCATTGATTGAATCTAACTGATAATCTGTTAAACCTATGAATACATCTTCTTTAACTTCATCATTTTGTATTAAATCACTTATAGCATCAGCAATAGTAAGAGCTGTATCATCTGTATGAGTAGGAGTAGGATATTCAGGTGGGTACACATCCTCTCTATAAGCAATAACAATAATTCTATTTCTTCGTTGTGGAACCCCATAATGAGCCGCATTTAGTACTTGGGGTTCAAGAGTTCGATAGCCTAATAATTCAAACTCTTTTCTTAATATTTCAGGAACTAGAGAGCCATCTTCATATGTATTTCCGGTTACACCAATAAATCCATAAAATCTAGTGTCTGTAAATCCCGTAACATTCTCTAAAACAACATACTTGGGGTTAATTTCACTGATTACTCTTAAATATTCTCTAAACAACATATTTCTGGGATCGTTTGGGTTTCTCCTTCCAGCTCTACTAAATCCTTGACATGGGGGGCCTCCGAATATTGCATCTATTTCAGGAAGTTGCCGACCTTGGAACATTTGAAGGTTGGCAATACTACTTCTTATTAATTCACCATCCAACTCCCTAATATCCGATCTATGAAAATATGTATTAACGCCTTGGTAAAGTCCAAGTTGTTCATGCCTATTCATATATGTTGCTTGTACGCTTTCATTTATGTCGCTTGAAAACAGTATATGAAAACCTGCTTGAATAATACCCTCACTCATTCCTCCAGCACCACAAAACAAATCAATTGCATATGCCATATCCTAATCCTCCCCTTTGAATTATCTTATCATTTATTCGCAAAAATGTCCAGGACTATTTATATATAATTATAGAACATGTGTTCGCCTATGTCAACAATAATATCTATTCTACATCTATTATTATATAAACTCATTCACTACATATCAATGCTAAAAACTACCTAGCCGCTCAATTTGATAACATAAAGAAACCCCACAAACATAATAGTTTGGGGGGTTCTGTATTTTTGCCAAATTATCTCTTTGTTAACGCTT
>JAAYNY010000210.1 GCA_012520635.1 Clostridiales bacterium | reverse complement strand
TTATATCAAAAATAGACCCTGTTCTAGATGAAGTTAAGCCAGATGCATTTTTGATTTTAGGTGATACTAATAGTTGTCTGTCTGCAATTGCAGCCAAGAAAAAACATATACCAATTTTTCATATGGAAGCTGGTAATAGATGTTTTGATCAAAGAGTTCCAGAAGAAATTAATCGAAAGATTGTAGATCACTTATCTGATATTAATCTACCCTATAGTAGTATAGCTAGAGAATATCTTATTAAAGAGGGCATACCTGCAGACAGGATAATAAAGATAGGAAGTCCACTTTATGAAGTGATAGGTGACCATATGCATAGAATCTTAGAATCTAAGGTTTTAGAGAAATATAATCTAAAGCCACAGAATTATTTTTTGGTTTCTTCCCATAGGGAAGAGAATATAGACCTAGAAGAGAATTTTGTTAAATTCGTTAATATATTAGATGTGATTGCTAATAAGTATGATTTACCTGTTATAGTAAGCACCCATCCGAGGACCTTAAAAAGAATAAAAAAAGAAAAGGTTAAATTCTCTAAGAAAATAAAACTATTAAAGCCCTTTAGCTTCACTGATTACGTAAATCTTCAGATAAATGCAAAGGAGGTATTAAGTGATAGTGGTACTATAAGTGAAGAAACCTCAATACTTGGCCTGCGGGCATTAAATATAAGGCAGACACATGAAAGACCAGAGGCTATGGAAGAGGCAGCAGTAATGATGGTTGGTTTTAATAAAGATAGGGTGCTAGAAGGACTTAATATATTAGAATCACAGGATGTTAATACTATTAAAATGGTTGAAGATTATAAAGTAGAAAATGTATCAGAAAAGGTATTGAGGATTATAGTTTCCTATACTGATTATATCAATAGAGTTGTTTGGAATAAATAAAAGACAAGATTCCAGGCATGTCCTTGACTTTGTAGAAGGTATTTGTGATAAGAATATATTTTTATATAAGGGTGAATTAAGATTAGTTGAAGATTCTAATAAGGATTTGGAATATATATAAGAATTTATATTTAAATTAATATTTATTAAAAAAGAAAGTCTGCACTAAAGGTTTTATCCTTCGGTGCAGGCTTTATTTATCTTTTGTTACGAGATTAAACCAGAAAAGAAAGGTCTTCTTCTAATCCAGAAGAATGCTCTTCGTAATAAGCCGAAGACAATACCATAAACGATATTTATTAAGATGCTAAGAAGTATATATTTTCTTGTAAAGCTTAGGCAGTTAAATTGAACTAATATTTGTTCTACTGAGACAATATCTTGTAGATAATATAAGCCTGTAATCATAGTTGTAAAAGTAAATAGGTCAAGAATAAAAGCTACTCGCCAATCAATTTCCGTGGTTAAGCGAGCAAAAATACTGAAAAATAAGGCACCAATTAATCCTGGAACTATAAGGGCGAGGAAAAATTGAAACAATTGAAACGCCATAGTGCACCTCCTATAATTTATTACTAATATTAAAATATGCTATTGTTCTTTATATTGTTACATAAGTGAAAATAATGGGTATAGACTTTCATATCCTTGTAGATAATATATGACAAAAGAATCTTTTGGTGAATCAAATTTTCTAGTAATTATTTGTAAAACAGCTGACCAATTCCGTTAATAATTTTTGTTTACTTAATTAACTAATTCTATTTTCCTTGATCCATTCTGGTTTATGGTCGGTCAAGGAAATTTTTATGCACAACATGCACAAAATAACACGTAAACATTGTGCATGTAATACAAAGTTTTATTCTAACAAGATAAAATTTGCTGAAAACATGACCTGTGTCATGTTTTTGTGTAACTTGTATAGTTTATACTTTTATTTGCAATCGAGGTTAATGCCATGAGAAAAGAAGAAAAAGAAGCTTTAATAAAAAAGTATCCTGCTCTTGAATATTGGATTAAGTATATGCCAGATACTTATTTGACACCATGTAGGTTAAGACTTTATAAACGAGGAGAAGTTATATTTGGAAGTGGTGAAACGCCAAAATATGTTTACATTATATGTGATGGGATTGGGATGGTGTCAAGCAGTAATAACCAAGGTAATGAGATGCAGGTAGTTTACGTTAAAGAAGGAACAACACTTGGTGAAGCAATACTAAGGTTGAAGAGTATGAAATATAGTGCAAATGCCTTTACTGATTGTGCTGTATTTGAAATACCTTATGTCTATTTTAATGAGTGGATTGATAATGATTTTAATGTAACAAAAAAATTAAATAAAATGTTTGCAGAAAAAGTGTATCAATCTTCATCAACTATAGAACAATATAATTATCTTAAGACGGAAACCTGCTTAAAAATGCTTTTCATCAATAACGGAGCAGGCACTATAAAAGAAACAAGAGAAGAATTAGCCAAGGCATGTGGTGTAAGTGTTCGAACCATATATAGGATTATACGGAAATTAGCAAAAGATAATCTAGTGACAATGTCACATGGTAAGGTCAAACTATCCGAACAACAAATCGAGCAACTACAAGATTGCATATCAGAAGAAAGTTGATAAATATCTTTTAGTTAATATTAATTAGTAAATGAAAAAATGGAGGTTATGAAATGAAGAAAGTTATTATTGATTGTGATCCTGGGCATGATGACGCGATTGCCTTGTTATTAGCTTTACATTCAGAGGAAATCCAGGTGCTTGGAGTGACAACGGTAGCAGGTAACAGTGAACTAGAAAATACTAGACGTAACGCTCGTAAAATTCTTGATTATGCAGGTGCTACGGATATAGATGTATATTCTGGTTGTGAAAGGCCTTTAATGAGGGATTTATATCGCTTAACAGGTGCCATCATCCATGGAGAAGATGGATTAGGAGGTCCTCATATACCAGACCCTGTTATACCAATCAAAGACGAACATGCAGTAGACTTTATTATTCGTACCTTAAAAGAAAGTGATTCAAAGGCAATACTTATACCTACTGGACCATTAACAAATATTGCTACTGCCTTTATTAAGGCTCCTGAGATAAAAGAAAAGGTAGAAAAGATTATTATCATGGGTGGCGCAGTTTGGGATCCAGGTAATATAACATCAGCTGCAGAGTTTAACATCTATGTAGATCCAGAAGCAGCTAAAATCGTATTTGCCAGTGGATGTGAGACATACTTGGTAACACTAGATGTAACCATGAAAGCTGAATTCTTTGAAGATGATATTGAAGAACTTAGAGCACAAGGGGATAAGATCAGTGTTATCGTAGCAGAGTTACTTGATTTCTTTGCTAATACCCATTTGGAGCATTTCGGTGTTAAATCATGTCCAATACACGATGCACTTTGTGTTGGAATATTGTTAGATGAGGATCTTATCGGATTTGAGCATACTTATCTAGATGTTTCTGTTAATGATCCTTTAACACTAGGAGAAACAGTTGCAGATTTATGGGATATTACAGGAAAAGATAAAAACTGCTATGTATCCAAGACAGTTGATAGGGATAAGTTTGTTGATATGATCAAAACTTATATGAAAAAAACTTATAAATCAAAAAAATAGTTCGATTCAATATTAAATACTTGTAAGGAGAAGACAGTATGAAAAATAAAATAGTTACAATATTACTAACCTTAGTTATGATTACAGCACTTGTTAGTGGGTGTAGTAAAAAGCAAAATAATAATAACACAGATGACGGGAATGACCTCCCCAAAGTAGCAGTCTTATTAAATGGAAATCTTGGAGATAAATCATTCTTTGACTCAGCAAACAATGGTGCGACATTAATGAGGGAAGAATTAGGACTTGATGTAAATGTTGTTGAAATGGGATTTGATAACACTATATGGGAAACAACATTATATGAAACATCTGATAAGGATTATGACATCATTATTGTAGGAACCTATCAGATGCAGGAAATTCTTCAAAAAGTAGCTCCTGAATATCCAGAAAAAAAATACATTATATTTGATTCCGCAGTTAACTATGATTTAGGAGGCTTAGATAATGTATATTCAATCTTATTTAAGCAAAATGAGGGAGCATATCTGGCTGGAGTCTTGGCTGCAATGGTAAGTGAAAACGACACTATGGAATACAGCTTAGGAAATAAGATTATTGGTGTTGTAGGAGGAATGGATATACCTGTAATCAATGACTTTATTGCAGGATATATTAAAGGTGCCGTTGACACTGTTGAGGATATAAAGGTATCAACATCTTATATCGGTGACTTTAATGATACAGCAAAAGCTAAGGATCTTGCAAAGGCTCAGATTAGACTTGGTGCTGACGTTGTCTTCCATGTAGCTGCACAGGCAGGTCTTGGTGTTATTGAAGGTACAGCAGATGAAGGAAAGTATGCAATAGGTGTAGATGCCGATCAAGCATTGGCATTAAAGGATACTCAAGAGAATCGTGCAAAGATGATTTTAACCTCAGTAGTTAAGAATATCGACCAGGTTATTTTACAGGCAGTAAAAGAAGATATGAACGGTACTTTACAATATGGTCAGACTCAAAGCATGGGTATAAAAGAAAATGCTATTGACATTGCGGAAAATGAATTCTATGAGGCAATGGCAACTGATGATATGAAAGCAAGAATTGATGAGATTAGAGAGCAAATCAAATCAGGGGAACTTAATGTACCGTCCATATTTAATATGGCAGATGGGGAGTTTTCAGAATTGGTTAGTTCAGTAGCTCCCTAATAACTGGAAAGGGTAATGAGTTGAGATGATAAAAAAAGGAAATTCAACAGTTCCGATTTTGGAAGCAAGAAATATTTCAAAAGTATACGGAAATGGTGTTTATGCTAATAAGAATATTTGTTTTTCTCTCAATGAAGGCGAGATTCATGCTCTTGTAGGTGAAAATGGGGCTGGAAAAAGTACCTTGATGAAGATATTATTTGGTATGGAGAAGCCAAGTACAGGAGAAATCTTAATAAAAGGTAATCCAGTTGTATTTTCATCACCTCAAGACGCGATGAAATATGAAGTTGGTATGGTCCATCAGCATTTTAAATTGGTAGATCCACTATCAATAACAGAAAATGTTGTTCTTGGATATGAACCAATGAAAAACGGTCTAATTGATAGAAAAACCGCAGAAGAGAAAGTAAAAGAAATTACTAAAATATTTGACATTAGAGAAGACCTTAGCACACCGGTAGGTAAACTACCGGTGGGTACAAAGCAAAAGGTGGAGATTGTTAAAGCTTTGTATCGTGGGGCTAAGATATTAATTCTAGATGAACCTACAGCAGTTCTTACTCCTCAGGAAACAGTAGAATTGTTCGAGAAATTAATTCAGTTGAAGAATGAGGGACTTACAGTGGTTTTCATTTCTCATAAACTTCGTGAGGTAAAGCAAATTACAGACCGTATCAGTGTTATCAGAAGAGGAGAACTTATTGAAACCTTCTTTACAAAAGATGTTACGGAGCAGGAGATTTCCGCAAAAATGGTAGGAACCACCTATACCAGTGCCCTTGATAAGGGAGAAAGCAAATTAACTGAAGTTGTTTTGGACGTTAAGAATATAACATCAAAAGGCCTAGGTGATATATCGGTAGTAAACAATATGTCATTTACAGTTCGAGGTGGTCAAATTATTGGTATTGCTGGTGTTGAAGGCAATGGCCAAAATGAGTTGATTGAAATGATAACAGGGCTTCGTCCTATTGATGGTGGTAGTGTCAAAATCAATGGCATGGACACAGCAGGTAAATCAATTATTCAATTAAGAAATGCAGGTCTGTCCTATATTCCCAGTGATAGAATTGATAGAGGCCTTGCCATCTCTATGACCATAGAAGATAATATGATTGCAACAAAACTTGATCAGAAATCCTTATATACCAATGGACTATTAAGCAGAAGTAAGATACGTTCAATGAGTGAAAAATTAGTAAAAGAATATCTTGTAAGATGTAATTCTGTAGAAGCAGAAGTTGGAATGCTTTCTGGAGGAAACATGCAAAAGGTTGTTGTAGCAAGGGAATTTACCCAAGGAGCAACCCTTATTATTGCAGAGCAGCCTACTAGGGGAATTGACGTCGGAGCAGCGAAATTCATCTATGAAGAACTAATCAAACTTAGAAATCAGGGATGTGCTGTCTTATTAGTATCTGCCGACTTGGAAGAATTATATAAATTATCAGATCATATTCTTGTAATGTATAACGGTGAAATTTCTGCATATATCAAGAATCCTTCTGAAGTATCTGAAACAGAGCTTGGTACTTATATGCTTGGAGTTAAGAAACAGTCAGCTGAAGAAATAAAGGGGGCTTATTATGAAAAAGAATAATCTTATATTTAATATGGCAACAACGGCCCTTGCAATTGTTATTTCTATGATGATTGCCTTCGCAATTATTTTTCTTGTTAGTGAGGATCCTGCTAGGGCAATTGAATCTTTCTTACTTGGACCTTTACAATCAAAACGATTAATAGGTTCCATATTTACTACTGCAATTCCAATTGCTTTTACAGGTATTGCTGTTTCTATAATGTTTCAGGCTTCTATGTTTAATATGGGAGCAGAAGGTTCATTCTTTTTAGGTGCACTTGCTGCAGCTGGAGCTGCAACTAGTTTTAACCTTCCAGGAATTTTAGGTATTATTATTCCTATTTTGGTTGGAGGACTTACAGGAGCAATTATATGTTCTATTCCAGCATTTTTAAAGATTAAGTGGGGGGCTAACGAGCTTGTATCTTCCCTTATGCTTAACTATGTAACCTTTTATCTTGGACTTTATATTTTAAATAATTTTATAAGAGATAAAAATTTCGGAGCACTGGCTTCTCACCCTCTTGCACAAAATAATAAATTGCCTAGAATTGTTCAAGGCACATCATTACATGCTGGAATTTATGTAGTGATCTTATTAATTGTGCTTTCCTATCTATTAATATTTAAGACAAGTATAGGAATGAAGATAAGAATGTTAGGACAAAACCCGGAGTTTGCCAGATATTCCGGTATTAAAGTTGGTGGAGTTGTTATTTTCTCACAACTTATTGGTGGTATGATCGCTGGTATTGGTGGTTCAGTAGAAATCATGGGAATGTATGGACGATTTCAATGGACTTCACTACCAGGCTATGGATGGGATGGAATTATATTGGCTATTTTAGCAAGAAATAAACCTCAGTTTGTACCCCTTGCAGCCTTGTTCTTATCCTATTTGAGAGTTGGAGCATCTGCTATGGCTTCCAATGCAGAAGTACCCAAAGAACTAATTACTGTAATACAATCTATTATGATTATGTTAGTAACAGCAAATGCTTTGCTTAAGAGCTTCAAGCAAAAGATGGTGGTAAAGGAGGCATTGACAAATGGAACAAATAGTTAGTATTATATTTTCAGCAGACTTTATATTTTCAGTCATCCGATTGTCAACTCCGATTTTATTCGCAACAATGGCAGTTTTAATCTCTGATAGGGCTGGAGTAACCAACATAGCTGTAGAAGGTACCATGCTCTTTGCAGCATTAATGGGTGTCATTGGTAGTGCTTATGGGGGAAATGTATGGACTGGTTTATTGGTTGCAGTCCTATCCGGTATTCTGTTTTCGGGAATCATCGCCTTTTTCCATCTGAAACTGGAGACTGATATTGTATTAACTGGTATTGCCTTAAACCTGATGGCAAGTGGACTTACAATATTTATTTTGTATTTACTTACAGGTGATAAGGGTGTTTCAACAGGGCTTAATAGCAAAACAGTACCCAATATTCACATTCCAGTGCTAAGATCAATTCCGGTTCTTGGGGAGATGCTTTCCGGTCATAGCGTTCTTACTTATCTTGCCTTTGTGGTTATCGCTATAATAACAGTGTTTTTAAAGAAAACTAGGCTTGGTACTTATATTAGGGCGGCTGGTGAAAATGCAGAAGCAATTGATACGGCTGGTATTTCAGTTAAGGTAGTTCGTTTGAAAGCACTCTTGATTTCTGGAGCAATTGCTGGTTTAGGTGGAGCGTTTATGTCAATGTCATATGTATCCATGTTTACCAAGGATATGGTGGCAGGACGAGGTTTTATCGCCTTGGCAGCTGAAGCAATGGGACATGGAAATCCCATATTATCTACCCTTAGTGCATTGTTCTTTGGTGCAGCTGATGCTTTAAGTAATAACCTCCAATTATTTAATTTCCCTAGTGAATTAACAAGACTTATGCCATATGCCCTAACAATTATTGCTCTTACTTTCTATGCGGCACGTGCGAAAAAACAATTAAAAAAATAAAGAGCATTCCGTAAGTTAGTAGGATATGAGAAAGGCATGGTGATTTGAATGAAGGTTTTAAATATAGGTTCTCTTAATATAGATTATGTCTATACCGTAGATCATATGGTTAGGGAAGGTGAGACTTTAGCTTCATCACAACTAGAGAGTTTTTGTGGTGGAAAAGGACTTAATCAATCCATTGCTCTATCAAGAGCAGGTGTAAAGGTTTACCATGTGGGACTTGTAGGAGAAGACGGTGAAATGCTTCTTGAAGCATGTAGAAGTAATGGAATCGATACCACATACTTAAAGCAAGTAGAAGGTAAAAGCGGACATGCAATAATACAGGTAGATAAGGATGCTCAAAATAGCATACTCCTTTATGCCGGTAGTAATCGTAAGTTTACCAAAGAGTATATTGATGAAGTATTAAAAGACTTTCAAAAAGGTGATATGCTATTACTTCAGAATGAAATTAATTTGGTAGATTACATTGTTGAGCTTGCATACCAGAAGGGCTTAACCATTGTGCTAAATCCCTCCCCTTATAATGAATATATGGAACAAATAGATATGAGTAAAATTTCTATTTTTCTTGTTAATGAAGTGGAGGCGGCTCAGATAGCAGGTGCCGACAATCCCAATGATGTATTACCCTTGATGAAAGAAAAGTACCCAGATGCAATGGTAATCTTAACATTAGGTGATAAGGGATCCATATATCAGTACAAGGATGAAATTATTAAGCAGGACGCTATAAAAGTAAAAGTGGTAGATACAACTGCAGCTGGAGATACCTTTACTGGATATTTTCTAGCAGGTATTATAGAGAATAGACCAGTGGAAGAGATACTTAAAGAAAGTGCCAAGGCAGCGGCCATTGCAGTATCCAGAAAAGGAGCGGCAGTTTCAATACCTTATAAGAATGAACTAAATAGTTAATGTTATATAAAGGCAAGGAGCCTATGGGTTTCCTTACCTTTTTTCTTAAATAATTACTTCTTCAAAAAACCTCAAATTATTGTTACAATGATAGTAGAGCATAAAATAATTTTAAGCATAAAAGATAAGGAGCATATTATGAAGAATAGTGATATGAATTACAGGCCATGGGATTCTAATCAGATTACAAGAGAATATTTTGATTCATTATTACTTGAAATGAGACATATTGATGGACTTATACCTTCAACAAAGCTAGAACTATATGGTGAGGAGTTTGACACCCCTATTATGATGGCAGCTTTGTCCCATCTTGATAATGTTCGTGAAAATGGAATGGTTGAGATGGCTAGGGGGGCTAAAGCCGCTAATGCAGTCAATTGGGCTGGCATGGGTGATGAAGATGAAATAGCAGCTATAACATCTACTGGTGCCCGTACAATAAATATTATTAAACCATATGCTGACCATAACTACATATTAAAAAGAATTGAACATGCAGAAAACTGTGGTGTTATGGCTGTAGGCATGGATGTAGATCATTCTTTTGGAAGTAATGGCAAATATGATATTGTTTTAGGGGAAGAGATGGAGCCTAAGTCTCTTAGCCAGTTAAAAGAATATATACAGTCCACAAAGCTACCTTTTATTATAAAAGGTGTTCTAAGTGAGCAGGATGCTTATAAGGCCTTAGAAGCTGGTGCAAAAGGAATAGTAGTTTCTCATCACCATGGAATTATGGATTATGCAGTCCCTCCCTTATTAATCTTACCTAAGATTGCCAAAGTAATAGATGGGCAAATACCAATCTTTGTAGATTGTGGTGTTATGAGTGGAATGGATGTATTTAAAGCTCTAGCCTTAGGTGCTGATGCTGTATCTGCTGGCAGAGTTATTATGGATCCCCTTAAAAAGAATGGTTCTGAAGGAGTCAAAAATCAGATAATTAAGATGACTGAAGAACTGGCAGGGGTAATGGCAAGAACCTGTTCAAAGGATATAAATCATATAGATTCATCATTAATATGGCATAAAAAGAAATGGTTTTAATTTTTTAAAATAAGTTTAAAAAAGGCCGTGAAATTGTAGATTTCATGGTTCTTTTTTGTTATGATTGTATTTCCTTGAACTTACTTACATAATGACTCGACATGAAAGGTGGATAAAGTTGGCTATAACACAGGATTTGACAGTAGGCAATGAGACAAAAACGGTTCTAAAATTAACAGGTCCCATGATAGTTGGGAATTTATTTCAGCAATTATATAATGTGGCAGATACAATTATTGTAGGAAGATTTATAGGTCCTAATGCTCTTGCTGCAGTTGGTAGTTCTTTTTCAGTTATGGTTTTGTTAAATTCTATAATATTAGGTCTTTGCATGGGTAGTAGTGCTGTGTTTTCCATTTTATATGGTGGAAAGAAAATTGACAGATTAAAAAACAGTTTTTTTGTATCATTTTGTCTGATTGGTTTACTAACATTGATTATTAATTTTTTAGCATTATTTTTTATCGATGATATTTTAATTTCTTTAAATATTCCTGAGGAATTATTCATAGATACAAGGACTTATTTGAAGATAATTTTTTATGGTATTATCTTTACATCAGGCTATAATTATTTTTCTGCAATTATGCGTAGCTTGGGTAATACAACAACTCCCCTTATATTTTTAATAATATCTGCTCTAATTAATATTGTTCTTGATATTGTATTCATAGTTCCACTGGATATGGGTGTAGCTGGTGCTGCCTATGCTACAATAATTGCTCAGGCGGTTTCAGCCATAGGTTTAGCAATCTATTGTTTTAGAAATTCCCCTATAATTCGCTTAAAAAGAAGACATTTGAAAATGAACATGGATATAATTAAAATGATAGGTAATAATTCAATACTTTCAAGTATTCAACAATCAGTTATGAACTTAGGAATCCTAATGATACAAGGATTGGTTAATAGTTTTGGTATTCCTGCTATGGCGGCTTTTGCGGCGGTAGTAAAGATTGAAAGTTTTGCCTATTTACCTGAACAGGAATTTGGTAACGGGTTTTCTATATTTATAGCTCAGAATTATGGTGCAAATAAACAGGATCGTATTCGAAATGGTATAAAATCAGCTATTAAGATTATTACGATTTATGGTGTGCTAATATCAATATTAATTATATTATTAGCTAAACCTTTAGTGGGGATTTTTATAGGCCCTGAAGAAATAGAAATTCTTCGAATTGGAAAAGAGTATTTATATATAGTAGCGACTTTTTATACCTTAATAGGATATTTGTTTATGTTTTATGGTTTATTTAGAGGTATGGGTAAACCAGGAATGTCTATAATTCTTACTATCATAAGTCTTGGTACAAGGGTAGCATTGGCTTATAAACTTTCAGCTATTCCATCAATAGGCCTTAAGGGTATATGGTGGGCAATACCTATTGGTTGGGCTTTGGCAGATCTATTAGGATTTTATAAGATAAGTAGAAGAAAGGCGAAGGAGAGATAAGATGATTGTATTGAAGAGACTTTGGAATATAGCTCTTGTTTTATTAGAATTCATTTTGGAGAACCCTTTTATAATAGTGGGGGCAGTTTGGCTTTTAATTATCTGGGGAATTATAAATAATATAAGAACTTCTCGTAAATATAAAAAGCTAATAAAGGCTCTTGCCTCAAAACCTACAAATGAAAATGTAAAAAAATATACAGACTTTTTAAGGAAAATGACTGTAAACAATCATCCAAGTTCATGGAATGCTCTTAGACAAACATATAATGGGGTTAAAGACTTGGAGAGTATTGACTATGATTTAAGGTTACAGTTGTGTGAAGTTCTCAAGAAAAAGGGGACAAGTGGGATTCACCCTCCTAGACAATATAATTATCAAGACAAGGAAGAAAGAATAAGGCAAGCTGGTAGGGAAGGAGAAAAACAAGTAGCCTATGCCCTGAAGTGGCTAGATAAAAAAAGATTTAAAGTCTTTAACAATATAAAACTTTCTGCTGGTGGAGAAAGTCAAGAATTTGACAGTATAGTAGTTGGAGATAGGGCGGTTTTTAATATAGAAACCAAAAATTATATTGGGAACTTAACTATTGATCAGGATGGTAATTGGTATAGGATTGTAAATGGACATAAGACAGGTACAGAAAATCCTATATTCCAAGTTAAGAGACATCATAAAGTATTAGATGATCTTTTAGAAGGTAGACTACCTATAGTGGATTTGCTTGTATGGACAAATATAGAAAGTGTGATTGAAGGAGCCCATAATTCTTCGGTTAAAATAATTAAAGTAGATCAGCTTACATATTTTATTGAAAGCTATAATAAAGGTTCAAGTATATCAAAAAAAGAGATTGATTTTGCTGTTGACAGGATAAGAAGACAATAGGTCATATTATTTAATATGATTTCCGTGAAAGAATACGTCTTGATTAAGTTTTTAAACTTAATTAAGACGTATTTTTTAACTTTAGAGTCTTGTCTAATAATCTTATCGATATGAGCAAGAACAAATATTTTATTGTCATAATAATGCAAAATATTTAAAAAAATAGCAAAGAATGCTTGAGAAATTAATAAAATGTATTATAATTAGTATTAATAGGAATATATTACATTAATTGTATTGATATTCAGAACTAATACTAATTGGGGGGAGAAATCTTTGAGTCAAAATTTATTTTTCAAATGTACAAAGTGTGGATATATTACGGAAAGAAAAAAAGTTGAAGTAAATAATTATGTATGCCTCTCTTGTGGGTATTATGAAACCCTAGACTATAAAAAAAGACTTGATATGATAATCGACCAAAACACATTTACAGAAACTAATATACATAATGACTTTCATGATCCCATTAACTTCCCAGGATATAGGACAAAACATGAGGAGATTTTAAGTAGATCCAATCTAAATGAGGCTGTGATAACAGGTAGTGGCTATATAGATGGGCAGAAAGTTATGATAGGAGTAATGGATACCAGATACATGATGGGTAGCATGGGAGTTGTTGTCGGTGAAAAGATAACTAGGTTATTTGAAGATGCAGAAGATGAAAAACTTCCAGTTATAATGTTCATTGCTTCAGGTGGTGCTAGAATGCAGGAGGGGATTTTTTCATTAATGCAGATGGCAAAAACTTCAGCAGCAGTACTTAGATTTAGTGAAGCTGGAGGACTATATATTAGTGTATTAACCAATCCTACTACCGGAGGAGTAAGTGCCAGTTTTGCCTTTTTAGGAGATATTATCTTAGCAGAACCAGGTGCATTAATTGGATTTGCAGGGAAAAGGGTAATAGAACAGACCATTAATGAGAAGCTTCCTTTTAATTTTCAGACAGCTGAGTTTTTAATGGACCATGGATATATTGATCTAATAGTTGAGCGGAAAAATTTAAAAAGTACCCTTAGTGATATTCTCAAAATTCATGACCAGGAAAATAATAAATTTAAATTGGAAGACAATATTGGGAGTATAAATTTGTTAATTAATAGTTAGGTAGGTGATAAGTTGAGGGATAAAAGCACCACGGAAGCTGAGATAAATAATGCATGGAATAAAGTTTTATTAGCAAGAAAAATTACAAGGTTTCGAAGTCTAGATATTATTAAGCATATTTTTAATTCCTTTATTGAACTTCATGGGGATCGGAACATTGGAGATGATAGGTCTATAATTGCAGGAATTGCTATGTTTGATCAACAGGCAGTTACAGTAATTGGACAACAAAAAGGAAATAGTCAAAAGGAGATGGAATATTGCCAATATGGAATGACAAAGCCAGAAGGATATAGAAAGGCCTTACGCTTGATGAAGCAGGCTGAAAAATTTAGGAGGCCAATTATATGCTTTATCGATACACCAGGAGCATTTCCTGGGGTTTCGGCAGAGAAAAATGGACAAGCAGAGGCTATTGCTAGAAACCTATATGAAATGGCTAATATCACAGTTCCTATCCTATCTATTATTATTGGAGAGGGAGGTAGCGGAGGAGCCCTGGCTTTAGGAGTAGCTAACAGGGTAATAATGCTTGAAAATGCCATCTATTCTGTAGTATCACCAGAAGGATGTGCCAGTATCTTGTATAAGGATTCTAGAAAAGCTCCAGTTGTTGCAGGTCATCTGCATCTAACAGCAATAGACTTAAAGAACTATGGGATTATTGATGAGATAATAAGTGAAGAGGGAACAGAAAGTTCCATATTTGACAGGATTAAGCAAAGCATTGAAGGGGAATTATATCGTTGTAGCCAATTAGATGGAGATGAATTAAGAAAGGAAAGAATAGAAAGATATAGGAATATAGGCAGTGAAATTGTTTTCTCATAAATACATATACAAAAGAGGATGAGATTATATGGATGAATTAAATAATAAGTTAAATGCTATTAATAAATTAATAAAGCAATGTGAAAATTCAAAGCTAGAGTCTTTTCTCTATCAGGATAAGGTGTCATTAATCCATTTTAGTAAAAAAAGGGGAGGAGATTATAGCAGTAATCTGTCATCGAAAGTAAGTATGGATAATAGCTCTGAACTAGGAACAGCTACAATGGAATTTAAGCTAGAGGAAGAGCTAATTACAGAGGATTCAGAAATTAAAGAATCTGAAGGTGATGATATTGTAACAGTAGTATCTTCATTTGTTGGGACGATTGAGTTTAGTAATCAAATAAAGTTAGGCGGAGATGACATACATATAAATAAAGGTGATGTTATCTGTTCAGTTGAGGCTATGAAATTATATAATGATATTAAGTCTCCAGTTTCGGGAACTATTGTAGAAATACTAGTAAAGGATTCTAGTTTGGTTGAGTATGAGCAACCGATACTAAAGATTAGAGTTGATA
>JAAYNY010000209.1 GCA_012520635.1 Clostridiales bacterium | reverse complement strand
AAGGATCTTATTAACCGTTTTACACTTTCCACCGCTGAAGTTGAAGATATATATGAGATGGGAAAAGATATTCGTGATGTAGTTGTAGGAAAGATAGTTGAGATAAATGATCATCCCAATTCTAAAAAACTACATCTTGTTAAAGTAGATATAGGTTCAGAGATTGTAGAAGTTGTCTGTGGTGCCCCTAATGTATATGTAGGAGCTGTGGTGCCCTTTGCAAAACTTGGAGGGCAAGTTGGTGACTTAGAGATCAAAGAGGTTCCTATTGCAGGAGTATTAAGTAAGGGTATGTGTTGCTCTGAGAAGGAACTGGGAATCAGTGATGATAACTCAGGTCTTATGATTATTGAGGAGGACTACCCCCTTGGTACTGATATCAAAGAATTTATGGAACTAGAAGATACAATATTTGAAGTAGATAACAAATCACTGACAAACCGTCCTGACCTTTGGGGTCACTATGGTATTGCCAGAGAGATTGCAGCTTTAAATAAGCGTCCTCTTAAACCCTTAGAGCTAGTAGATACCAGTGCCTTTAAAGACCTAGCTCCTATTGATTTAGAAGTTGAAGATAAGGAAAGAGTATATCGCTTTTCTTGTATAACCATGGAGAATATTAAGGAAAAGAAATCTCCTATTAACATGAGGATTCGCCTTACCTATTGCGGTATGCGTCCTATTAACTTGCTTGCTGACCTTACAAATTATCTAATGATGGAATTAGGTCAGCCAATGCATGCTTATGACAATAATAAGGTAGCAGAAATCAGGGTAAAGACTTTTTCAGAATCAATTGAGTTCTTGACCCTAGATGATAACTTAAGAAAGATAGATACTGAGACACTTATGATTTGCAATGCTAAGGAAGCTGTGGGCGTTGCTGGTGTTATGGGTGGTGAACTTTCATCTATATCAGATGATACCACATCAGTTTTACTAGAGTCTGCTAACTTTGATGGAACCAGTGTAAGAAGATCAGCAACCAGGCTTGGACTTAGAACAGATGCCAGTGCCAGATATGAGAAAACACTAGATCCTGAAATGACCGTACTTGCTATAGGACGCTTTATAAAGTTAATAACAGATATAGATCCAGGAGTTAAGGTTACATCAAGTCTTACGGATGCATATATAAGGCATTATGATAAGATAACCATAGACTTTGATAAGGCTTATATGGATAAATACACTGGTATAGATATCTCCTCTGACATGATGGAAGAAACTTTAACAGCCCTAGGATTTACTGTTAAGAGAGATGGAGATTCATTTAGGGTTGATGTACCTTCTTGGCGTGCAACTAAGGATGTAACTATTAAGGCTGATATTGTGGAAGAGATAACCCGTATCTATGGATATGATAACTTTGATATCTATTCCACAACTAGCCTTCTTTCACCTATACGCCATAGTGTAGAAAGAGATAACGAATATAGGATTAAATCCTTGCTTTCACATAAATACGATATGAATGAGGTTCATAGCTATCTCTGGTATGAAACTAAGATGAACAAAGAGTTAGGAATTAATACAGAGCCTAATATTCGAATTGTTAACTCATTAACCGCTGAGAATGATACTATTAGAGCAACCATAATTCCAAGCTTACTGGGCTTTGTTCCAAAGAATGTGGATACCAATCCTGAGATGGGAATGTATGAAATTGGCCGTGTAGCTGATGGATTAAAGGAAGATGGTTTGTGTAATGAAAAGAAACGTCTAGGTATTGTAGTTGCCAGCAAAGAGCTTAGTGAGAAGGAAGTATTCTTAAAGCTAAAAGAAGCTATAGAGCAGATCTTACTTGATATAAAGAATATGGCTCCAGTATTTGTGGAGGATGAAGCTATTAATAAATATAATTATGTTCATCCTATTAATTCTGCAGGCATCCTATTAAAGGATCAGGAAATTGGATATTTTTCAGTTCTCCATCCTAAAGTTAGAGACAACATTGATAAGAAGTTAAATGTAGCATTTGCGGAGATAGATTTAGACCAGGTGGAGAAGGTTGAAGAAGAAGCCCTAGAGTATAAGGAAGTATCCAGGTATCCAGGTGTTACAGTAGACCTAAGTCTCCTTGTGGAAAAGGATATCCCATATAAGACTTTATCAACATATATTGATATGTATCCTTGCCAGTATCTAAGTAAATACTACTTGGTAGACATCTTCCAAGATGAGAAGCTTCTTCCTGGTAAGAAAAGTGTAACAGTTCGTTTTGAGTTCGTGTCCATGGAGCGTACACTAGAGAGTAATGAAGTTCAAAGTATGGTAGATGGACTTTTAGCTGTATTAAAGAGTAAAGGAATTGAACTCAGATAATAAAATATGGAATATTTAAGCTGGTCCCTGTATATTCATTTTCTGAAAGGGTGAGAAAATGATTAACCATATAGGGACCAATTCTATTGAAACAATACGTTTGATTCTTCGCAGATTTAAAGAAGAGGATACATATGATATGCATAAAAACTGGGCAAGTGATAAGGAATCATTAAAGTTCCTGTCATGGGGTCCCTATAGTGATATGGGAGTTACAAAAGGTCGTATAGGGACTTGGATAAGGCAATATGATGATAAAAAGGTATATAATTGGGCCATATACTTAAAATCCATAAAGGAAGTTATTGGCCAGATAAGCGTGGAGATATCCAGCGATAAAGAGAAAAGTTGTGAGATTGGATACTGTATAGGAAAAGAATTTTGGGGAAGGGAAATAGTATTAGAAGCATTGAGGGCAGTTATGCATTATCTTAGTAGTGAGGTTGGCTATGAAAAAATCATAGCAAGGCACGATGTGCAAAACACAGCCTCTGGAAGAGTTATGCAAAAAGCAGGAATGAAGTTTCAGAAAAGATTGCTAAATGTAGGTCACAGACGAGATGGAAGTTTATATGATGTGGATGTGTATGTGAAATATTATAAGGAAGTAAAATAAACCATTAGTATCAATTAATGGTTTTTTATTTTGTTTTCTATAAAATAACATGGTATACTGTAATAAAATATAAAGATAAGGTAAATTATCTAAAAGTAATAAGGAATAATATTAATAAGTGAAAAGGAATGTATTAAAATGAAACAAAGGATAAACCCTGAAAAAGTTTTGGATTTGCAAAATAAAAAGAAAGAAGGGAGAAAGATGCTAAAAGAATTTAAGAAGTTTGCTCTTAAAGGTAATATGATTGATCTGGCAGTTGGTATCATAATTGGAGGTGCTTTTAACTCTATTGTAAACTCTTTGGTTAATGATATCTTAATGCCCTTATTAGGAGTTTTTACAAAAGACATTAACTTTAGTAACTGGTTCTTTGCTCTTGATGGCAATAAGTATGATACCCTTAAAGCTGCTGAAGAAGCTGGGGCAGCAGTTGTAAAGTATGGCCTATTTATATCTAATATTCTGAACTTTATTATTATGGCTTTTGTTGTGTTTATGCTGGTAAGATGGATTAATAAGCTTAGAAAACCTGATACACCGGCTGCTCCTACAACAAAGAAGTGTACTTACTGCTATTCTGACATTCATAAAGATGCTACTAAGTGCTCCCATTGTACGGCTGATCTTAAGTAAATATAAGAATAAGCCACTTATATAAGATATTGCATGATGTAATTTGCTTATGCCATTGTTTTCTAAAGTAAGATTCTTTTATTATAAAGGTAGTGAATAAACAGTTTAGGGCTTAATACTAATCTATTAATTCGTGAGTATAAAACCATAAGTGTAGATGTGGTAGAAAGGATTTACAAATGAAAAAATTTAATGGTTTTTTGGCTGGTGTCAATCTTGGTGGATGGATTTCACAATATGGTGAGGGGAAAAAAGAACATTTTGATTCCTTTATAACTGAAGCAGATATTGCTCAAATTGCATCCTGGGGTATGGATCATGTAAGACTTCCCATAGATTATATGGTATTAGAAGATGACAATAGACCTTTCATATATAAGGAAGAAGGATTCTTTTATGTGGATCAGTGCATAAATTGGTGCCAAAAGCATAATCTTAATATAATACTTGATATTCATAGAGCACCTGGATATTCCTTTGATTCACTTAATGATAACAGGCTATTTGAAGATGAGCAGTTGCAACAACGTTTTATTAGTTTGTGGCAGGAATTTGCAAAGCGTTACAAAGGTTTTGGCAAAAATGTAGTATTTGAATTACTTAATGAGATTGTGGAACCTAACAGTGATAGATGGAATAGTCTAAGTAAAAGAGCGATATTAGGAATTAGGGAGATAGATAATAGCAGGACTATTATAATTGGAGGTAATAATTATAATAGTGTTAATACTCTTCATGAACTGGATCCTATTATTGATGATAATATGATATATACATTTCATTTTTATGAGCCACATATATTTACCCACCAAAAAGCTAGTTGGGATGATCTTCTAAAAGACTTAGACTTTGAGGTGACATATCCTTCTGGGGAAGAACTTTATAAGAAATATCTTGCAAAGAGTGATGAGTTTAGAAAAAGATATGTTTATGGCAAAACCACTGATAAGCAGTATCTTAAAAAACTTCTTAAACCTGCACTTGATTTTGCTAAAGAAAGAAATGTCACTCTTTACTGTGGTGAGTATGGAGTAATTGATCTTGCACCTATGGACAGTAACCTAAGATGGCATGAGGATCTATGTGAGGTCCTTAGAGAATATGGAATAGGAAGAGCAGTATGGAGCTATAAGCTTATGGATTTTCCTATGACAGATAAAGATTCTAAGGTCTGTAACAAAGCTTTGATTGAAATAGTTAGTAAGAAGTAGTATAATGCCACAAACAGATAAAATTACTGTTTGTGGCATTTTTATAAAGGAGAGATTTTGATGCTTAAAATATTTTACCCAAAACGAATTGCAGATTCACCTTATGTAATTAACTATGATGACTTGTATGAAGAAGGGTACAGAGGAATTATATTTGATATCGATAATACCTTGGTTGAGCATGGTGCTGATGCCAGCCCTGAAGCAATTAGTTTGATTACAAGGTTAAAAGAAATGGGGTTTAAGGTATGCCTTATATCAAATAATAATAAAGAACGGGTCACTAGATTTAATAAAGATATAAATGTCAAATATATTTATAAGGCCAATAAGCCTGCCAAGAAAAGTTTTTTGAGAGCAATGGAGCGTATGGGAACCAGTCTTGATAATACTGTATTTGTTGGTGACCAGCTTTTTACTGATATATATGGTACCAATAGAATTGGAATGATGTCTTATTTTGTAAAACCAATTGGACCAAAAGAAGAGATACAGATTGTAATTAAAAGAAAGTTAGAAAGAATTGTTCTAAAGCATTATCGTAGAGACCTAAAAAGAGGTAAGATAAAAAAGGTATAGAAAGTATGCTAACATATAGGATAAAATATATCATGATACACATGAGATGAAGGGGTATATGATGAAGAAAGTAGATAATATAATCTTAATAGGTTTTATGGGATCTGGAAAGACTACTGTAGGCAAACTATTGGCAAAAAACTTAGCTTTTGATTTTCTTGATACTGATGAAATGATTGAAGCAGAGGAAGCCATGACTGTACAGCATATTTTCAGTACCCATGGAGAAGAGAAGTTTCGTGAACTTGAGACAAGCCTACTATTGTCTATTAGTAATTCCCTTGAAAATAGTGTACTTTCCACAGGTGGAGGTATGCCTATAAAAGAAATAAACATAAAGTTACTAAAAGCCATGGGAAAGATTATCTACCTAAGAACTTCAATAGATACTATAATAGATAGGGTGTCAGGAGATACTAATAGACCTCTTCTAAAAGGAAATAACCTTAAGGAATCTGTGGAGAGATTACTGGATTCAAGACTTACTTATTATGAAGATGCAGCTGATATTATAATTGATACAGATGGTTTTGAGGTAAAAGAAATCGTAGATAAAATACTAATGACCTTAAAGGATAAATAATAAAAGGGGTGAATGGAGGATTATCATGAAGATTCTTATTATTAATGGACCCAACCTTAATTTCCTAGGTATAAGGGAAAAAGGTATCTATGGAAATCAGGACTACAGTGTACTGCTTGATATGATAGAAGAGAAAGCGAAGGCACTAGATATTAAGGTGGAAATCTTTCAAAGTAACAGTGAAGGGGAAATCATTGACGCAGTTCAAAGAGCCTATTTGGACAAGTTGGATGGAATTATTATAAACCCTGGTGCCTATACTCATTACAGTTATGCTATAAGTGATGCCCTTGCCAGTGTTACCATGGCAAAGATTGAAGTTCATATTTCTAATATACATCAAAGAGAAGAATTTAGGCACAAATCCGTAACTGCACCCCATTGTAATGGTCAGATTTCAGGCTTTGGTTTAGAAGGATACCTTCTTGCTATGGAGGCAATGGTTAATATTTGTAGGAAGGCTAATTGATATAATAAAGACATTTTGTATATAATATTGACAATACATAAAGAATAGGAAGGACTAATATGGATAATTTTAAAAGAGTAGAGGAAATAAATAAGTCATTAAAAATTGATGCAGTGCTTATATCTAATGGCAATAATATGCGTTATGTAAGTGGATTTGCAGGAGAGACTGGATATCTATATATTTCTGATAACCATCATGCAGTAATAACTGATTTCAGATATACTTATCAGGCTGAAGCAGAGGCAGAGGGTTATGAGATTATTACCATTGGTAGCGGAGGATATGAAGAAGCTATAAATGATTTGTTAAAGAAGGACAAGGTGAAACGTCTAGGTTTTGAATCGGAAGATATGCTTTTTTCAAAATATGAGCATTTAAGGGATGCTCTTGCAGGTTATGAGTTAGTCCCCATTAAAGATGAGATAACCAGATTAAGAAGGATTAAAACTCCCAGGGAGCTTGAGTATATTAAAGAAGCTGAAGCCATTGGTGACAAGGTGTTTACAGAAATCTTAAGCTTTATAAAACCAGGAATGACTGAGCTTGAGATAGCTGCAAGGATTGAATATTTGTTAAAGGTCAACGGAGGAGAAGGATCAAGTTTTCCTGCTATAGTAGCTTCAGGTGTTAACTCTTCTATGCCCCATGCAGTTCCTGGCCATAAGAAAATAGAAGTAGGAGATTTTATTACTATGGATTTTGGTTGTGTATATAATGGGTATTGCTCAGATATGACCAGAACAATAGTAGTTGGAAAAGCAACGGAAAAACAGAAAGAAATCTATAATATAGTCCTTGAAGCCCAGATGGCCGCCTTAGATGCAATTAAGCCTGGTCTTAAGGGTAAGGATATAGATAAAGTTGCAAGGGATATAATATATAAAGCTGGATATGAGGGCTGTTTTGGCCATGGACTTGGTCATAGTGTAGGTTTATTTATTCATGAGAGTCCTAGACTTTCACCTGCAGAGGAAGATATCTTAGAAGTTGGAATGACAGAAACTGTTGAACCAGGTATCTATATTAGGGATTTTGGTGGTGTTAGGATAGAAGATCTTGTAGTGGTTACAGAAGATGGACATGAGAATTATACCCATTCTGATAAATCATTAATTCAGTTATAAGTCATAAGAAAAAAACGTTGCAAATAATGTCAGTTTAATATAAACTATGTTTAGTTAACATTAAGGAGGAAAATGATTATGGTATCAGCAGGTGATTTTAGGAATGGGCTGACAGTTGAAATAGAAAATGTGGTATACCAGATTATTGAATTTCAGCATGTAAAGCCTGGAAAAGGTGCAGCATTTGTTAGGACAAAATTAAGAGATATTAAGCATGGTGGAGTTACTGAGAGAACATTCCGTCCTACAGAGAAATTCCCAACAGCTCATATTGATAGAAGCGATATGCAGTATTTGTATAATGATGGTGATTTGTACTATTTTATGAATAATACAACTTATGACCAAATAGCTCTAGATAAAGAAGCCGTTGGAGACACACTTAAATTTGTAAAAGAAAATGAAATGGTTAAAATGCTTTCTTACCAAGGAGATGTATTTGCAATTGAGCCTCCCCTATTTGTTGAGCTTGAGATTACAGAGACAGAGCCTGGATTCAAGGGAGACACAGCAACCGGTGCTACAAAACCAGCAGTAGTTGAGACAGGTGCACAGGTACATGTTCCATTATTCGTTGAGCAAGGTGATAGAATCAGTATTGATACAAGAACTGGCGAATATATGAAGAGAGTATAGATGTAATTTAGCAAAAGCTGTTACACATCAGGAAAGAGTTCTGATTGGTGACAGCTATTTT
>JAAYNY010000208.1 GCA_012520635.1 Clostridiales bacterium | reverse complement strand
TTATATATACCTTATGGCCAAATGGACATTATCTAAGAGTTAATTTGAATACTTTAGGAAGAAGCAATATATTTACCAAACTATTAGGAATGATATATGCAGTAGATACATCAACCAATGTATTTCCCAGCATTCATGTATATAATTCTATCGGTGCCATGATTGCAATTCGCACTAGTGAAAAGCTACGACCTATTAAATGGTTGCAAATTTCAGCACTAATACTAACAATACTAATATGTATGTCAACAGTATTTTTAAAACAGCACTCAATACTTGATGTATTTGGGGGAATTATTCTAAGTATTATCATGTATGGCATCGTATATGTACCTGACAAAAAGCTAGCCAAAAAAACAGAGCATGAACTATCTAATGTATAAACCCTTATAAAAACCAAAGGATAATACAAGAACAAAACACCTAGATGATTTGCTTAGTCAAAAAGGACTTATAAATCATGCTAGGTGTTCTTCATATATAGCTCTATAAATTAATTAAACTTGTAGATTCTTCTTGCCACTTCATAACCTACTTCTACAACTCTACGGCCAAACTTCCCTGGTAAATTCATGGATCTGCCAAGAATACGTGAGCGAATCTTCTTATAAAGCCGTCTATCATAATTCTTTAGATAATCCCATAATTCTTCTTTCTTAGCTAGACTTTCATCACTACCCTCTTTAATCAAAAGTACGGAACTAACCACCATCATCATAGATAGATATTTTATCATGTAATTCCTAAGTTTCTTACTTTTGACACTGCCAAGGTCATGGGACTGAATCATTATCTTTGTTATTTTAATCTGCTGATCAACCCTTCGAATCATAACTTCTTCGTTAACAGACTGATCATCTCTTCCTATAAAATAACGATATAGGTTCACATCCATATAATACAAGCTTTTTACATAAGGTAAGGGCTGGTATACAAAGATGTTATCCACATAAAAGGTGTGTTTTGGTAGCTTAATTCCACAATCCTTTAAAAGATTTGTACGATATATAGCAGAATGCATCAGAATATTCTGATCAATTCTAAAATGCATCATATCATCCCAGGTAAACACTTCATCCCTAGGAAGTGCCCCCTTATAATTAATTACCTTCTTCCTTTTTGCTCCTACCTTCTCATAAACATAATTAACAAGGAACAAATCAGGATTATTGCCATTTGCTATTAGTTCTTTTAATTTTCCTATTACTTGATGTAAAGCTTTTTTACTTACCCAGTCATCGCTATCTATCACCTTAAAATATAAGCCCTTAGCATTGGCCAAACCGGTATTTACCGCCTCACCATGACCACCATTTTCCTGACTTATAACACGGACTATATCAGGATACTTTTCTTGATATTTAAGACCTATCTTCTCAGTATCATCTTTTGACCCATCATTTACAATAATGATTTCAATGTCATCGCCACCGGACAATAAGGTATCTATAGCATGACTCATATATTCAGCAGAATTATAACATGGCACTGCTGCAGTCAATAATTTCATATATTGATCTGCCTCCTTATATTAAATTTTCAGGATTTAAACATTCTAATTCCTCTACTACAAATCTTCCATCTTTACGTATTAATACATCATCAAAATAAATCTCTCCACCGCCATACTCAGGAGTCTGTATGCAGACTAAATCCCAGTGTATTGCAGAACTATTGCCATTTGGTGCCTCATCTTCATAACAGTTACCTGGTGTGAAGTGGAATGAACCCATTATTTTCTCATCAAACAGGGTATCCTTCATAGGCTTAAGAATATAAGGATTAACTCCTATGGCAAACTCACCTATATAACGAGCACCTTCATCTGTATTTAATACATCATTTAATCTTTCGCTATCATTGGCTGTGGCCTCTACAATCTTACCATTCTCAAACCTGAAAGAAATATTCTCAAAGGTAAATCCTTGGAATACTGCTGGTGTATTATAAGTTAAGGTACCATTAACACTATCTCTTACTGGAGCTGTATATACTTCACCATCTGGAATATTTCTGCTTCCTGAACATGGAATTGCAGGAATGTCCTTAATAGAGAAACTTAAATCAGTTCCAGGTCCAACAATTCTTACCTTATCTGTGCGATTCATATAGTCCACAAGACTCTTCATCGCTTCATCCATCTTGCTATAATCCAAGTTACATACATTAAAATAAAAATCCTCGAATGATTCTTGGCTCATATTAGCTAGCTGAGACATTGCTGCGTTAGGATAACGAAGAACAACCCATCTTGTTTTCTTTACCCTAATATCATGATGTACAGGAGTCTGATAATATGTTTCATATATTTTCATTTTATCCTGTGGTACATCTGCATTTTCAGAGACATTATCTGATCCACGTATTCCAACGTAACAATCCATTTCTGCCATTTCAGCCCCATCAATCTTTGCCATTAATGACATCTGTTCCTCTGTACAATTTAGTAAGGTCTCTCTTAGTAGTCTAGGATTGGTATAGTGAACAAAGGGAACTCCTCCTGCTTTATATACTTCCTTTACCAATTGCCTAGCAAGGCCTTCAGTAGACTCTCCTATATGGTGAATATAGACCTTATCTCCCTCTTTTACAGCCATTGAATAATTTACCAAATTATTTGCCAGTGTTTTAATTCTTTCATCCATATTATATTTCTCCTTTTCTTTGTTAAATTAATTGAATATTACTCCAAATAGGACAGATATACATTTCCTCCTTCTTCAAATAAGGCCTGACTATCCTGTATACCCATCTTAATTGTTTTACCTTGTTTAGGATCTACCATGTAGATATTACTTGCATCATAACCATATATAAGTACTGCATCAGTTCTACTTGTCATAGCAATTACCGGTCTTTTTTGTGATATAAAATACATTACCTGATCCAAACTAGTACCTGTTAGGCGTATTGGATCCTCTGACAAATATTCTTCCAGTATCTCATATGCTGACTGATTTATCAAATCAAGTTTTTTGTTATCTATATTTTTACCTGTATATTTAATCAACATCTTTATAGAGCTTTCCAGAGAATCTCCTGATATAATATCATCATTGTTGAATCCATTTAGAACACTCCTGTTAGCATTAACACCACGTTCCCATACCAAATGCTTGAAACTACTTCTTACTACCCCTACTCCCTCGTCGGCAACAGCTATAGCATCTGCAGCTTCATCATATGCTCCCACCAGTTCTCCCATGACAAAGGCATAATAGGTCAGGTCATTTTCCTTAGGTAAACGAAGGGTTGGATCTTGTGATATTACTGTGTTTACAGTGGTAAGAACACTTGGTTCCTCTTCCATAATAAAGCTAGATGGAAGCTCCATATAGTACTCTGTCAAGGCCGCCTCTGTTATCCTTGGTACAGCCTTAATGAAAGGAGTCTTTTCTACAATTTTATTCATAATATAGTCATTTGTCGTATCCTGAAAATAAATTCGTCCACCTACAAGATCTTTTTGGGATCTAAATAACTCTATCACATTGTCTTTTACCTCTACTCCTCTAATATAAAAATCCGGCTTACTGTAAGGTTTTAAAACCTCCCTATCAGTTGTCACAATCTCAACATTTTTCATAGGAACAATGACAGCACCATCAATTAAAGTAGTAATATCCTTCTCATCTACATATCCACATATTAAGTTAGAATCTATCTTATCCAGTAAGATAACTTTATATCCTGGCTTAGGAACTATCAACTGAATATCACTTGTTTCAAGATCCATGATTTTGATGCTATTTGCCTCTTTTGGATTAGAACTTTCCTGCCAGGCAACGTAACCTTCCTCATAAAAAACAACCACATCATCTCTATCTACATTCCCTGCCAGTTCTGTAAGCTGCCTAGTAATTAAATCATAGGCATAAATTTTGTCATATATTTGAAAATAAAACACATCTAAAGAATTAACATATGCAAACTCTCCCAGATTTTCTTTCAATGTCTGATAAGGCTCATCAACGGGAATATATACTTTCTCCTCAATACGCTGTTCATTACGTATATATCGATATAATATTACAGCCACTCTTCCCTCATAGTGACCACGATTCATATAACCATAGACTATAAAATCCACATTGCCTTCGGCATCCATATTAAGTATACGGATATCATGCTGCTCGTACATATCCCTTATATAATCAGTTTCTTCCTGACGGAAAGAAAAAATTCTTACCATTTCATTTTTTTCTAGATTATAAAACCATAGTTCTCGGTTCCTAACAAAAACCAACTTCTTTTTATCAGGGCTAGATATATGAGCAATATCCGTATCTGATGTAATACCTAACTTTAGCTGGCTTTTTGATACACTAGCAAGAGCACTGTCAAAGACACTTTCCATACGACGTTCATAATTTAATAAGTACATTTGATTTGGCGAATATCTAATACGGTAATATTCTTTCACCCTGTACAACTCAGGAATACCAGATACATTGGCTCTTACTATATATTCAAGTACCACAGATGCAATGTCTGGATAGTTTTCAACTACAGTAGGAATCACATCCGTGATAAACTCAGGGTTCAAATCTCCCCATGATATTAAATCCATACTAGAATGTATATTAACATGGGTCAATGAAGTATTATCCTTTTTACTATTAGGTTCTAGGTTCTGAGAATACTCTTTGATAGCTTCTTTGTCCTTAGTAGCCTGGTGAAAGCTCATTACAAAATCAAGCTTTTCATTTATATATGTTTGCTGATACTTCTTAATACGATGATAGTAGTACATCTTTCGACTTTCACTGGTAATCAGGGTAATCTTAACTGCATATTCTTTGCCATTTTCAATTTCACTGCTAATATTAATCTTAGCAATCTTAATATCATCTTCTTCTTGAAATACACTTACAGATCCTTTTTCTATTAATTCATTTCCCACAAATTCTCGGACTTCAAAGTTTAATTTTTTAATTTCATAATCTTCTTGATTTATAAGCACCTCAAAAGACCCATCTCCACTGATTGGGGTCAGGGCATCTCTAATGGAATTTGCATCAAGATTACTGCTGTATCCGTGGAGAATATTTATAAGCTCCCCATCAGTTCTTATAGTGACCAAAGGAAATGTGGCTTCTTCCATTACTGTCGTATTATCTATATCAAATACCACTTCTTTAATATCTTTTCCAAAATAATAAATAGAAGCAATAAATACGGCTATTAAAATAATTATACGATAAATATGTTTTAGCAAATGAATTTTCCTTCCTAAATTATTATCTAAAATTCTAATCCACCAGTTTAAATCTGCTTATCCCAAATATTATAACATAATATTTTTTTATTTGATATACCCCATACCAGTCTTAAGTAATTTTTAATAATAATTAAAATATATTTAAAGTATTAGGCAAGGCCCTAATCTATTTTTGGTGTTCTGGAGCCTCACAATAGGGTTTTATTTGCATATACTAATTATAAAAGTTTAGGAGCACATTAATGTATAACTCTTCGAAAAACTCAAACCCTAACTGTGAAGACACCTTAAAGGCCAATAGTAGCCAAGATTCTTCGTCTCCAGTTAATGACCTACCTAATAACAAAAATACAAGACCCGAAAACCATACTCCTAATAATAAAATAATTCCCATAGATAGAGGAACACCACCTAGTGGATCGCCTACCAATAGGGGTACAACAAGGCCAAGTAGTCCAAGTAGAGGCATTGCTCCCAGATCTAACATGCCAATGAACAATGAAGATATTCTACGGCCACGGATGCCCATTAATGGTAGTGTATCTCCTCGCCCCGGTATGCCCATGGATGGGGGCATGACTCCTCCTTCTAGCAGGATGCCTATGAATGGTGGTATGACTTCTCCTCCTAATAGGATGCCTATGAATGACGGTATAACTTCTCCTAATGGCATGCCTATGGGTGGGGGTATGGTGCCTCCTAATGGTGTTCCTATGTACCCTCTTTATGGATATGACAGCATTGAGGATTTAGACCGTGATATGGATTATTTCAAACAACTATATCCTATGACAGCAAGGCAAATTCAGATAGAAGTCGATAATGAATGTGACAAACTTGAATACGATGGAAGTCTTATGTTTGACGAATACCCTGATAGGGTGTCTTTAGAGAGAATAGTTGACCGAGTATGTAATAAGATAAATATAATTGATGAAAGCCCAAAGGTTGAGGCTAAAAATCTATACTACACTCCAAGAAGACGACAAAATAATGTGGCAAGAGATCTTGTCACCATAATATTACTTAATGAAATCCTACGCAGAAGAAGACGATATCGCAGCAGGAGACGTTGGTTTTAAATTTAAAAGAGACAGGGGGACGTTTCCGCTGTCTTGAGGGACAGGGGAAACGTCCCCCTGTCTCCTTATTATGTTTTGCTTTTGATATCCTTTGGATTAATAGTCCCAGCCAAAAAAGATTTCCCGTTAGGGGAGTTGATGTATCACATTATCAAGGCGAAATTGATTGGGATCTTATTTCAAAACAAAACATTCAATTTGCCTTTATTAAAGCTACTGAGGGAAGTAGTCACTTTGATAAAAAATTTAAGGACAACCTAGAAAACATAAGTAAGACTAATATTAAATATGGAGCTTATCATTTTTTTAGCTTCGATTCCCAAGGAATAACACAAGCAGAAAATTATATTTCTGTGGTCCCTATTACAGATAACATGTTACCTCCTGTAGTAGATGTTGAGTTTTATGGAAATAAAGAAGAAAATCCTCCTGATGTAGATAGTGTCCGCAAAGAACTAGATATATTACTAAGAACTTTGGAGGAGCATTATAATAAAAAGCCAATCATATACACTACTATGAAAGTATATTATCTGTATATTAATAAATATTATGATGATTATCCTCTATGGATAAGAAACACTTACTACAAGCCCTTTTTATTCACTGATAGAAAATGGATGTTCTGGCAGTATTCTGACAAGGAAATATTGGATGGTTACAAGGGAAAAGAAAAATATATTGATATGAATATCTTTAATGGTGATATGAACACTTTCAATGAACTATTTAATTCACGTGATTAAGCCATTATATACCATCAATCTTCTTTCTTACCAGCTTTGATTTATAATTGGTGAGGCCAGATATAATTTTGTCCTATCTGAGTCCTCATCATATGTCAAAGCTATCTGGATATTGATCTTACATCCCACAGATTCTATATATTCATCTATAAGTCCTGTATAGGCATATACTGTATAGCTTTGCCCCTGCTGATGATTAAATACTACCTGTCCCTGCAATTCTTTAACCAGTAGCTGTGCCATTTCTTCTTTATCCTTAACGGACATCTCTCCGGCAACACTACCCTCATATTGGACTGTAACTTGTTTTTGCTTAATATCTAGCTCATTCAAGGCTTCTTTTATTAGTTTTCTATACTTTTCTATAGCCTTAATTGACTCTTTAATATTTAATCTTACCACCAAACAATGCTTCATTGTTATCACAGAGTCTACTTCCTGCTCCACACTTACAACCTTTATAGAGGTCTCCGCTAGTTTTGCCTTCTTATAGTAAGAGTACTCTGTCAAACCATCTTCTTTACTTATTGTTATATCTTTATCCATATTCAGTCCAATGGCTTTCGCCACATGATGCAAAATATTATTCTTATCTGTCTCACTTAAGAAATCATTATTATACTCTGCTATGACTTCCAAATCACATTCCATCTCTTCTGTATTTGTCATTACAAATGCCTCAGCTATCTGAAAATCACTAAAAAATACACGATTCATTATAACTTGAGTTATTACAGATAGCCAAAGCACAGCAACTATATATATTGTTACTTTAGTTTTTTTTAGAGAAAATATACCTTTAAAACCTTCAACAAATCGATTAAGATTTTCCATAACAATCATCCTCCAAATCGGAACCCATTTTTTGTTTACCTGTAATTATTCCCACAAATTGATAATAATATTCTTTGTTTTGACTATACCAAATAAAAAATTAATGTTATACTGTCTAAAAGAAGGTTTTAGTCTAAAGGAGGGCTCCTATATGCATCAGCTTTCTCTTTACAGAAGAAGATTTCTTCCAGACGAGCTTATACATTTAAAGGATGATATCATCTTGGATGTGAAGGATGATATCATAATAACAAAATGGGAACCTCTACGTCCAAAAGCATATATGTCAAGAGGTGTATCAGCTTATTATTTAAATCAGGGATTTAAGGTCAGTAAGATTTATGATATAGATAATCTGCTATCCCATTGGTATTGTGACATTGTCCAGTATAAGCCAGGACCTGTTTCAAATAGCATATTATTTGAAGACTTACTCCTTGATGTGGTAGTTTTTGAAAATGATTCTGTAAAGATTTTAGATCTAGATGAACTGGCAGATGCATTGGAACTTCAGCTAATATCATTGGAGGACACAAAAAAAGCCCTTCGCATACTAGATAAGCTTTTAAAGATTATCTACGAGGGCCGTTTTGATGAGCTTAAGGATCCTATTAATAAAGCAGAGGCTAATTAATCCTCCATCATTTTAATTCTTCTAAGATGTCTTTCTTGACCTGAAAACTCAGTTTTTAAAAATGTATCAACTATTTTAACAGCAAGTCCAGGACCTACTATCCTAGCTCCCATAGCTAGTATATTTGCATCATTATGAAGCTTAGTGGCTTCTGCACTAAAACAATCATGGCATAAGGCAGCACGAATTCCCTTCATTTTATTAGCTGCAATTGATATTCCTATGCCCGTACCACATATTAATATTCCTAATTCACATTCTTTGTTCTGAACTGCTTTTCCAACTGACTGTGCAAATAAGGGATAGTCACTGGAATCTAATTTGCCGCATCCAAAATCTTTATACTCAATACCCTTTTCTTCAAAATATTTTATAATTTCCATCTTTAATTCATATCCTGTATGGTCATTTCCTATAGCTATCATAATTAGTCCTCCTTATTATCTTCCTCACTTAGTTTATAAATGGTTTTTTTCACAAGCCTAGCCAGCTCTATGTAACATTCTTCATAATCAATTAATGTTCCACCATAAGGGTCTACAACTTCACCTTCTTCACCAGCATATTCCTTAATTGTATATACTGCATGAGCATTTGGATAAGTTTCTAAAATCTTTCTTTTATGAGCTTCTGTCATTGTAAGCACCAATATATTTTCATCAAGATCCGTTTCAGCGAAACTTTTGGATAAATGGTTATTATGATCCAAACCGTGCTTTTTTAGTATGGTTTCAGCCTTGGGATTTATTGGCTCACTAAATAGAACTACCAAGCCTCTTGAATATACTTCTATATCACTTTCCTCATCTAGGCTCTTATAAATAGCCTCAGCCATTGGGCTTCTACATGTATTACCTGTACATACAAATATTAACCTTTTATATTTAGACATTTCTATTACCTCCTAAGCTGTCTTATTCTACAAGTATAAGATTATAACCTGCTGCCTTTAACAATCTATTCATAATTGCTTGTCCCAGATCATCACCTTCAAAACTTTCTGAAAAAATATACTCAACATGTATATCATCAAAGTCTCTTAATACCCCATAAAGACCTGCTGCAATAGAATCTTCATCACTTCTGGAACCTATTACCTTTATTATACCATATTTATAAAAATGCTTTGTTTCCTCTGTTGCTATTATACCAACACTTTTTCCCGCATTTATAAGTTCCTTTGCCTTATCATTAATTGCTTTTGTAACTTTCTCTGTACTTCCCTCATAAATTGCAAGGCTTCCCTCCGGAGCATAGTGGCGGTATTTCATACCGGGAGCCTTGGGAACCATGTCTTCACCCATATCCCTCTGAAGAACTACACCATCATATTCCACCTGACCAATAACATTTTCTAGCATACTTTTTGTGATAGAGCCCGGTCTTAGAATGGTAGGAATACTTGATGACAAATCTATAATTGTGGATTCAAGGCCTAGTGTTGACTTGCCACCATCTATAATCATATCTATTTTACCACTTAAATCTTCTATAACATGCCTGGCACTGGTAGGGCTTGGTCTTCCTGAAGTATTAGCACTGGGGGCAGCAATATATCCTCCAGAAGCTTCAATAAGATCCCTTGCTATCTTAGATGCAGGAAGTCTTATTGCCACAGTATCTAGGCCTCCTGTGGTTTCAGTTGGCACAATCTCTTTTTTATTTAAGATTATTGTTAAGGGTCCTGGCCAAAACACCCTAGCCAGCTTATATGCTTCATCGGGGATATCCCTTGCTATAACATCCATCTGGCTAAGACTTGCAATGTGAATGATCAAGGGATTATCTGATGGCCTTCCCTTAGCCTCATATATTTTTATAGACGCCTTAGGATTTAAACCGTCGGCTCCAAGCCCATATACAGTCTCTGTGGGAAATGCCACCAGTCCGCCACACTTCAATATATCAGCGGCCTCTTTAAGATCTTCCTCACTTAAGACATCATCCTTGGACTTGATTATTATTGTGTTCATTCTATATTTAATGCTCCTTTTATCTAAAGAATAACTTCAAATACCTTTATAAGTAATATTATCTAACGGGGATTATATCATGTTTTATTATATTTATCCATACATGATTAAAAAGTAGCCTACTTTAAGCTATTAATATATTTCATAATTCCCATATGAATAGCCCACGCAACCTTTTCCTGATATTCTTCTTCTATTAAAAGCTTTGCCTCTCTCCAGTTAGATAGATAACCACATTCTATTATTACCAATGGGCAGTTTGTGTGTTTTAACATATAATAACTGCTATTAGATTTTGCCTTTCTATGGTTTCCATCTTTTATAGTTTCCTTTAGTTGCTCCTGCAATATAAGCGCAAGATCCCTACCCTCCTTAGACTCTCCATGATAAAAAACCTGTGCCCCCTTAATACTCTCATCGCTATAGCTGTTTTGATGTATACTAATTGCAAATATTGCATTACTAGAATTAATTATCTCTATTCTTTTACGTAAGTCTGCTCTTTTTTTATTGGAATCAGATTCAGAATATAAGCCTTCATCAACTTCTCTTGTCATAATCACTTTAATATCACTTTGTTCTAAAAGGTCTCTAAGCCGCAAGGCAATATCTAGGTTAATATCTTTTTCTAAGGAGTCATTAACACCAACCATGCCAGGATCCCTGCCACCATGACCCGGATCAATTACTATGATAATATTGGATCCAACCTTGAAATCACCACTCTCAAAGAACATATTCCTCATAACCTTAACTGATTGTTCTGAACATAAAATCCTAGCTAAAATAATTAGTAATAAAAAAAAGATATTAAAATATTTTTTACTCATAAGATCTACTTTCTACAATGGCTTCCATACATACTATGAGAAAAATAAACCTTCTATTCTATTATAAAGCAAATCTAATCTAGATGATTCATGGTAACTTAAAAGGGTATACCAACTTAAGTATACCCTTGATAATTTTAAGAAATCATAAGAAAACTTAATTCATATATTTTATGATTACATTCCAGACCTCTTCTTTTTCTAGTCCAAGCTTCCATGCTCCAATACCAGCCACATTTGCCTTATATATTTCCTTCATCTTCTCCTCAATGGATTTCTCATCTTCAAGCCACATCTTATAGAAAGTGTCATCTTTCTCATATTCTCCATAATAACTTCCATAATTATCATCCCACTCAGGCTCTACACCGTTGTCTTTAAATATATTACTTGCTGGTGTCATGGCAAAACTTTCACTAGATACATCCCCTTCCGGGGTTTCCTTCCAAAGCCTTGAATAAAAGGGAACAGCTATTATAGTCTTTTCCTTAGGAACTTCTTCTAAGGTATTGTATATGGCATCCTTAACAAATCCTATGGATGCAACAGGTCCTGCCACATCAGATCCAGCATAATACTCATCATATGCCATTACAATAATATAATCAAGAATCTCTCCTTGCTCTTTCCTATTATAATGTTGGTTATAAGGGGCAGGAATATAGTTGTCTACTGATAATACAATGCCATTATTCCTACATTTCACAGAGAGTTCCCTAAGAAATTGTATATAATGCTCCCCTGCCTTAGATGGAATATTCTCAAAATCTATATTAATTCCATTAATCTTATATTGCATAGCCACTTCAAGCAAACTATTAGATAAAGTATCTCTGCGAGAAGTATGGGATAAAAGTTCGTACTTATCAACATCCGAATTAAAATCATCTATCAATGCCCACACTTCAAGGCCAAGGGATTTAGCCTTATCAACATACTCCTCACTTGCTAGGGAGGAAAATGTACCTGACACATCATTTAAACTAAACCAAGTAGGGGAAATAACATTAACACCCTTGGTCTGCTTAATTAGTTCCTCCAGTTTTCCTGCTGCATCCTTATTAAAGACTTGATGAAATACTAGATTAATCTTATCTGGTCTTGTTTGAGTTGTATATTCTTGTGGCTTATATGTGCTTTCAACGGTTTTATAATAAGACTCCTTAACACTCTTTTCTTTTACAAATCCCATAATGCCGTCTTTAGTTATAACCTTGGCAAAACCCTTTTGTGGTGCCTCTTCTTTCAAGACATACATAAGCTCTTGTCCTACAGGAAGTTGCATTAATACTGGACTCTTAATACTAGGCTCTAATCTTAGTTGGGTTGCTTTTGTAACCTCTGTAAATAGGTAATCCCCCCACTTGTAATCAATTACTACACGGTTAGGATCCACATAAAAACGTGAAGTAAAATCAGAATGTTTCTCTACAAAATCAAGTGCAATATACACTTCTTCTCCGTATAACTTAATTATAGGATAATCATAATCCGATTCTGTCTTAATAAGACTTTTTGTTACTGAATATTTACTACTTGCAGCATCAGCTCTGATAATCTCTGTAGGAGTGGTATATGTTAAGATATTTTCTTTATCATCCCAATAAAACCTATGATTAAATTCATTCTTAACGGTATCATAATCAATATATACAGTTCCATCCGACATAATTCCCGACTTTTCATAAATTTCATCGTGAAGAATTATTATTACCTCAGAATCCTCTACCTTATAATAATCTGTTAATAGCATTACCTCATTACTTGGGGTCATCTTATTAACTAAAGATACTACTATACCTATGACTATGCCTAAAATCGCCACTGTCATACCGACGATTGCAATTTTCATTTTTTTATCCATGTCTTCCTCCAATAAAGTGCTGTCTTTACTTTTTCCCATTATAGCACTTATTTTGACACTAGTCATTACTAAATTTCGACTTTTTTTGTTGGTAGCTTAAAAACAAAACGCCTTAAGAAGGTAAGATGTCCAAGATCATCCTAATTATTCTTAAGGCGTAATATCAAATATATCTATCATCCACTGAGCTACTAATGCTGTTACATATGCTTATCGTTAAAGTATAGAGGGTTTTTAAGTCATATGGTTTTTACAGTAGTAATATTCAAATCACCTGTGTGCAAAAGGAGATGCATCTACCATCTTTATCGGATAAGAAGGTTCTTGTGATATGCTATACCTATCCATTACCTATGCTTGCACATTTTACTTAGAAATATATACTCTGAAATAAATCAAAAGTCTTTTTTGACAAGGTTGTAGGATCAGACTCATATGGAAGCCCATAAAAACATCTAGAAGTTTTATTTGCCATTCCAAGTATTGTCCTTCTGTCAGCACAAGGAATGATATATATCCAGTTCTCACTACCCTTAATATCTTCCGTAGATTTAAGAAAGGATATTATCTTACTTAAATTCCAGATTCCACGATCTCCTATAATGATTTTTGTACTACAACGGAAGAACTCCTCCCTAGCTGCATCAAAGTCTGTACCAAAATCAAGAATATAAGATCCATAATCTTCATTTAGGATTCCTGATATTTGACCTGCTGGGACATTCTTATAGTATGTAATATTATCCATGGCAAATGACTCTTCATCTTCTTGACACCATTCATATACATCCTGTAGGCGGTTAAAATCTTGATGGTTGTTACATTCTAAATATGCTGTGGGTATTCCCTTTTCTACTCCAAAAAAATGAGCCAACAGAATACCAGTAAATGTAACTCCGACACCAGAATTTACTCCCATTATGCCTGTTATTTTCTTTTCATGGTTATGGCTATCTTGAAGTTTCTTTAACAGCATAGATTTTCTAATCATAAGTCTAACTCCTTAAACATGCCTAAAAGCTCTCGGAAAAACTCCTTGCTAATCTTGTCTTTTGGCTTTATAAATGGATTGGGCTCATAAGGTATTCTCATACAGTTTTTATTATCCATGTTTTTTATAACCTGTTGAAATTGTTTTCCATCCAGGTAATTAAACAGATATATTACATCTTTATATTCTGAAACCATATCTAAGAGCTCTTCAGATTTTCTTAACTCCCAATCCTTTGCACCAAGAACAAGGATTTTATAATGAGAACGGAAGAATTCAGCTTTATTCTCCCTATCTAGACACCCATAATCCTTAACAACTATATTAAATCCTGATACATCCCTATCCCTGGCCAAATCCATTTCAGCCATAGGTATTCCATTTATCTGAATAATATCTTGATTCTTATTCAGACCAAAGTATCTATTTTGAATCTGCCGTATACACCTACTTTTATTCTCCTCAACATATATGCAGCTAATCTTCTTATCATTAAAATACCTACATAATCGAAAAGATAAATGAGTGGTTCCTATTCTAGATTGTGCTCCTGCAATTCCAATTTCAATTGATGATCCAGGTTTTAATAAATGGGTCCTCTTTTTCATGATTGCTGATAAATGCTTTTCTAATTGGGATACAGAAGAATACCTTTGTGATGGGTTGTATCTGAGGCACTGGATTATAATAGCTTTTAACCTTTTGGGACACTTTTTAAAATCGATATGGTCCATCTTTACCATATCAGTTCTAATATCATGACCAGACACCATAAAATACAATAACATACCAATACCATATATATCTGATCTTTCATCTGCTTTATTCCTACTATATAACTCAGGGGCAGCATAGCCTTTAGTGCCATAATAGTCAACATTTTCGTCAACTTCATCGCAAAACATGGCACTACCAAAATCAATAAGTTTAAGGGTACTATCGGTAACAATTATATTTTGGGGTTGTAGGTCTAGATATAAGACTGGTCTTTTTGCCGAATGGAGATATTTTATTAAATCACAGATTTGAAGTGCGAATTGTATTATGATATATTTATGAAGAGGATTACTTCTCAGAACGTAATCTCTTAAGCTTATTCCTTCAAGATATTGTTCAATAATATAGGAACCATCTTCATCTTCTTCAATATCATAAATTATAGGGATACACGAGTGTTTTAATTCCTTTAATATTTGTGCTTCCTTAAGTTGTGACTTGTATAATGGATGATGTTTAGAGATATACTTGATTGCACGAAATGAATGTAACTTGATATGCTCTGCCAAATAAACTTCAGCTGTGCCTCCTGAGCCTAGAAGTTTAATAATACGGTACTTGTCAAACCAAATTTCTTGTTGCATTCTCTCCTTTCTTATCAGAAATCTATGAAATATGGATCATCTACCTAATTGTATCCATATTTTGTAAAATAGTCAAGGTCATTATCTCTGGAAGATTATACAATTTTTTATATACTTTATATACATTGTGCCAATGTCTATTTTTAGCCTATATTGTAAATAAGTGAGAAATTTTAATACAAATTTCACAACTGTATGTATTGACTTTATATTCTTTTTAACTTATACTCATTTTACACTATGATTATTTTTAGTAGTAACCGTAACTAAAAGATCAGTTCCTGTTCACACAGAAAGGGGTGTACTCTATGAAGATAGAAAAAATCAGTGATAACCAGATTAGGTGTACCTTGAATAAGAATGATTTGATAGACAGAGAATTGAGAATAAGCGAACTAGCTTACGGTACAGAGAAAGCCAAAGCATTATTTCGTGATATGATACAACAAGCCTTTTATGAATTTGGCTTTGAGGTAGATGATATTCCATTAATGATAGAAGCTATTCCTGTATCTTCAGAGTGCTTAATTCTGGTTATAACGAAGGTAGAGGATCCAGATGAACTAGATACACGTTTTTCTAAGTTTTCCTCCTTCAATTCACACAATTTGTCAGATAAGTCCGACGATGACGACGCTTATGCGGATGATATAATTAATACATTTGAACATCTAGATGATTTTGCAGATGAGCTTGAAGATAGCGATAAGGATTTTGATAAAAATTCTGATTCTGAAAAAGATCATAAACTTAGTGTTCAAATCCCAACTAACTTAACTAAAGTATATTCCTTTAATTCTCTTGGTGAAGTTACTAAATTGTCCAGTATATTGGCTGGATTATATAAAGGTGATAATACCTTATATAAAGATCCAATTACATCAATGTATTATTTAGTAATTAGTATCTCTGATCACACACCAGAAGAATTTAATAAGATTAGTAATATAATTTCTGAATATGGTAAATCAGAGCGTACAACTTATGCTTCACAGGTTTACTATCAGGAGCATTATGAAGTCATTGTTAAGGATCAAGCCATTCAAATCCTGGCTATCATTTAAATTCAAACACAAAAGAGTGCTCTTCCGACCAAGGTCGGATTTAGCACTCTTTTTTAATGAAAATATTTATATCCAATATTACTCAGCAGTTACATTGGCAATTCTCTCCATAAGTTCATCAGGATTCAAACCATGAACCATAGCAGCCTCTTCTAATGTCTCACCTTGAGCTGAAGGGCATCCAAGACAGTGCATACCCATATCTAATAATACCGGAATAATATTCTGATCTGTGGCAATAGCCTGAGCAATTGTCATGTCCTTAGTAATTGAAGCCATATCATTACCTCCTTAAATCGCGGTTTATATTCTCATTATAAACCTTATTGGGCCAAAAATTAGTAGCCTAGGCAACATTATATTCGAATAATCCCTATACGTCAAGAATATAATCTTTCCACTTGCATATTTATTATACATATATTAAAATAAATTGGATTGTATTTTACAAAGGAGGTATGAAATTATGGCATACACAATTAGTGATGCTTGCATAAGCTGTGCTGCTTGTGAAAGCGAATGTCCTACCAATTCAATTTCAGAAGGTGCTGAGCACTTTGTAATCGACGCTGATTCTTGTATAGATTGCGGCGTATGTGCTGATGTTTGTCCTACTGGGGCTATTACAGCATAATAGTAATACTACTATACATATTTAAAAGAGGAGAGTAAAGTTGCCATTGATATTATTCTAAAGGAGCTTAACCCTCCTCTTTTACATTAAACATCTAGTGCCTTTACTTTGGTTTATATGTAAACCTTATTCTTCTTGAAAAACTTGGACTTCTTCCTGTTTCTAGCCTCAAAACTTGCAGCTGCATGCATTCTACTTTTTTGATAATCTCTAAGAGTTGAATCAAACTTCCTAAAACGCTCCTCCTCCTTTTCCTCTTGCACTCTCATAAGATAGTTCATTTCCTTAGATACATTTTCAGTTACATTATCACTGATATCCCTGGATAGTTCTATATTGTTTTCTTTCAGTGCAGATACAATAATCTGGCTCATTATTGCCTTAAACTGATTCATCTTATCATTTGATTCTGTATCAACCTCTTGCTTATCTTCCTCATCAACCTTATCAGCAAGAAGGCATGTCCCCTCTTCTTGGTCATCAAGCATACTAGTTTCTTCATCTTTCCACATAGCAGTCTCCTTTCCATTTAGTTCATTTTTTAGCTTTACCATGGTTACATCATCCAGTCTTTCTACTTGATTTAAATTAGGCAAAAGCATATTTATTGCTTTCAATTGAAAGCCTTGTTCCTTTAAATCTTTTATCACCTTTAACTGTTCAATATCCCTTTCCTTATAATATCGGTGACCCATTTCATTCCTGTCAATGGGTAGAGAAAGCTCTTCCTCCCAATATCTTAGTGTATGTGATTCAACTCCAACTTTTTTTGAAGCCTCCGAGATCATATACCTAACATCTTCCATTGAATATCCTCCATCTACATTCAGCCATGAAATGTTGTAATTATTTTCCACTTTTTACATTATAACATAGCAAACTTCAAATGCAATATCACTTCCTTAATTTCCCATTTAACTTGTCGACAAAAAAAGGAGGGACTTTATACAAGCCTCTCCTTTTCTACATCATTTTATATTTAAGCTAACATTTCTACTTCATATTCAGCTATCTTTCCAGGTTAGCAAACTTGGTATACTGTGACTGCCAAGCTAGTTTTACAGTTCCCGTAGGACCATTACGCTGCTTACCTATGATAATCTCAGATACACCAGGTTCCTCTGTATCAAGATTATAATAATCATCACGATATATGAACATAACCACGTCGGCATCCTGCTCAATAGCTCCGGATTCACGTAAGTCTGATAACATAGGTCTTTTATCAGGCCTCTGCTCTACAGCACGACTTAACTGGGATAAGGCAACTACTGGCACATTAATCTCTCTTGCAAGAGACTTTAGGGATCTAGATATCTCTGATATCTCCTGCTGTCTTGATTCAGACCTCTTACTACCAGTCATTAACTGAAGATAGTCGATAATAACCAAGCCCAAATTCTTCTCCAGTTTTAGCTTACGACACTTTGATCTAAGCTCACTGACCGTTATAGCTGATGTATCGTCTATAACCAGATTAGAATTTCCTACTATTCTAGCACTCTCCATCAAATCTGCCCATTCGTCTGCAGACAGATTACCAGTTCTAATATTCTGAGAATCTACCCTAGAGTTCATGGCAAGCATACGCTTTACCAATTGATCTTGGGACATCTCCAAACTAAAAATAGCTGTGGTTATATTGGAACGAAGGGCTACAAACTCAGCTATATTAAGTGCAAATGCAGTTTTACCCATGGAGGGTCTTGCTGCTATTAATACTAAGTCTGATGGTTGCAGTCCAGCGGTCTTGTAATCCAAATCATAAAATCCTGTGGCAACTCCAGTAACACTTCCCTTGTTCTTTGAAGCAGCCTCTATACTATCTATAGAACGAAGTACCACTTCTTTGATATCCGTAAACTCTTTGGTACCTCGGTTTTGGGAAATATCAAACACTTGCTTTTCCGTCTTTTCCAAAATGACGTCCAGCTTTTCCTTGTCAAGATAACAGTCATTTGCAATCTCTTCTGTAACTTTAATAAGCCTTCTAAGCACAGCCTTTTCTCTTACTATATCTGCATAATACTTCACATTAGCAGAGGTAGGTACTGAAGATACTAAGTTTCTAATAAACTCTAGGCTACTTAGCTGTGCAGGCACATCTTTTTCCTTAAGCCTATCCTGCAAAGTTACCAAATCCACAGGCTTTCCTTCATTGTATAATTCCAACATAGTATCAAACAAAATACCATATTGCTGATCATAAAAGTCACTGCTTTCTATTACTTCTGAAGCCATAACAATTGCATCTTTGTCCATAATCATGGAACCTATAACTGATTGCTCAGCTTCTTGGCTATGCGGAAGTATCTTCCTTATAAAAGCCTCATCCATTGGTAATCCCCCTTGCTACAATCAAAACTAAAATCACACTGCCTGAACTTCAACTTTAAGCTCTGCTGTAACCTTAGGGTGTAGCTTTACTCCTACTGTATAGGATCCTGCATTTTTTATTGGCTCAGATAGCTGTATCTTCTTCCTGTCCAACTGCAAGCCAGCTTGCTCATTTACCGCTGATGCTATTTCTTTAGTGGAAATGGATCCAAAAGTCCTTCCACCCTCACCAGCTTTTATAGTTAAGTTAACTTTTATAGCCTCTAATTCCTTAGCCAACTGTCTAGCTTCTTCAAGGATTTCAGCTCTTTTCTTCTCTTCTGCATTCTTTTGAAGCTTTAACTCATATAAGTTTTGCTTGGTAGCTTCTACACCTAATTTCTTTGGCAAGATAAAGTTTCTTGCATAACCGTCACTAACCTTTACTATATCGCCACGTTTTCCTAGGCTCTTAACATCTTGCATTAATATTACTTCCATTTGTCTAACTCCTCTCAATATTGTGAACTATTAAATTTCTCCCTCTTCTACCATTTTATCAAGGGTCTCTTTTAGCAATGTTATTGCATCCTCTATTGTATAATTCTCAAGCTGTGCACCGGCCATACTAAGGTGACCACCACCACCTAGTTTCTCCATTACAACTTGTACATTAACCTCATCAATTGATCTAGCACTTATAAATATCTTACCATTAAACTCAGTAAAAACAAATGACGCTTTAATATCAGCCACACTTAATAAGTCATTGGCCACCTGAGCCCCAAGAACAGTAGGGCTGTCCACATCAGCACTATCACAAGTTGTAATAGCAAAATATTCAAGATAAACATCGGTGCTACTTATAGCATCTGCTTTAGTCTTAAATTCCATAAAGCTACTTCTAAATATCTTACGAAGTCTGGTAACGTCTGCACCATTTCTTCTAAGATATGCTGCTGCCTCGAATGTCCTTACACCTGTCTTAGTAAGAAAATTGTTGGTATCAATCATTATACCAGCATAAAGTGTATCCGCCTCAATAGGCCTTAGCTTTAAATTATCTCCAATATACTGCAAAATTTCTGCTATCATCTCACAGGTTGAGGAAGCAAAAGGCTCTATATATGATAAGGCTGCATTCTCAATTGCTTCATTTGTCTGTCTATGATGATCAAATATAATAACAGTTCTTGCATAGTCAAGTAACTCTTCACATTCTAATAAACTTGTTTTGTTGACATCCACTATTACTAATAGTGTATTGGGGTCCATTGCTTCAATTGATTGCTCACTATTTAGAAATAGATCCTCCTCATATTCAGGACTTTCAATAAATCTATTTAACATTGGCCTTAAGGAGGTTGTAATCTCATTAATCACAATATGAACCTTTTTATTGAATGTCTTACCTATTCTATAGACACCAATAGCCGCTCCAAATGAATCTATATCACCAAGCCTATGACCCATTACTATTATCTTGTCCTTGCCTTCTACAAACTCACGGAATGCATGAGCCTTAACTCTTGCTTTAACTCTGGTTGTTTTTTCAACCTGGATACTCTTTCCTCCATAATAGGAAATCTTATCTCTATTTTTTACAACTGCCTGATCTCCGCCTCTTCCTAAAGCCAAATCTATAGCTGCCCTAGCATACTCATAACCTGTAATATAGCTGTCAGCATTTACACCCAGCCCTATACTTATAGTTACTGCCATCTCATTGCCTATATTAACACTTCTTACTTCTTCAAGAATTGAAAACTTCGTACTTTGTAAAACAGAAAGATATTTATGCTGGAATACAAATAAGAATTTATCCTTCTCTAGTTTCTTACTTACAGCATCAATACCTTGCATATATTTGTTGATCTTTCTATCTACTAATGCAGTAAGCAAGGAACGCCTAACTTCATCTATACTATCTAAGGCCTCATCATAATTATCAATATACAATAATCCTACAATTAACTTTTGATCCCTATTCTCCTTTTGCAAGACCATAATTTCTGTCTCATCAAATAAGAACATAGCAATTAGAGCATTCTTTGTATCCCACACTTTTTCTGTATCATACAAAGTCCAGTTGGCATCTTCATCAAAATTTGGTGCTATAATCTTACGAAGTACTACCCTATAATTTCTGTTATTTAATGAAATATGGAGCTCTTCATCTGCCTCTGCCTTTGGAAGAGTGTCCACAGTAATATCAGTAATGAAGCTTGATATGGAACGACCTGTAAGTTTTTTCCCTTGAAACAAATCAGAAAACTCATTATTACCCCACTGAAGCTTTCCGTCAACATCAAGAAGAGCATAGGGTATGGCCATTTCTTTAAGCAAACGCTTCTGTACCTGTGCAAAATCCATTGCATAAGCAACTAGTTCTGAAGCAATCTTATGACGTTTGATATAAAATATTGTTAAAGCCAATACAAAATAGGCTACAACAAAAACAGTCATAACATAACCAGCTTCTTTATTTACTACATATATGGCTAAATTCATTAACAACAATAGACCCGTAAAATATATGGGCCACAAAAGATAGCTTCTTAATGCACCATTAAATCTTGTTTTTTTACCCATGGTATTACTCCTTTTCGGGTTGGTAGCTATAATTTCACTTTGGACAGGTTTGAGACTCTTTTTTGGTGAATCAACCCGCCTAACATGGATTATAACATTAATTAGCTAGTATTTAAAGATAATTCTTTATTTAGGTAATTTAAAAGGCTGCCTCCTACCGATTCTTCATCCTTGGTAGCAGGCAACCTTTATTAATATAATACACTGGCAATCATATAAATTACTTACTCATCTTCAACTAAGTAATTGGGGTAACTCCATTCATCAATACTAACCATCTTCTTTAAGTTATTAAAATTACATGTACCATCTATAACATAATACTTTGTAGTTTTATTAATTGAATGCTTTATGAATACCTTATTATCTTCTCCAGGGTAAACCTCCATTAAGAGCACATCACCAAAATGCAACCTTACCGGCTCTGGTTCCCCTTCTGGAATCTCATCCCTAGATGATATTACTACCATTTTATCCGTAACCGACCTTAAAACATAACTAAGATTTGCTTGTGAGAGCAGAACCATTTGTCCATCATATTCACCGTAAACTTCTTCTCCACATTCAACAACACTAGCATTAACTTCGGCATAGATTATATCACACTGTCTCTTATACCAAAATATCCTGATAATTAGTCCAACCATGGCCACAAGCATCAAGCTCCCAACTATAGCAAATACCATAGTCTTACTAATTTTATACTTTTTTGCATTATTACTCAATTTTTCACCCTCACTAAATCTGCATTTCCAATATACTATCAATAATCCTTCAGGCAACTTTAAATGATTATACATATAAAGTTATAGTTTGTAAACCATTTTTTTCTATTTATAACTAATTTTTAATTTTTCTCATTATAACAAGGCAAAACCGCTACATATCCAAATTATAATCTTTGGATTTGTAACGGTTTTTGATATAAAATCAAATATTAATTTCTAATCAAGTAATCAAATGCACTTAGCGCTGCAGTTGCACCAGAGCCCATTGATATTACTATCTGTTTGTATGGACTGGTTGAACAATCTCCTGCAGCAAAGACCCCAGGAATATTGGTTTCATTCCTGTCATTTACCACAATTTCCCCAAAGGGGTTTCGTTCAACACTATCATTTAACCATTCCGTATTAGGAACTAGACCAATCTGTACAAAGACACCTTCCAGTTCTAAGTGTTTTTCTACACCTGTATCTCTTTCAAGATATGTGATTCCATTCACTTTATCTGAACCTGTAATTTCTTTTGTTTGTACATTTTTTAGTACCTTTACATTTGGAAGGCTATATAGGCGTTCCTGAAGTAGTGAATCCGCCTTTAACTCAGGCATAAATTCTAAAACTGTAACATCCTTTGCAAGACCAGCAAGGTCAATTGCCGCTTCTATTCCAGAATTACCACCACCAATTACAGCTACGGATTTACCCTTAAAGATAGGTCCATCACAGTGGGGGCAATAGGCAACACCTTTATTCTTAAACTCTTCTTCACCTGGCACTCCAACATTTCGCCATCTGGCACCAGTTGCAAGAATAATCGTCTTACTTTTGATAATTGCACCATTTTCTAATTCCACTTCAAGAAGTTCTTTCTTCTCAATCCTTTTGGCCCTCTGTGGAAACATAACATCTATATCATAACTTTTAATATGATCTTCTAAGCTAGCTGCTAACTTAGTTCCTTCTATATATTTAACTCCAATAAAATTCTCAATACCTAAAGTCTCTCTTACCTGTCCACCGAATCGGTCCGTAATCATACCTGTTCGGATACCCTTACGGGCTGCATAGATTGCCGCACTAGCTCCTGCAGGTCCACCACCGATAACAAGAACATCGAAAGGTTCCTTATCTTCAAACTCTGATTTGTCCACTGATACATCTAGCTTCTCTAGTATTTCTTCAACAGTCATACGACCACTGCCAAAGAATTCATCCTTAAGATGTATGGTTGGTACTGCCATAATGTCTTTACTTTCAACTTCATCCTTATAAGCAGCCCCATCAATCATAGTATGGGATATATTGGGATTCAGGACACTCATAATATTCAAGGCCTGAACCACCTCAGGACAATTATGACAACTAAGGCTAATATAGGTTTCAAAAGCAAGCACTTCCTTTATCTGCCGAATTCTCTTCTTAGTACCTTCATCAATCTTTGGCTCCCTACCGCTAACTTGTAGAATAGCCAGCACCAAAGAAGTAAACTCATGCCCTAATGGAATACCAGCAAAAACTATACCAGTTTCTTCATCTTCCTTATCTATAGTAAAACTTGGCGTCCTTGGAAGCACTGCTTTCTCCACTTTGATAAGTGAAGACATTGATGCAAGTTCCTCTACCAGTTCTGTCATATCCTTAGATATAGGATCAGAACCTGCACTAAGCCTTATGAGAATATTACCTTCCATCAGCTTAAGATACTCGCTTAGTTGATCTCTAATCTCTTTATCAAGTATCATTTAATCAGCTCCTTAAATTTTTCCTACAAGGTCAAGACTTGGTTTTAATGTAGTACTGCCCTCTTTCCACTTTGCAGGACATACCTCATTTGGATTATTTCTAACATATTGAGCCGCCTTAATCTTATTAACTAGAACATCAGCATCTCTTCCTATATTACCAGCATTAATCTCTACTGACTGAATCACACCATCAGGATCAATAATAAAGGTACCACGATCTGCCTGACCTTCTTCCTCAATAAGTACATCGAAATTACGGCTTATTGTATGGGATGGATCACCAATCATGATGTATTCTATCTTACCAATAGTCTCTGAGCTATCATGCCATGCTTTATGGGTAAAATGTGTATCTGTAGAAACAGAATATACCTCAACACCAAGCTTTTTAAATTCTTCATAATTATTCTGTAAATCCTCTAACTCCGTTGGACATACGAATGTAAAATCTGCTGGATAGAAGCAAACAATACTCCACTTACCCTTCAAATCCTCATCTGTAACCTGAATAAACTCTCCATTGTGATATGCATTGGCCTTAAATTCCTTAACAACAGTTCCTACTAATGACATAATTATTACCTCCTAATATATTTATAATTTTTAAAATATGATAACAGTAATCATTACTGATATAATACCTTAGTAATTTCTCCTTGTCAAGGATTATTTATAATTTTTTTAAAACAAAAGAAAAAGCTTATCACATACCTTATAAAGAATGTATGTATGTGATAGCTTTTTTACTATTTATTTCTTTATGTAATTGTGGTTAATGCAAAAACCGCTACATATAGTCATATATGCAGCGGTCTAAATTCTAAATTATATAGTCGTGACACAGTCTGTCACTTCCTACTTTTACAAGGCTAAAACCCTTAATCTTACTGGGATTAATCCATTGTGTAGGGCATTAAAGCAATATGTCTAGAACGTTTAACAGAAACAGTTAAGGCTCTTTGGTGTTTTGCACAGTTACCAGTAATTCTTCTTGGAAGAATCTTACCTCTTTCTGAAACATATCTCTTTAACTTATTTACATCTTTATAATCAATACCTGCAAAATTCTTATCAGCACAAAATGCACAAACTTTCTTTCTTCTACGTCCGAAAGTTCTTCTTCTGCCTTGAGAATTGTCATTCTTATTATATGCCATGACATTACCTCCTTATCCGATAATTTATTAATCTATTTTGATTAATTGAATGGTAATTCTTCGTCTATACCATCAGGAATATTCATGAAGCCATCTCCCATAGCTGAACTGGGTTCCGGTTTAAAATCCCTCTGATAATCATTGTTACCTGAGCTAGGATTGTTGGACTTACTTTCAACAAACTCTACTTCTTCTACAACCACATCAGTGGTGTAGATTTTCTGTCCTTCATTATTAGTATAACTACCAGTCTGAATACGTCCAACAGCACCCATCTTCATACCCTGGGTAAAATACCTTTCTACAAATTCTGCTGTCTTGCCAAAGCATACACAGCCTATAAAATCTGCATCCTGGTTTTCATTAGCCCTTTTAAATCTACGGTCTACTGCCAAGGTAAATCTAGCAACTGCCATTGAACTTTCTCCCTGAGTGTATCTCACATTGGGATCTCTTGTCAAACGGCCGATTAATACCACTTTATTCATTTTTACTACCTCCTTATTATAGTCGCCTTAGGGTAGTACAATTATGCATCTTTATTGATGCACAAATATCTGATTACATTTTCCATAATGCGAATTCTCTGTTCGATTTCGCCAGGAACACTTGAATCAGCTTCAAATTGGATGAAATAATAGTAGCCATCATTCATCTTCTGAATCTCATAGGCTAATCTTTTCTTGCCCCAGTCATCCACATTGGATACTGTGCCGCCGAATCTGCTAATCAAGTCTTTTACAGCCTCTAGGGTTGTAACTCTTTCTTCATCCTCGATTTTTGCATTAACAACTAAGGCTAATTCATATTGATTCATAGTTGCCTTGCACCTCCTTTTGGTCTCTGGCCCTTTTATAATGTAATATCTATAAGTAATTACATTTAAAGAGCAAGGAATTTTAGTATAACATATCACAATGAATTATGATATCATAGCTATCCAAATAAAACAAGCAATTTTTTTGAATTTGTATTATTCATACAATCTTTTATGGTCTCTTAGTCTCTTTTGAAGTAAAGTTAGTATATCCATGGCATCCATGTCCTTTGCCCTTTTAGCATGTATCATTATCAGGGGTTGTTTTAGATATAGGTCCGTCTTAAGCTTTCGCCTTTTTGCCGGTGGCATCTTTAAAATAAAAGATTCACGATTTTTTAAGATAACGGCTATGGTTTCGGCATCATGATGTTTTATAATTTCAAAATCCAAAATGTCATCATAAGATATAAAGCCAAGTCCTCCTAAGGAAGGGCTATCAATAATTCCATCAACTGTAATTGTAAGGAGATTTTTTTCTTTTAAGGTATACACTATTAATATAAGAAATATCAGAAAAAATATAAGCGAAGCCAGCAAACCTATCACTATATATTTTTTATTTCCACTAACAAGTCCAAAGACAAATATTGACACCGATGCCACTAGCATAAAGAATCCAGCTAGGGTCAAGGCAAATGCTCTATGATTTGTTTCTTCAATAATGATATCTCCCACTTAAAACTCCCCCTGTTACTAATATAAATGTATAAAACAATACAATTGCTATAATTGTAATTCTTTTACCCAATATTTTCAAGCCTAAAAGAATGGAGATCATAAGACTTATACGATCTCCATTCTTAACATATATTAATCAATCAACCTTATCAACAGCTTTTCTAATTAAAAGCCAAGTCAGTCCAAGACAGTAAAAAAAGGAGTGTATATGTTCTAAACTTACACATATACACTCCTTCTAAAGTTATGCAATAACCTTATAAAAGATCTGTTATATTATTATTGATTAAATTTCTTATTGTAATTCTCGATACAGTACTGGATAATTTCCTTAGCTACTTCAGGACCTCCAAATTCATCAACTGCTGTATCCTTACTTTCAAGTTCTTTGTATACACTAAAGAAATGTCGCATTTCATTAAACAAATGCTGTGGTAACTCATTAATATTCCTATAAATATTAAAATTCGGTTCATTAAAGGGTATAGCGATAATCTTCTCGTCCCTCATTCCATTATCTATCATATTCATAACCCCAATAGGATAACATCTTACAAGAGATAGGGGTTCAAGAACCTCAGAACATATAATTAGTACATCAAGGGGGTCTCTGTCATCTCCAAACGTTCTTGGTATAAAACCATAATTTTCCGGATAATGGGTCGAGGTATATAGGATACGGTCTAGAATTATCATCCCCGTCTCTTTATCTAGTTCATACTTCTTCTTACTTCCCTTTGAAATTTCAACAACAGCCACAAAATCTTCTGGCTTAATTCTTTCAGGGTTCATATCATGCCAAACATTTCTCACTGTATTCACCTAACTTTCTAATCTTTTGCGGATAAACAGATTGGATTAATCTGCCTATCCGCGTATATTATATCAGATGAATAAAAAAATACAAATGTTTTTATAATTTAGTTTTATTTTACTTTTGTCCGTAGTAAGCATTAGGGCCATGTTTTCTTAAGAAATGTTTATCCTGCAAGTACTGAGGTGCAGGAGCTAGATTACTGCCTATCTGTTCTGTCATAAGGTTCATCTTAGCAACTTCTTCTAAAACAACACTATTGTAGACCGCTTCAGCAGCATCTTTACCCCATGTGAAAGGTCCGTGGTTTTTACATAGGACTCCCGGAACATACAAGGGATTTAGATTACGAAATGTCTCTACAATTACAAGCCCTGAGTTCTTCTCATAGCCGTTTTCTACCTCTTCTTCAGTAAGAGCTCTTGCACAGGGTATTTCACCGTAGAAATAATCTGCATGGGTAGTACCATAACAAGGTATGGCTCTTCCTGCCTGTGCCCAAGATGTAGCAACTGGAGAATGGGTGTGAACAACTCCACCAATATCCGGGAATGCTAGATAAAGTTCCAGATGTGTAGCTGTATCAGATGAAGGATTATATCTTCCCTCCACCTTATTGCCCTTAAAATCCACAACCACCATATCTTCAGGTTTAAGTTCATCATAGGAAACTCCGCTAGGTTTTATGACAAAAAGCTCTCGCTCCCTACATACTCCACTAACATTTCCCCATGTATAAGTAACCAAACCTCGTTTTGGAAGCTCCATATTAGCTTCATATACTTCCTTCTTAAGTTTATCCAACATCTTTATACCTCATTTCCACATACACTTATTAATAAGTTGCTACTATCTTAATGTATCAACTGCCACTCTCTGGATAGCAAGTCCTGCCCTATATGAGACCATAAACTTTTCAAATCCTTCTACATCTTCTTTGTCAGGGTCAATGGTCGAACCTGTTTTATCTGCAAACACCTTATTATCAAGATAACTATCTAAGCTTTCTCCTTCATCCTTACCAAGCATATAGGCTGCTAATATTGCAATTCCCCAAGCTCCACCTTCACCAGCTGTATCCATAACAGTAACCGGGGTATCCATAGCTGCAGCAAGAACCTTCTGCCCTACTCCTTCTGTCTTAAAGAGTCCACCGTGACCAAGAACCTTATCAACCTTTACATTTTCCTCTTTGAACAAAATATCAAGGCCTGTCTTTAATGCTCCAAGGGAAGTATATAGGTTCACCCTCATAAAATTAGCTAGATTAAATTTACCGTCAGGTTTTCTAACAAATAAAGGTCTTCCCTCTTCAAAATGGGTAATGTGCTCACCAGAATGATATCCATATGCCAATAAACCTCCACAGTCAGAATCAGCTTCTAAGGCTTTATTATATAATACCGAATATAGCTTATTCATATCGGCATCTAT
>JAAYNY010000207.1 GCA_012520635.1 Clostridiales bacterium | reverse complement strand
TCAGTTCTAGCTGAGGATATCTCAAGCTCATTATGGGGGTAGAATGCTTTTACAATTTGATAGACTTCATTATCATAAGCCCTATCTGAAAGGATAATTCGAATCATTTTCACTCCTGTATGTGTTAAGTTTTTGTATGTTTTTATAAATAGGGATTATGTTGGCGCTCATGGCCGATTGTAGTAGGTCTTCCGTGGCCTGTATATACCTCTATGGAATCATCTAATATCATCAACCTATTATTAATAGACTCTGCTAATGTCCGATGATTACCGCTTGGAAAATCAGACCTACCCACACTTTCATAAAAGAGAGTATCACCGCTAAATAAAACACCCTCATCTTTTAGTAAGTAGCATACACCACCCTCGGTATGACCTGGTGTATGTATTACCTGCCATGACAATCCAGCTTCATTAAACTCCTCCTTATCCTCAAGTAAACAATCAGCCTCAAAACTTAATCTTCCACCACCAGCAAAAGTAGATAAATTAAGGTTAGGGTCAATTAAGAACTTAGACTCCTTCTCAAAAACACATATCTTAGCCTTAGTAAGGTTACTAAGTTCCTCTGCGGCTGATATATGGTCAAAATGACCGTGAGTAAGCAATATCCTCTTACACTCCAGGCCATTTTCCTTTAAATAGTCTTCTATTTTATCTACTTGATCACCGGGATCAATTACTACAACTTCCTTAGTTTCTGATCCTCTAACTATATAGCAATTAGCTTGCAGAGGACCTAAAACCAAGGTCTTAATACGGACTTTTCTCATGATTTCCTTCCTTTACAAAACTTCAGCTTTCTTAACCAGCAGTACGCTCAATATCTATTATACTTTCTATATTTCGAATCTTTGCTATTATGTCATTAAGTTGTTCCACACCATTTATCTCAAATCCTATATTAATAGAAGCAGTTCCTTGTTTGCTAGTTCTTACATTCATGGATTTAACATCAATTTTATTCTCAGTCAACACCTTGGATAGGTCAACAAGAACACCGGTCCTGTTGTTAGCGTATATCTTGATATCTACACGATAAAGACCTTTTTCCTTTTCAGCTGTTTCATCCCACTCTGCATCTATCAACCTAAGCCTATCATCCTCAGGCAGATTTATAACATTTATACAGTCAGTACGGTGAATAGATATTCCCCTACCTCTTGTTACAAATCCTATTATCTCATCTCCAGGAACAGGACTACAGCATTTTGAGAATCGAACTGCCAGGTCATGTATTCCCTTAACTACTATACCACTATTGGATTTCTTATTAGATGTATAATCCTTGTGTTCTGATATGGTATCAAGAATATTCTCATCGGTTACTTCTACTTTATTCTTCTTACGATATTCTTCATTTAGTCGGTTAATAACCTGACTTTCCTTTAGACCTCCATGACCAATAGCCGCCAACAAGGAATCCCAGTCTTTGAAACCGTATTTTCTCATCACCGCACTGGTATAGTCCGATTTCATTAAATCACTAAGAATAATGTTCTTTTGCTTACAGTAGTTTGCAACTAGTTCCTTACCTTTATTAATGTTATCTTCTTTTAATATAGATTTAAACCATTGGTTAATCTTATTCTTAGCCTGAGTACTCTTAACCATTTTAAGCCAGTCACGACTAGGTCCTTTTGAGTTTTGAGATGTCATTATCTCCACTCTATCGCCATTTTGTATTTCATAATCTATAGGCACCATCTTGCCATTTACCCTGGCACCAACCATTTTATTACCAACGGCACTATGAATACTATAAGCAAAGTCAATAGTATTGGAGCCTGCAGGTAGATTCTTAACATCTCCTGTTGGGGTAAAGGCATATACACTATCTGAGAATAAATCAAAATCATTTTTTAGTAAGCTCAAAAATTCCTTGTTATCAGATAAATCTCTTTGCCACTCCAAGACCTGACGAAGCCAAGTAAGCTTTTCTTCTTCGGAATTGGATGTCTTCTTACCATCAGAACTTTCTTTGTATTTCCAGTGTGCAGCAATACCATACTCAGCAGTTTTATGCATATCATAGGTTCTTATCTGAATCTCAAATGGCTGTCCCTTAGGTCCAATCAAGGTTGAATGAAGAGATTGGTACATATTTGGTTTTGGCATTGCAATATAATCTTTAAATCTGCCTGGTACTGGCTTATACATCTCATGAATCACCCCAAGGGCAGCATAGCAGTCCTTTAGGGAATCTACAATTATTCGTACCGCAAATAAATCATATATTTCTTCTAAGGTCTTGTTCTGGTTGACCATCTTCTTATATATACTAAAAAAATGCTTAATACGGCCTTCTATCTTGGCATAAATTCCAGCTTCATCTACATGAGACTTCACATCTTCGACTACACTATCAATATAATCTTGACGTTCACTCTTCTTAGAAGATATCTTATGGGCCAAATCTTTATACACTTGAGGTTCTAGATATTTTAAAGACAAATCATCTAGCTCTACCTTTATCTTAGATATACCAAGTCTTTGAGCAATGGGTGCATATATGTCCATTGTTTCTTTGGCTATTTCTTGTTGTTTTTCCGGTCTCATGTATTTTAATGTACGCATGTTGTGAAGTCTATCAGCCAGCTTAATTAAAATCACACGAATATCCTTAGCCATGGCAAGAAACATCTTTCTTAAGTTTTCTGCTTGAATCTCCACCTTGTCCTTGGAGTAATTTAACTTTGTCAGCTTTGTTACCCCATCTACTAATAGAGCTATCTCTTCAGAAAACATTTGGGCAACTTCTTCAAGGGTAATATCCGTATCTTCAACCACATCATGAAGAATGCCTGCAACGATACTCTCTTTATCAAGCTCTAATTCAGCCAGAATATTAGCAACACATAAGGGGTGGACAATGTATGGCTCCCCTGATTTTCTTAACTGATCTTTATGAGCGGTCATAGCAAGGTTATATGCTTTTTCAAGCATAGAAATATCTGCAGACGGATGGTATGAAACTACCTTGTCTATAAGTTTCTGATAAAGTTGTTCAGGCGAAGTAAAGTCAGCTGGCACAGTTGTAGCTGCCCGCCTATTTATAACCACTTCATTTAATCTTTCATTGGACTTATCCATACTATCACCACCTGCATAAAAAACATCATCTATTCTTGATATTACTTTCCATCATATTGTATAACAGCTTCTACATCATAACCAGTTAACTTTTTCCTACCTTCTAGGCCTTTAAGTTCCATTAGGAAGACAATTTTCACAACTTCCCCACCTAGCATTTCAACCACTTTAGTTATAGCTTCAATGGTTCCACCTGTAGCAATCAAATCGTCAATTATAACTACCTTTTGACCTGGCTTAATTGCATCCTTGTGTATCTCTATTGTAGCCTTGCCATACTCTAATTCATAATCCATGGAAATAGTATCACAAGGTAATTTTCCCTTTTTTCTTACCGGAATAAATGGTTTATATAAATTATAAGCAATTGGTACCCCAAAGATGAATCCTCTTGATTCTGGGCCTATTATTAAATCAAATTCTAATCCTTTTAGAAGTTCCTGCATTTGATCAACTGCAAGTCTTAACCCGTCCTTATCCTGCAACACACTTGTTACATCCCTAAATATAATCCCTGGCTCCGGAAAATCTGGTATGCTTCTCACATAATCTTCTAATTTCTTCATTTTCATTCTCAAACCTTTCTCTTTGGATATATCTTAATATATAAACATCCTTTAGATGAATATTATATCACTTTCAACAATTCTAAGCAAAGACTAATTCATATTTATTCAATATAACACACTATAGCAATCTTATCTATAGTTTTGTATCATTAATTGTATACTTTTGTAGCCATTATATTCATTTATATTAGGATAGTAAGTAACAGTAAGCAAGATATTTGTACTTCTACCTGATTTTAATTTCAAAACTGCCTGGCTACCATACTTTTCGCTAATATAATTAAAAAAGCCCTCCACATCACCAAAATATAATGCATCCATTTCCCTTCCATATGCATTTTTTACTTTCATCTTTATTCCATTAGAATTCTTTCCAATAACAAAAAGTGATTTTATGGTTAAATCCCTCTCTGCAAACAAAGGCTTTTTATTACCATTACCAAATGGTTCTAATA
>JAAYNY010000206.1 GCA_012520635.1 Clostridiales bacterium | reverse complement strand
CTTTTCCGTTCTTAGTGATGTAAACAGGTTCATTGTAGGTGTGGCAGTATTCAGATATTTGGTTGTAGGAATTACGTAAATCTGAGCTTGGTCTAATTATTGGCATGTGGTCTCACCTCCTTATATCAGTATTGTATCAAAATATTGATAGGTTAGCAAGGCTTCCTATATAGTAAGCCTAATTAATAATGAAAAATAATTATTATATGTATAATTAGGTAAATAAATGGATGATGAGAATGCAAAAAAGAAGCTATTGGTATTAGTGAAATAGTAAAGGAAGTTCTTTGATCCTCTCAATAAACAGACTTACTATTAACTTTTCTCTCAAAGTCTAACTGATGATAAATATTTGTATACAGTACTATTGTTTTGTAAGTATATTATGGGAATAAATAACAAGGTATTTGTGTCATGAGAAATCATAAGAATAACCATATTTAAATGGAAAGTATTGACATAAAACAATAAACAATGTATAATATTGAATGAAATTGACATAGAATGTAGAAAGTGTAAATATGGTGGCTCTATGTGATTATTAATCCTTTTAGAGCAAATTTTTTAACAGTCACTACTAGCCTATTATACTAACAAGGAAACCTATAAAACATTATACTCGACAACAGATCTCATACCTGCCAAAGATAAATGAGGATTTTAATCAGTATGATTTACTGATTTACGATTACTATCTTTTCTTTGGTTATTACATCAAAAACAAATATAATTTGAAATCAATGACGCTAATTCCTGCACTATCACCTTTTAGTCATATACGGGACAATTATTTACTTGATTTCTTGTATATGAACTATTTTATAGATTTTATGAATAAGATTGATTCAAAACAGGTAGTGCTCGAAGTGTTAGATAATATGTCAAAACGAATCTCTAGTCTTCTTAATATGGAATTTGATTACTTTAATAGTTTTACAAGTCGAGATAATATAGTAGCAAGTGCCTATCCTTTATATCCTGATAAAAATGTAGAAGGGATTAATAGTAAAGTATTTTTCATTGGCAGGCAGAAGATACAGCAAATATCAGTATCGAAAAAGAAAGAAGACAACATGGAAACAGAGTTTCTTTCTTATATAAAAAGAATTTTAAATAGTAATGTTTATGCAAACAATATAAGAAAAATTGGGGTTGAGCTTCAAAAAGCAGCTGATAATATACATAATATTTTAAATGAGGTTATATAACGGAGAAGATTAATGGAGAAAATCAAGATATCAAAAGAGGAAATGAGAAGATTTTTAGTTATTTACCAGGGATTAGGCACTATGAAACCTTTTGTTGGTAAAGAAGGTGTTTTGAACTTTTTTAAGCGAGTTGGCTGTATTCAATTTGATCCGTTAAATGTAGTCGGTAGAAATCCGGATTTAGTATTGCAGTCAAGAATAGATAATTATTCAAAAAAGTTACTGAATGATTTACTTTATATAGACAGGACTCTGGTTGATGGTTGGGATAAAATGATGGCTATTTATTTAACCAGTGATTGGCCATATTTTAAAAGATTGAGGATAGAAAAACAATCGGAAATTGAAGGAATATTAAGGCATAGGAATTCCATTGAGGCTCTTAATTATGTGGATGAAATCAAGGAGTTTATTACAAAGAATGGTGCTGTATTAGCTTCTAAAATTGACGTTGGAAGTGCTAAAAAAGGTAGATGGGGTCATGGGAAGTTATCAAGTGCAGCAATGGATTATATGTACAATATCGGTATCATTGGGATAAGTGAAAAGAAAAACAACCAAAAGGTATATGATCTTATAGAAAGATTATTACCTCCAAATATTATTAATCAAGAAGATCCCTTTGATAATGACAATGACTATTATAAATGGTGTATCAAAAGACGTATAGGAAGCATAGGAATTTATTGGGAGAGAGATGGTGGAGGATGGATTGGATACTCCATCTCTGATAGAAAGTTACGAAAAAAAATACTCCCGCAGTTATTGGAAGAGGGAGAGATACTTCCGGTGGAAGTTGAGGGATTCGAAAAAGAGAACTTTTACATCAGAAAAGAAGATATACCCATTCTGAATCATATAGGGGAAAGTACCGATAAAAAAGTATCTTTTCTTGCCCCTTTGGATAACTTGTTGTGGGATAGAAAGTTGGTAAAAGACATTTTTGATTTTGAGTATAGTTGGGAGGTTTATATTCCGGTTGCAAAAAGAAAATATGGATACTATGTACTGCCTGTTCTATATGGGGATAATATCATTGCAAGATTTGAGCCGGATATGCATAGAGGAAATGAACCGCTGAATATTAAAAATTGGTGGTGGGAGGATGGCTATGTACCTACCGGCGATACTGTAGATAAAGTAATGGATGCATTCACAAGATTTTGCCAGTATCTTGGAGCAGATAAATTGTGTGAAGAAGTATATATCAAATTAAGGTGTAATTCGTAAAGCAAGGAGTGATTTATGATTACAAAAAATGTACAGAAAGGATGAATAAAATGGAAAAAACACTTTTGGTATCAAAACCGCCGTTTTCATGTGATGTTGATGATGCAGATTTATTAGCTATACTGGTGAATTATAGTGATAATGAGAATTATAAGAAATGGTTTATTCGAAATTTTATTGATCTTTGGTGCTTTGATATTGATGAAACAAAGTTTATGTCATTTGATAAGCCTATTACAACAAATCTACATTGCTTCAGAGAAGAAAGAACAAAACATAATTATTTTGACAGACCATTTCCTGATAGCTCAATACATGATTGTGAACTGCTGTCAAGAATTGAATGGGATAGGGATACACTGGAGAAGAAATATGAAACAATAATAGATTTGGTCAGGGAGTGTATTCAAAACGATTTTTATATGTTCTTTGAGATAGATTGCTTTTATATACCGGTGGCATTATTTAATCATCGTATTCATTATAACAGCAGAACGCTAATTTTTGGATTTAATGATGAGAAAGAGATATTAAATGTTGCAGATTTCTATGGTCCCTTTGATAGAAATGTTGCATACAAATTTAGAGAAGTCAGCTATGAGGATTTCATAAAAGCATATAGTAGCTATGAATGCAGTAAAAATCTACAATATGAAAGATTATTAGCCTTCAAGGTAAATCTAAAGGATATTCCTATTAATAAGGGAGAGATAAAATACGCATTAAAGCGTTACCTTGATGGCTTTGAAGATACACATAACCATATAAGATTCGGAAGTAAATGCTATGAATCAATACTGGAGGAGCTTGATAAAAAGTATTTGGATTTTAGGCTGTTTAATTACATAGCCAGCCATGCTAAAGCTCTGAAAATGAGGGCTGAGTATATGATGGAACTCGGTATACTGGAGGACACTTTAACAGATTTAACACCCTTTACCGAGCTCGAGAGCTTTGCCTTTGGCTGTAGGAACACTCTCTTTAAGTTTGTCGTAAGCCAGGAGGGAAGAGTAAAAGAAAAAGTAATAGAGTTATATAAAGAATTACAGGTTAAAGATATGGAATGTACCCGATTACTGCTTGATAATATCAAGGATGCTGAAAATGTTTATAGATGGGAAAAGGGATTAAAGGATGCTGTATCATAGGATTTCACTAAGAAAGGATACTGTAATTGACTAAATAGATATAAATACCAAAAATCATTAAGTGGTTTGCCGTCTTATTACTTCATGATGCCGGATTACCTAGGAAAAGAATGAAGGGTAATTTGCTATGTGGACATTACTTAAATGTCGGTATTCAGTACTGGAATGATTGCTACATTTAAATATAGAATACAAAAGGAAATAGAATAAAAATACTGATATTAATACCATTGAAAGCGTTACCCTATACTTCAAATCTTAAGATTGATAGAAATGCACTAACTAAATTAAATGATATGTTTGTATGAGAATAATGGAGGTTAAGATGAGCGGAAGTATTGAAGAAAGAGTTAAGGAAATAGTTACAAGTCATGTGGATTTTGCAGTTGATATCAATTCGATTGATAAAAACTCTTATCTGGATGTAATTGGTGTTAATTCAATTAATTTTATTAGAACGGTTTTACAATTAGAGGAGGAATATTCGATACAGTTCGATATTGATAAACTTGATTTTGGAACCTTTGAAACATTTGGAAATCTTATTAAATATGTTGAAGAGCTAGTAAGTTAAAGATAGGAGGTCATCTATTGAAAGATGATATAGTCAATGTAGGAATTATAGGTACAGGTAAATGGGCAATACAACATATAGGTCTATTATTGCTTGACAGAAAGTCGGTAAGAAACAATTACAAATGAAAGGAACTACTCGGATTCTTGAGATCATGATTCTAATAATTATTTTGGGAATTAAATCATCGATCATAAAAAGATTCGGAGGGAAAGAAGGAAAATAAGATGTCAAGTGTAATACTTCATCTGGGTATACCAATGATAGATGCATTTAATGAATATGGTCATTTCTTTACTGTCATTCATTATGAAAACAACAGTAATTATAAAAAGTTAGCCGCACAATGTTTTACAAATTTATACTGCGTGCCAGATGAGTTTTCGCAGTTTAAATGTATACTAAGTTTCTATCCTAACAGACATACAGAGTTACTTGAGGATTGCCCATTAGTTACGTATCATTCCATCGAACGGTATGAAATCTTAAAGCAAGGAAAAGGCATTTGTGATAAGATCAAGGAGCTTTTGAATGAGGGATACTATCTTACATTTTATGTAGATTTATTTTTTCTTCCTTGTTCCGAGAGTTATCAAAAAAATCATTTAAATCATAAGATTATGGTCTTCGGTTATGATGAAGAGCAAATGAAATTTGCTGTGATAGATACGTTTCGGAATTTTAAATATGCAGCGAGTGAAGTTAGCTTTGATGAATTAGAAACAGCTTTTAATTCGTATGAGCACGCAAAGAATCAAAGAGATAACAAGGTTGTATATGTTAAATTTCAAAATCAAGAAGTAACGATAGATATTACCAAGTTAAAGAAGAACTTGGAATGCTTCTGCAAAGAGAATGAAGAAAGGGGTATAGTTTCAGGGGTAAAAGTGTATGATGAATTAGAAAAAGGATTGCATGAAAGTGAATATCTACATTTGCAATCATGCAATATATTATGTCAACATATTACATTTACCAAAATACGAGCAAAGCTTCTTAAGGAGTTAGAAATCGCAGAATTCTCTAAGAAAGAATGGGAGCAATTTGAAGAACTCGAGAAGCAGAGTAAGAGTCTATGTAATTTGTATCGAAAATATAAGATTGTCTGTGAAATTCGTCCAGATGATACGTTACTAAATCAGGTGAATAATTATTTAAAACAGGTTAAAGAAAAGCATGTAGAAGTAATCAATACAATTGTCAATAAATTGTAGAGGTTCTCGGATCATACTTATACCTTTTAAATCTAAGATTATCATCAAAAGGAAATTCTACCCATTAAAGTCCTAAGCTAACTAAACGCAATCACTAACCGCAATCACTAACCGCAATCAATTTGCTTTATTAAATTGATATAATATAATAATAACTATATAATAGTAATAGGTTTATAGATAGAGATGATTTGGGAGGGATAATCATGCAAAAAGAAATGATAAATGATGTTGTTAGACAGTATTATATTGAAGTAAAACGACAATTTGGTTCCTCTCTTAAGGCGGTTGTATTGTTTGGTTCTTGTGCAAGAGGTGATTATGATAACGAAAGTGATATCGACTTATTAGTCTTACTTGACCTAGATACAGAAGAATTGTCTAACGCTAGAAAGCTTATGCGACCAATAGCTGACAAGCTAGATTTACAGTACGATGTAGTGATTTCAATTGTATTTCAAAATTATAAAATATTTGATGAATATAAGGAAGCTTCAGGATTCTACCAAAATATTGAAAGGGAGGGTATAGTTATTGAATGATTTTTCAGGGTGAAAATGGAATATGCAAAATATCGTATAGAAAGATCAAAAGAGGATTTAGAAGCGGCAGTAGCAATGTTTGAATCTGGCCATTTTCGTGTAGCAAATAACAGGGCATACTATTCAATCTTTCATGCAATGAGGGCTGTACTCGCTTTCGATGGATTTGATAGTAAATGAGAAATTAGATTTATAAAGCTAGCTAGTATTGAAATATCACATAACACTTTTTTAAGTTGTTGCATATGTGACTCCCTAGATTGGAAGGACTACGGTACAGATATCGCAGCTTATACATAGAGGGGAATATACGATTGATCATAAGATAAGGCAACATAAGAAATTGATTATAGCAAGTCTAAAAAACAGTTTGTATCTGGAATAGATGTAAGCTGTTTTTTTATATGAACGTAATTAAATTAATTGCTGTAATATACCAACATATATATAATAGTAATAGATTTACATATAGAGTTAATAAGGAGGAGAGTTTAAGATGGCAGATGTAGCAATATGCTTTTTTAGTGCAACAGGAAATGGTTTTTATATTGCAAAGGAAATGAAAAAATATATACAGGGTGATTTGTTATACATTCCAAAGATTATTGGAAAAGATTTATCAGAATATAAAAAAATAATAATCATTACTCCTATATATTTATTTGCGATACCCAATATTGTTAAGAGGTTTATTAATTCAATCCCTAAGCTAAGTAATGATACAAAGGTTTATATCGTAATTAATTATGCAGGTTTAGTTGGAAATGCTTCGTATTACATAAAATCTTTCTGTGCAAAAAAAGGCGTAAATATTTGTGCTGTGTATAAGGTTGCTATGCCACTTACCTACACTCTGTTTGCGGAAGAACTTCAGTTGGTAGTTAAACGATTGATAAAAACTAGCCCTAAGAGAGTAAAGAAAGTTGCAGATAAAATTAATGCAAATCAACAGATGAAGATAAGAAGTAATTGCTTCGCATTTTTAAGTAAATTACATGATAAAACAGAATGGAAATGGGGAAGTTTCGCTAAAGAGAAGTTCCAGGTTGCTGCTTCTTGTGATTTATGTGGATATTGTAAAAAGATATGTCCTGCCGAGAATATTGAAATAAAAGGTGGCAAAGTTCATTTTAAAGAGCAGTGCATTTCTTGTTTAGCGTGTTATCATAGATGTCCTCAGAAATCAATTAATTGTGGTCACAAAACAATAGGTAGAAAACGCTATGTGAACCCTAACGTTAATCTTGATGAAATGTATATATAATATATTTTTGAAATAATATTGAGGATATTTCATAATTATTTTCCGCCTTACGTGGATAACTTTCATGTAGTAAACAATAATAGATACATAAATAAGAATGAACAGGATTCTAATATAAAAGGAGAGGATTAACATCAGGTTATTTATAGCATTAAATTTTAACAATGAGGTAAAAACTCAAATTAATGAGGTAATTAATAAGGTTAAAGAATATTCCATTCAAGGTAAATTTGTTAATGAAGAGCATATACATCTTACGGTAGAATTTCTAGGAGAGATACAAAGTAATAGATTAAACTTGGTTAAAGAAATAATGAGAAAACTTGAATTTAGTGCATTTACATTTAGGTTAAGTAAATTAGGATACTTTAAGAGACGTGAAGGAAATATCTATTGGCTAGGAATAGAAGATAATGATACTCTG
>JAAYNY010000026.1 GCA_012520635.1 Clostridiales bacterium | reverse complement strand
TGGACCAATCTCAGTAATACTTTCAAATGTGTATCTTGATAAGCTAGATAAAGAATGAGAGGGGCGTGGTCTTCGTTTCGTAAGTTACGCAGATGATGTGCTGATATTCACTAAAAGTGAAATGGTAGCAAATCGAGTTATGACCGGGGTATCAAGTTGGATTGAAAGAAAATTGTTTTTGAAAGTGAACGTAACAAAATCCAAAGTATGCAGACCAATGAGGATGATTGTAATGAGTTTAAGAAAGTTAGATGTTTCTATTTTTTCTGAGAAGATTAGATATTTGTCTATAGGTAAATTGGACTGTAATGTTATAGATTTTATTTCAAATCAAAAACCAGAATTTAAAGGTAAATTATCCTCTGATAAAGATATTTTGCTTTGGAAAGACAGGGTTAAATATACTGAAAAACATAGAAAGGATTTTCCAAGTAGTGAGGAGTTTGATAAATGTTTAGAGGATATTCCAAACATAATACAAGAGCCAGATTATATCAGCATTCATCCAAATAATGATAGTATATGTTTTATATTAAATATTTTAGACATCTACTTTAAATAGTAGGTGTCTTTTTATGTGTTACATTAAATATATAGCTATAAGAAGATTTATAATTATAAATTATAAATGCCATTAGAATAAACTGCTAGTAATTGTATTGACAAGTCTTTGTAAATAATATAACTTTGAGACATAGTATAAATATTTCATTTTAAAAAGTATAATGAGAATTCTATATTGTATAGTGATATATTGGCTTGTAATTTTATATCAAAGAATTTAACAGAAAGAGGGATATCAATATGAAGCTTGTATATAAAGGTAAGACTAAAGATGTTTATGCACTTGAGGACGGTAATTATTTGTTGAAATTTAAAGATGATGTAACAGGTGCGGACGGAGTATTTGATCCCGGTGCCAATACAGTTGGATTAACTATAGAGGGAGTTGGAAAGTCAGGTCTTAAGCTAACAAAGTTCTTCTTCGAGAAAATCCGAGATAAAGGAATTCCAACCCACTATGTAGATTGTGATATAGAAGCTACAACTATGACAGTTAAGCCTGCCACCATGTTTGGAAATGGTTTAGAGGTGATTTGTAGATATAGGGCAGTAGGTAGTTTTATGCGTCGTTACGGCATGTATGCCAAGGAAGGCCAGCCCCTAGATGCATTTGTAGAAGTGACTCTAAAGGACGATGAACGTCAAGATCCTCCTATAAATGAGGATGCTCTTCATATGCTTGGAATTCTTACTAGAGAGGAATATGCTGTATTAAAAGATCTTACAGTAAAGATTTCCAATATAATAAAAGACGAATTGGCTAAGAAGGGAATTGAGTTATACGATATAAAGCTTGAATTTGGAAGGGTTGGAGAGGATAATCATATTGCTCTGATAGATGAAATATCAGGGGGTAATATGAGAGCATATAAAGATGGTAAATATATAGAACCAATAATGTTGGAGAAGTTGATGGTTTAATATAATGAATAGATGAAGGTGTCAGTGAAAACTGACACCTTTTGTTATTGTGGGGATATCTATAACAGGTGCCTGACACCGTTCACAGACACTAAAAGGTGCCTGACACCGTTCACACTTTGTACATAATTTTGACACCGGTACCTGACACCTATTTCTTTAGTTCTGGGCGTACTGTAAGAAACATAGTGGTATAGCAGGCTATTCCTCCTATGAAGTTGGATATTGGCTCTGCTAGAAAGACTCCATTGGTACCTAGACCAAACATTTTTGGAAGAATTATGGTTAAGGGTATTACAATTATAACCTTACGGAGTAAAGAGAAGAAGATTGCTTGTCTTGATTTTCCTAAGGCAACAAATGTGGACTGCCCTGCAAATTGTAAAGGCATCAAAAAAAATCCAAGAAAATAAATTCTTAGTGCAGGAAGAGCATTTTCAATTAACTCAGGATTTCTATTAAATATTTTTATGAAAAATTCAGGAAATATATTAAGGATTCCCCATGCTAGCAGTGTATATACGATACATACAACAGTCATAAATTTAATCGAAGTACGTACCCTATCATAAGCTTGGGCTCCATAGTTGTAGCTAATGACTGGCTGTGCGGCATTAGTGAATCCACTAACTGGGAGAGTGATTATTTCTCTTATGGAGTTAATTACCGTCATTATTCCAACAAAGATATCTCCGCCATAAAACTGTAGACTGGTATTATTCACAATGTGAACAGCACTATTTGTTAATGCCATGATAAAGCCAGAAAAACCAAGGGTCACAATCCTTTTAACACGGTGACCTTGCAGTTTAAAATTACTAATTTTTAAACGAAGTATTGTCTTCTTGCTACAAAGAAACAACATTATCCATATAGATGAAGCAAACTGTGAAATAATAGTTGCAAGTGCAGCGCCCTTTACGCCCATATCAAGAACAAATATAAATATGGGATCAAGAATAATATTTAGCACGGCTCCTATAACAACAGTATACATACCGATTTTTCCAAATCCTTGTGCATTAATAAAACTATTCATGCCAAGGCCTATCATAACAAAAATGCTTCCTATAAGGTAAATAGTAATATATTCATTTGCATAAGGAAATGTAAGGTTACTTGCTCCGAACAAACCTAAGAGAGGATTTTTGAAAATAAGCCCAAGAATCGTTAGTATAATACCAAATATCACTAATAAAACAAAAGAATTGCCCATAATTGCTTCGGCTTCCTCATTATCACCTTTTCCTCTAGCTATTGCACTTAATGGAGCTCCACCCATACCAAATAGGTTGGTAAATGCAATTATTATAGAGATGATTGGCAAAGTTAATCCTATACCTGTCATAGCAGGAGTAGCATTTTGAGGCATCATTCCAATATAAACTCTATCAACAATGTTATAAAGTAAATGAACAAGTTGTGCTAGAATCATAGGTGAGGCAAGTTTTAGTATGGCTTTTAGAACACTTCCCTTAGAAAAATCATTATCATTATTCAAAGTTATCTTCCTTTTCGTATATATTTTAGATCGTTTTACATATTATTCAGTAAAATATCATAGGTACTTTATATAATAACATAAAAATATTAAAGGTGTCAGGTACATTTTGTTCCGGTGCCTACCCCGGTGCCAGACACCGTTCATATTTCGTTCACATTTTGTTGAATATGCCTGAAAAGATGTCGAATAATCGTACATTTGCACAGTATACAATTTCTTACAATTGTGTTAGAATAAATTAAGTTAAAAAATAAGTCTATAACCAATTCTCTTTTAACAATCTTATTAACAATCACATTCTTTTAATCCCACAAGACAGTAGCTGAAACATTGTGTTTATGAAAGTATGATTTTACATTTTATTATGAAAGGAGGAAGTATATATACCACGTAAAAGAAGAATATGGTTTCCTGGTGCTATATATCATGTTGGTGTAAGAGGTAACCGAAGGGAAAAAATATTCCATGAAGCTCAAGATTATTTTGTCTATATGAAAATTTTAAAAAGGGTATGTGAACAATACCCCTTTAAGCTATACTGTTATTGTATGATGGGAAATCATCTTCACCTTCAGATTGCTACAATAGAAGATGAGATCTGGAAGATTATGAAGAATGTAAATTGGAAATATACAATGTATTACAATAAAAAGTATGACAAGGTTGGTCATTTATTCCAAGGAAGATATTATTCTGATATTATTAGTTCTGATTCACATCTTTTGCAGACCAGCAAATACATTCATCTTAACCCTGTAAAGGCAGGCATTGTAAAAAAACCAATTCAATATCCTTGGAGTAGTTATGGAATTTTCATGGGGGTAATAAAGAATAACTTAGTTGCAGAAGATAATATATTGAATATTTTCCAAGATAGTAATAAAAACGTTAATAGAGAATTATATAGAATATATGTTGAAAGTCACGATTAACAAGGTGTATTTAAAGCCAGGTACATGAATTCATGTACCTGGTATATTTTTTGAAATGTAAAGAGTGCCTGACACCGTTTTTGAAGGGTGTCAGGCACCGTTCACAAAAAGTTCATACTTTTGACACAGGTACCTGACACTTTAAGATTGATTTAAGATTTATGGCGGTTGATTTTTAAGATATGACTGATAGAATTGTTTTAAGGTAAATGGTAGGAGGGAAATCTGATATGGATACTGCTAAGATATTGGTAGCTGACGATGATAGGGAAATCGCCGGGGCTATTGAAAAGCTCTTGCTTATGGAAGGGTTTGAAGTTGTTAAGGCCTACAACGGGATGGAAGCCCTGGATGCTTTGGTGTCGAATAAGGTTCAGTTGATTATTCTGGATATTATGATGCCTAAACTTGATGGGCTGTCTACCATGATGAAGATTAGGGATAGCAAGAATATACCTATTATATTATTATCAGCAAAATCAGAGGATTCTGATAAGATACTAGGATTAACTATGGGGGCTGATGATTACATTACGAAACCTTTTAATCCTCAGGAGCTGGTGGCCAGGGTGAAGAGCCAACTTAGAAGATACTTGCAGCTTGGTGATAAGGATAGCAACAACTCCTCATCAAAGTTAGTCACAGGTGGTCTATGCATGGATGTGGAGAAGGTGGAGTTAACTGTGGATGGTGAGCCAGTTAAGCTTACTGCAAAGGAATTTAAGATTTTAGAGTTTCTTATGAGAAATGCAGGATGTGTATTCTCGGCTGAGCAGATCTATGAAAAGGTGTGGCAAGAGGAGGCTTATTCTGTTGAAAATACGGTTATGGTTCACATAAGACGAATTCGTGAGAAGATTGAAATTAATCCGAAGGAACCAAATTATTTAAAGGTGGTGTGGGGAATTGGTTATAAAGTTGAGAAAATTTAGTAGAAATAAAATATTAAAATTTATTGCCTTTACTTTGGCGGTGTTGTCCATATCAATTTCTATATTGCAGATGAATTACATTTACAACCGCAATATGGAGTTGGAGTCAGTATTTGTTCAGGTGTATTCAGACAGTGAGGCCTTTCGATATGGGGAATTGATATCTGCATATAACAAGGTGATTAGACAGATTTCATGGGGCACTGATGAAATACTTCCGAAACCGGATTTTCTATACTATGTCACTGATGGTGAGTTTGTTTACAAGAATGCAAGTCTTGATGAGATTAAGAAAAATGATAAGTACTTATATAAGTTTGTAG
>JAAYNY010000205.1 GCA_012520635.1 Clostridiales bacterium | reverse complement strand
TCTTTTTCCTCCAGTCAACTTAAAGTATCCAACTTGAAGAATAACCGATATTACTTCTACCAAATATACATTCGCAACTAGTAATATAAATAATGGCATCCTAAGCATATAAGCTGCTGAAGCTACAAACCCACCTAAAGCCAAGGAGCCTGTATCTCCCATAAAGACTTTAGCAGGGTATACGTTGTAAAGCAAAAAAGCCATTAAACTTCCTGCTACAGTACCACAAATAGGTGTAATTCCACTCTTTAAACCGATAGAAACCACGGTAAAGAAGGTTGCTATCAACACCGTAACGCTAGCCTCAAGTCCATCTAGACCATCAGTAAAATTGGATCCATTAACGGTACCAAGTACTACTATAAACAACATGGGGATAAACAGATATGAAATATCCATGTATTTTCCACCTGAAAAAGGAATTAGCATTAAGGTTGCATCTTCTACATAATTTACTAGATAATAACCGAAAACTGCAGTAACAAGAATCTGACCTAAAAGCTTCTGCCAGGCTCTTAGACCCATTGAACGTTTCATTACCACTTTTATGTAGTCATCTAAAAAGCCGATAATACCAAATCCTAAAGTGGCAAATAACACCGGTAATATTTCTTTATTATCCTTTATATAAAATAAGCAGGTGATAGAAATACTCAGCAAAATAATTATTCCACCCATAGTTGGTGTTCCAGACTTCTTTAAATGAGCTTTTGGCCCATCGTCTCTAACAAATTGCCCGAATTTCATACGCTTTAATAAGGGTATAAGTATGGGACATAACACCACAGATATGCAAAATGAAATTATTACTGGTAATATAATTCTAAAATCATTAAAGTCCATGAAATACTCCTATCCGCCTCTAAATAAGGTCTAATTCTTATGTGATATTTATTTGATGCATTACGAACTAGGCTATTATACTTTATTAATGTAAAAATAACAATATCCTTTAGGTCTGATTAATAATAATTTACTAGTAATACAATACTAGTGCACTATTTTTATTTACCCTATCTCCCGGAAGGGGAAACTGCTCTGTCACTACTTCTCCTTCACCTGCGGGGTAGACATCACCAAAATCATATATCTTTAAAAGATCCTTCATTTCCTTTTTAGTTTTTCCAACAAAGTTTGGTACCTCAAAGCTTCCTACATCAAATTTCTCCTGCTCTTCTTCTGTATATTTTTCTTCTATTCCCATATAAGGAAGTATATTATCAAATAATTCTGCAACAACTGGAGCAGCTATGGTACCTCCATAATATATCCCGACTGGTTCATCAATTAATATAAGTGCAATTACCTGAGGGTCATCTGCTGGTGCAAAACCTAAAAAGGATGATATATATTTGCCGCTTCTTCTTGGTAATTTTTCAGATGTTGCTGTTTTTCCACCGACCCTAAAGCCCGGTAGATATGCTCTTCTACCTGTTCCATCAGCAACAACAGCTTCTAGAAGTATCTTCATTGTCTCTGATGTTTCAGCAGATACTGCATTATCAATTGTATCATATTCAAGAGTCTTTACAACTCTGCCATCATCTGTGGTGACCTTAACACCAAAATGTGGGGTTACTAGTTTCCCACCATTTATAGATGCACTGGCAGCTCTAAGTAGCTGTAGGGGTGTTATCTGAAAGGACTGGCCAAATGACATAGTAGCTAGTTCAACTGCACCGATATTATCAAGCTTGTGCATAATGGAATTGGCTTCTCCAGGTATATCTACACCGGTTCTATTAAAGAGGCCAAGCTTATTATAGTATTTATAGGTATTTTCAGCTCCAACCCTAGCACCTATTTCCATAAATACAGGATTACAGGAGTTCTTTATTCCATCTATAAAGTCCTGACTTCCATGTCCACCAGCTTTATGACATCTGATAATCCTATCCTCTACTCTTTTAAATCCTGGACAAGAGAACCTGTCATGAAGATCTAGTACTCCTGCTTCTAATGCTGCAACAGTTGTTATAATCTTAAATGCTGAACCAGGCTCATAAGTATCACTTATACATGCATTTCTCCACATTCCATTAAGAAGCTCATTTAGTTTCTCATCACTTATGGTTTCATCAAGATAATCCTCTGCTATTTCATTAATTAATGTATAAGGATCGTTTAGATTAAACTCTGGTGCATTTACCATGGCATATATTTCGCCATTTTGTGGATTCATAACAATAAGTTTTACATTATTAGCACTCTTAGATTCCATAACCTTGTAGGCTGCTTGCTCAGCATATTTTTGTATATTTACATCAAGGCTAATGTGAAGATTATTCCCAGACTGGGGCTCTATCCTATCCTCAGCAGCATTTTCTATCTCTACGCCGTAAGCCGTTGTTAGTGTAAGTATTTTTCCATTGATCCCCTTAAGATAGTCTTCGTATTTTACCTCTAATCCAATTACTCCTTGATTATCACTTCCGGTAAAACCTAGAACTTTTGATGCCAGACTATCATATGGATAATAACGTTTATAGTCTTCATCTATCATTACTCCCTTAAACTTATATTCCCTGATCCTATCAGCAACTTCCTTGTCAACATTGGATTTTATACGCTCTATGGACGTATATTTCTCGACTCTTTTTCGAACATTTTCCTCACTTAATCCCAGTTCTTGTGATAATACCTCTATAACTTTCTCAGGTTCTTCTATCTGTGCATGGATAACTGATATTGTACAGACAGGTTTGTTTGTAGCTATCTCTATACCATTTGCATCATATATACTACCTCGTTTAGCCTTTATAGGTCGCTCCCTTTCATGGAGCTCCTTGGCACGGGCTGCATAATCTTCTGACCTAAAAATCATCAAATATACCAACCTACCTGTTAGTGCCATACTAGCTAAAAGTATGACCGTAACAATTATAAGTATATTTCTTTTATTATAAGTTCTGTTCCTTGCCATACCATCCATCCTGAAACTCTTAGCGTTTCATTTTATTACAAAGGATACAGCTTTATTCATAAGCATGTTGAAATGCTGAAGGTCTTTTTAAGTTCTCCATAGATTACTCATCTTGGCTATCATCACCTTAACTATCTTCATCTTGACTATCTTCATCTTGACTATCTTCATCTTGACTATCATCTGCTGGGTCTATATGTGTATCCCCATGGTCATCCTCTGACCCAGTTTCTATATCACCACTTTGATCTTCTTCATCTTGATTAGTTACTTCTTCACCTAAAAGATAGTCAATCTCTCCCTCCGGATAAATACCTAAAGCAGGTAGTAGTTCATTCATAACACGACTTGTCAACTTTGTAGCTATAGAGCTATCATCTTGTCTTGGTACATTCTGTGGCTCATCTACAACTACATATATAACCATTTCAGGATTAATAGCAGGAGCCGCCCCTAAAAAGGATACTACATAAGTACCCATATTCCTTGGGAACTTTTCTGCAGTACCTGTCTTACCACCGATAGTATATCCTTCTACCTTAGCATGTTTAGCAGTACCTAGTTCAACTGTTTGATACATGGCTTCTTGAATAAACTCTGAGGTTTCCTCCGATACTGTACGCCTGATAAGTAAAGGATCTATTTTCTTAACTGTAGCATTTTTATCATTTAGTATTTCTTTAACCACACGGGGCTGATAGTAATATCCCCCATTAACTAAAGAGGCATATCCAGCCACCATCTGAAGCATGGTTACGTTAAATGTTTGGCCAAAGCTAGCAGTTGCTAGTTCTGATGCATTCAGATTGTCTAAGGCAGTTATAATTCCGCTTTCTTCACCTGGAAGATCCACTCCTGTTCTTTGTCCAAAGGAAAAATACTTTTGATATTTGTAGAACATATCTCTTCCTTCCATGGCTGCCATCTGCATCATAGCATCATTACAAGATTTTATTAAAGTCTCAGCTAGGCTTATTTCACCATGTCCGTATCTTGAACTACATCTAATTTCCCATCCACCCACATACTCCCCACCGTCGCAGAGAAAAGTTGAGTTTCTGGATACAAGAGCCTCTTCTAGTGCTATTGCAACTGTAAATGGTTTAAAGGTGGATCCCGGTTCAAAACCTGAACTTATTACATCATTTTTCCACAACCTATTCATAGCTTCTATCTTCTCTTCCAAGGTCATTGATGAGAGCTCTTCCTCTGTGTAGACTCCCTTTAAATCCCTAGGAGAATTCAAGTTATATTCTTCATTAGAAGCCATTGCAATAATATCTCCATTATTAGGATCCATTACCAGAATTCCAATGTTCTTACTTCCAAACTCTTCATTAAATTCTCTTATATGTTTTTGTATTATTCTCTGAGCATTTATATCTATTGTACTTACAATCGTATTTCCATGTTGAGCTTTTTTAATTATTCTCTCTATATTTAATGACGAATCATAATAGCCAAATTCTTTGCCATTTATACCATTAAGTTCATCATTATAATATTCTTCAATACCCCAATAACCTTTATTGTCCGCTGATGTAAACCCAAGTAGGTCACTGGCTAAAGTATCATATGGATAAGCTCGTACATATTTCTCTTCAAACCATAGGCTTTTTACATCCTTACTTTCCTTCTTAAGTAGTTCTTTAAAATCTTCAACTTCAGAAAGTTGCAAATTATCAAGCAATATCTTATATCTACTATTAGGGCTATCATTTAATATAGTATTGATTTTTTCAGCTTCAATCCCATAATACTCATTAAGTGCAGCTATTGTTGTGGGTATTTTGTCCGAATTAAGTAATAGATTTTCCGGATCAAGTATTAAACGGTATCTAAGTTCACTTCTTGCTAGGACTGTACCATTTCTATCAAGGATTTCACCTCTTTTATAGGGAAGCACTCCCCTAACATAAGTTTGTCTAGATAGCACTTGTTTGGCATATCTTTCTCCATCAGTCTGCATTATGTAAATCAATCTACCAATCAAGGCAACCAAAAGCAAGGTAACAACACAAAATACAAGCAATAGTCTTGCTTGCATTCG
>JAAYNY010000204.1 GCA_012520635.1 Clostridiales bacterium | reverse complement strand
CTTCTTATTGCATTCATATCAGTATATAAGCCTTCTCCGTCTGAAAATCCATAACGTTTTAAGGCTAGACGTTTCCATTTAGCAAGGGAGTGTACAATCTCGACTATAGCATCGTTTTGCTCCTTTAGCCCAAATGCAACCGGTCTTTCAACACCACTTAAATTATCATTTAACCCCGTCTCAGGTTTTACAAACAATGGTGCGGAAACTCTTGTGAGATTTAGCTGTTTTGCCAGTTCCCTCTCAAAAAAGTCCTTCACATCTTTAATAGCAATCTCAGTTTCCTTAATACTCATCTCCGGCTTATAGCCCTCAGGGATATAAAATTTCATTTCCCTACCTCCCTATTCTCTAGATTCACTTACAATATGTAGCATATTTTACAATTATACGATAGCTTTGTCAAGGTGTCAGGTACCGGTGTCAATTTTGTGAACAACTTGTGAACGGTGTCAGGCACCCCGGTGCCTGGTCAAAGTAAAGGTGCCAGGTACATTTTACAAATGTACCTGGCACCTTTAAAAGCACATGCATTAAAAAGGAGGGTTATTTATTAAGCTGTTTTTTTTCTGGTTTTTGAGATTACGTCAAATGCCACTGCTGCTAATAATACCATTCCTTTTACTACTTTCTGTGTATTCATATCAATACCCATCATTGACATACCATTGTTTAGTACACCCATGAATATTGCACCAATAACTACGCCGGATACCTTACCGATGCCACCATAAGCAGAAGCACCACCGATATAACAGGATCCTATGGCATCCATCTCATAGTTTTGACCTGCTGTAGGGGCTGCAGAGTTAAATCTTGCTACGCAGACTAAAGCGGCCAAGGCACTTAAAAATGCCATGTTTACATAGGCAAAGAATAATACATTATTGGTATTAATACCTGATAATTTTGCCGCTTTTTCGTTCCCACCCATAGCATATAGATAACGACCAGGAACTGTCTTATTGGTAAAATAAGCATATACTACTACTACAACCATTAATATTAATAGAATTGTAGGGATACCTTCATGTTTTGACAAGGTATAAGACATAACCATTATAACCAGGCAAATAATTGCAGTTTTTATTAAAAGTACTGATAACTTTTCTGTCTGATATCCTTTTTTGCTTGCATTTATTCTTCCTAGTGCCTGTACTACAATGTATACAATACATAAAAGCATACCTAATATTATACTAGTAATGTTAATTCTGCCATTAAACACATCTGGTATATAGCTGTTAAATAGCCTTAAATAATTATCTGGAAATGGATTAATTGTCAGACCATCAAGAACAATAAGTGCTGCTCCTCTCCAGATTAACATACCTGCCAAGGTGACAATGAAGGCTGGTATTCGTATGTATGCAATCCAAAAACCTTGCCATAATCCTATGAGAACTCCTACTACCAGACAAATTATAATTGATAACCATATGTTCATTTTCATGTCAACTATTAATTTACCTGCTATAGCACCTATAAAAGCAACTACGGAACCTACGGATAGATCAATATTTCCACCTGTAAGTATACATATCAACATACCAACTGCCAATATTACTACATAACTGTTTTGTCCGATCAATACAGAAACATTTCGTGGATAGAGTAATGTTCCTCCGGTTCCTATGGCAAAATAAATAATGATAACAAAAAGTGCTACCAGCATCGTATTCTTTTTTAATATATCTTTTACTTTATCCATTGTTACGCTCCTTTGCTTGACTTTAATATCTGTCCCATAATATATTCCTGGGTTGCATCTTCCTTAGATACCTGACCCACCATCTTACCCTCGTTCATAATATAGATGCGGTCACACATACCGATTAATTCAGGAAGCTCCGAGGAAATAAATAGTATGGATTTTCCTTCAGATACCAGCTGGTTTACAATACAATAGATTTCATACTTTGCTCCGACATCGATTCCTCTGGTTGGTTCATCCATAAATAAAATATCAGAATCCGTAAACATCCATTTACTTACCAGAACCTTCTGCTGATTTCCACCACTTAAATTCCCGACTTCATGTTCAATCGAAGTACACTTAGTTTTTAATTTTTTTATGTATTCTTCTGCCGCTTCCACTTCAAGGTTATGGTCTATAATATTGTTCTTACTTACTTTATCCATCTTTGCCAAAGTAGTATTGACTCTTATAGGATTAGATAGGATAAGACCATCACCCTTTCGATCTTCTGTTATATATGCGATTTTATTGTCAATGGCCTGTCGTGTGTTGTTTAGTTTTATTTCCTTGCCATTCACCAATATGGTGCCTGAAATCCCACTTCCATAGCTTTTACCAAATATACTTAGTGCAAGTTCAGTTCTTCCTGCTCCCATAAGTCCTGCAATTCCAACCACTTCACCTTTTCGCATATAAAATGAGACATCGTCTACTACCTTTTTTCCTTCATATAAAGGATGATATACTGTCCAGTTCTTAACTTCCAAACTTATATCCCCAAGGATATTTTCATTTCTTTTTGGAAATCTATCTGTTAACTCACGACCAACCATTCCCTTGATAATACGGTCTTCGGTAATCTTATCAACATTCTTATCGAGAGTCTCTATAGTAGAACCGTCCCTAATTATAGTTATTTTATCAGAAACATATTCAATCTCATTTAACTTATGAGAAATTATTATCGATGTTATTCCTTCTTCCTTTAATTGTAAGAGCAAATCTAAAAGCTTCCTTGAATCAGCTTCATTTAGAGATGCCGTAGGTTCATCAAGTATTAAAAGCTTTACATCCTTAGCTAATGCCTTGGCAATTTCAACAAGTTGCTGTTTGCCAACACCGATGTCCTTTATTAAAGTTCTTGGTGAATCCTGTAACCCTACGATATCTAGTAATTCCCTCGCTTTGGAATAAGTTTCATCCCAATTAATATTAAATTTAGAGCCACGTTCATTTCCCAGAAACATATTTTCCCCAATTGTCATGTAAGGAACCAAGGCAAGTTCCTGATGGATTATAACAATTCCTTTTTCTTCACTGTCATTAATACCATTAAACCTACACTCTTGACCTTGATATAAAATATCTCCTTCATAGCTTCCATATGGGTGGATACCACTAAGCACACCCATCAATGTAGACTTTCCTGCACCGTTCTCACCAACCAGTGCATGAATTTCACCCTCCTCAACCTGAAGGTTTACATTGTCTAGTGCCTTCACTCCGGGGAATCGCTTGGTTATATTCTTCATTTCCAATATGTAATTAGCCAACCTAACTCCTCCTCTTTCTTGCTTCTCACTTAGGAAGGTGTTGCCGCCAACCACACAATGTCATACCAAGTGACAGCAACACCTTATATAGTTCTAGTAATTTACATTACTTTAATTGATCTGCTGTATAATATCCAGATTCAATAAGTAACTCTTCATAATTATCGATGTCAGCAAATACTGGCTCACATAAGAATGTAGGTATTACACCAGTTCCATTATCGTATGTTTTTGTATCATTTACAGGAACTTCTTTTTTACTCATTATAGCATCAACCATCTCAACAACCTGAGTTGCTAATGTACGGGTGTCTTTAAATATTGACATGGACTGAAGTCCAGCAATTATATTCTTTGTAGCAGTAATGTCACAGTCTTGACCTGTAAGAACAGGGAAGTTATCTTTGGTAAATCCTCCATTAACAAGAGCATTAGTTATTCCGATTGCACAGGAGTCATTGCTAGAAAGAACAGCATCTAACTTAGTACCATCAGCATAATAAGCAGTAATTAAGTTCTCCATACGGCTCTGAGCAGCTTCTGTAGACCAGTTTAATGTAGCAACTTCTTCAAATGCCTTCTGACCTGATACAACAACTAACTTACCACTGTCGATATAAGGATTTAATACGTCCATTGCACCGCCAAAGAAATAACGGGCATTGTTATCGTCAGGAGATCCTGTAAATAGTTCAATGTTAAAAGGTCCTGCCTGATTTTTTAAATCTAAAGCATCAACTATGTACTCACCTTGAATGGTTCCTACCATATAGTTATCAAATGTTGCATAGTAGGATACTGCATCTGTCTCCATAATTAAACGGTCATATGCAATTACCGGAATGTTTTGCTTCTTAGCATCAGCAAGAACGGTTCCTAAGGAGCCACCATCGATAGATGCAATAACAAGAACGTCTACTCCACTTGTAATCATGTTCTCAATCTGATTAACCTGTTGTGCTATTTCATTGTTAGCATACTGAAGATCAACCACATAACCGGCTTCTTCTAATTCTTTTTTCATGTTTGCTCCGTCTTGATTCCAGCGCTGTAAATCCTTAGTAGGCATACACACACCTACAGTTTTTCCTCCGCTTTTTCCGCCAGTTTCTTTAGCGCCACAAGCTGTAAGTAATGACACCATCATCATGACACATAACAAAATACCAATTAACCTTTTCTTCATAGAAAAATCCTCCTCTAATATAGTTAATTAACAATACCTACGATTACAATATATCATGGTAAATACAGGACTAACTTGTTAACTACTTCAAATTTTTATTAGAGAAGGACTTAAATTACCTATTAAATTATTAATTTCGCAAAAAATTGCTACCATAACATCAATTTTTTGCTATTGCTAGTTAAGGAACTATTCTGAGACATTTAGATACACTTCTTCACGCTTTTGAAAACCTCCGTCAATAATTATCTCATCCATATTGTCTTTTGTAACAGCAATAGGCTCTAGCTTAACATAAGGTACATACCAGGTACCATCATTAATAGTGGTACTTACATCAATGTCCTCACCCTTAGCTAATTTTACAGCATACTCAGCTGCTGCCTTTGCTAATTTATCTACTGGCTTATATACAGTCATAGTCTGTGTTCCTTCCACAATCCTTTGACATGCTGCAAGATCAGCATCTTGACCTGTTACTATTACACTTCCTGCCAAGCGATTTTCAGATAAGGCTCTAACTGCCTCTGTTGCCAGATTATCATTACCACAAAAAACCCCATGAATATCAGGTGTAATAGATAGTGCTTCATACACTGCATAATAGGCTTCCTCAGCCACCCAATTAACCGCATTAACAGAATACACCACATTAATATCCGTTCCCTCCATAACACTGTTATAACCCTGCTCCACTAGTTGAACATTATAATCAGTTGTAGGTCCAAAGATAGTTGTGATATTGCCACCTTCTGGAACATTATCTTTTAAGGCCTTGCCCATCAAACTTCCTACTTTTTCATTGTCAAATGAAATATATAAGTCTACATTTGAATTAATTAGCAGTCTATCATAAGCAATAATCTTTATTCCTGCATCTCTGGCCTTCTTTACTACCGGTACAAATGCCTTTGAATCAATTGCAATAATTAGAATAACATCCATCTCCTTATCAATAAAATATTCGATTTGAGATATCTGTTTTTCCACATCTCCATTGGCATTTTGAACATTAACCTCTGCCCCAAGCTCCTCTGCTGTATACATAAACACATCCCTATCCCTTTGCCAACGTTCAATTACAAAGGAATCAAAGGATAAACCAATCTTAATCTTATCCTCTGGTTCATTACTTAGATTGTCCTCCACCTCTTTTGTACAGCTTGTTAAACCTGCCATCAAAAACATAAATATTATGCTTAATAAAATTTTATTCATAACTCATTCCATCCCCTTGATGTTTTTCATACACTTTAGGTTATAAAGTTATACTAGTTAATGGTTATTACATTCCCTATATTCTGTAGGAGTAACTCCTACCTGCTTCTTAAAAATCCTGCTAAAATAATTTGGGTCACTATATCCTGTATCTAAGCAAATATTTTTTATATTCATGTCACTATCTACAAGTAGTTTCTTGGCTTTATTTATCCGTAACTTGGTTAAATATTCTATGAAATTCTCTCCGGTCTCATCCTTAAATAGTTTACTAAAATAATAAGGACTTATATCAAGAATTCTTGACACGTCATCAAGTGATATATCTTTCTTATAATTTTCTTCTATGTAAGCCTTAGCCCTATATATCATTCCACTGGTTTGTTCCACCCTTTTACTAGTAATATTAAGGCAGGCCTCAGTAACCTTTTGAATAAACCACTTTCTAAGTTGCTCATAGTTTTCTAGTCTAATAATAGTAGGAAGATATTCTTTTCTATAAAGAAAATAATAGGTCATACCACCACTTAAGAAAGCCCTATGCTCAGCAAATAATATAAACTCCAAAACCTTTAATTTAATATCCATCATATGATCAGGATAATTTTTAACCATCCAATCGAAGAAGAGATTTGCTTCTATCTCAGTACCTTCTACATCCCCTTTTTCTATCTTATCAAATAAGGATCTTTCTATCTGTATAGGGTAATCGGCTTCATACTCACAACCAATTGGCAAATCCTTCACATGTGCCACTCTACCCTTACTGTTTCTTATGGCATTTAAGGCTTCTTTATAGGAATCATCCAGATTACTAATAGAGGTTACTGAGCCTATACCTATCTTAAACTGCATATCAAATTGACTGGTTAAATCCCTTACCAACTTTCGGGCTTTTTCAATTATTCCTATTCTGTCATCATATTCTAATTGTTCTTTATGGGATGATATAAAGGCAACTATTTTATTAACCATAATAGATCCTACTACACAGGAAAACTCCTCTTTTAGACTGTCCCTTATAGAAGGATAGTAAGACTGTGCCTTTACGCTAATCCCTACAGGATTGGTCAGATTTCCTTCAACTAAGGAATCACCAAATTCCATTACAAGTATCATTCCATAATCATCCTTGATTCCAAGAAGATTGCAGAAATTGCTCCTTTCTCTCTCAAAATCTGTCTTGGATAAGACAGCATAGATGAAATCGCTTTCAATTATTGGTATTACAATCTCTAACTTCTCGCGAATCATTAGATCATTACTTCTCTTTTTGCGATCTTTATCAATAATATCCATAGCCTTTTGCATAACTTGGACAATAACTGATTGATTAACTGGTTTAGTTAAGTATTCTAAAACTCCAAGATTTATAGATTCCTTTGCATAGTTAAACTTGTCAAAAGCTGTTAAAACAATAAAGATTACAGAATCATTGGTTTTCCTTATCTCTTTCATAGCCTCTATACCATTTATCCCTGGCATATGTATATCCATAACAGCTATATCAGGTTTAAACTGCTCAGCCAGTTCAATCACCCTTCTACCTGTGTTGGCATGTTCTACCATGCAACTTTGCCCAAAGTTCTTTTCAATTATAAATCTTAAGGAATCAATTACTATACCTTCATCATCTGCTAACATAATTTTATACATATCTGCACCCATCCGTTCCCCCTGCGTAATTCTAGCCTACATCTATATTTTTGTATTCTTTATTCTCATTATCTACCTGGTCAAAAGACTTAGACTCTAGCCTAGGCTCAACTATACTTTCACCTTCTGCCTCTAATTTTCCACCTTTTCCCTGATTACAAGCTTCCTTTGGTATAAGCATAGTAACTGTTGTACCCTGATTATGCCCTTGACTATATATATTAAAGATATTATCCATATCATAATAGAGCTTTAAGCGATTTATTACATTACCAAGACCGATACCGTTAGAGTCTTTTGTTAGATTTAACTCCTTTTCAATATTTCCGTCTTTAATACTATAATTAAGTACTCTATCAATGGTAGTTTGATCCATACCTGTACCATTATCATATATAGTTATAAGGATTGACTCTTCTAACTCCTCCACCTTTAGGTGGATTTCTCCTTCGTAATCAATATCTCTTATTCCATAATTTATGGAGTTTTCTACTACTGGTTGAAGTATCATACTAGGAACTCTTATATCTATTACACTCTCATCAATCTCTTTATAAAAGTTTATTCCCCCAGAATATCGTACATTTAATATGTATATGTATGAGTCCACTAACTTTATCTCATCCCTTATGGTTGAATCCTGACTAAAGCTTTTCATATTAGACCTGAAAAAGTCAGCCATGTTCTCAATATATAGACAGGTCTTGTCAGCTCCCTCCATCATAGCCAGTTGCGCACCAGCATTTAAAGTATTAAAAAGAAAATGAGGGTTAATCTGAGCTTGAAGATATTTTAATTGTGCATCCTTAAGATGATTAGTCATCATAAGTTCATTTTCCTTCATCTTACTCTCTAGTTCCATGCTCTCTTTAATTTTATTAATATACTGATGAATACTGACAGTCATAGTATTAAATGCCTTTGTAACAATTCCTACTTCATCAGAAGATTCAACTGGAATAAGATCCACATCAAAATTACCTGCTGAAATTTCATCTGCAGATTTAGTAAGTTTCATAAGGGGCTCTGTTATGCTACTAGTAACAATAATAATTAGCAATATATTAAAGGCCATTATAAATAATAATATAGAAGTACTTATAATCTCCAGATAATAAAGGGACATTCGAAGTAACTCGTAATTATCAGAATTGTATTTAAATTGCTCGTTATTTAGAGTGTTAATATGAGTTCTGATAATATCATACATTTTATCAGCTTCTTCATAGTTTTCTTTGTATCTCTCAATATTGTTGCCTCTTTTAGCATCTACAGAATCATCAATCAACTTAAGATAGGTCTTAGACATGCTCTTAATGTTCTTTTGCATAAGCATCATATTATTATCACTAATATCACCGTTAAGATCTTCCACATGATTCATATATATCTGCTCACTGACATAATAATTTTCCAAAGCCTCAGTATTCTTAGTGTTCAAATATTCATATACATACCCGTGAAGATTATTTAGAGAATCATTAAGTTCATTTAATCCAATATTACTAACATATACCTCATCAATATTTCCAATGGATTTATTGATATTGTAATAAATAAACATATTGGCGATGAATACAATTCCTGTCGTAAGTACAAACACCAATATCAGCCGAATTCTTATAGAGCCTTGAATAACTTTCCTTTTCATATATACCACCAATCATATGTTTTTTACTCAATATGGTCCTCTACATTATCTCGATTAATCGAGCATATATCTACAGAAAAGTAATCGCTAACCTGACCATTTTGCTTATATTCATTTAATGCCTCTACGCAGTATCCTCCCATTTGTTTGGCATCAATAGTCATTGTGGAATGAATTATATCCTTTTGTATAGCACTTAAGATCAAATCCGAATCATAATAACCAATAATATCTATTGTTCCTACCTTGTTATAATCTACAACTGCCTGATAGGCACAACGGGTATCAACTGCCGTAAGACAGACTAATACCTCTGTAGGATTTATAGTATCTTTTATAATGTTTCGAATATCCTCCTCCGAGCTAAAGGTACTTTGAGTATTGACATCAACTGACCTTATGGTGACATTTTTACCAGCTGTCATCTCCACAATACTGGAGTAAATTACATCACTAGCACCGCTACTATCAGAATTAATAAGTACTGTTATATTCTTTCTACCCTCACTAATAACATCAAGAACCTGTTTACCATATATCTGTCCTTGATAATAACTGTTAATTCCTATAAAGCTCTTTCGCTTGCTACTAGGTTCATCACTGAGAACTGTAACAACAGGGATACCTGCCCTATCAGCCAAATTGATAAGGTCAATTATATCCTCTTCACCATTGGGCTCAATAATAATTCCATCTACTTTTGAAGCTATAGCTATCTTCATCAGATCCTGAAGGGGATAGACACTTGGCAGGCTACTACCTGTCCTCTCAACGTATATATCTAGCTCTTTTCCCTTATCTAAAGCCCCCTCATATATAGCTTCCCAAAATGGCGCATCTGATTCCTCAGATATAAGTGCAAATTGATATTTATAATTAATATAATCCGAACTATCTGCATAACCGATTTTAGATATCCTATTTTTATATAAAATCATACCTATAGAGATTATTACAAAACCCACAGAAATACTGATTACAGTTGCTATCATAATTACACTATTCTTTTTTAAACTATTAAGAATTTTTATCATGGCACCCTCTTTATGTGTAAAACATATAATTATTTATTAGAATTATATCATCTTTTCAACATTATTACCATAATAAATATGTTCCAGCCACTATAATAATGTCTGCACCTATTTGTAGCTTTAAGAATATAATATTGCAAGGGAAAATTTTATAACTTATGTTATAAGAGAATTTAATGAAAGGAAGTACACTATGGCTATAAAAATCTTTATAGATCAGGGTCACAATCCCACAGGATTTCATAATGCTGGTGCCACAGGCAACGGCCTACTGGAACAGGATATCACTTACCAAGTTGGCATCTACCTGGCTGATATGCTAAATGGAGATTCTAGATTTGAAGCCCGGGTCTCTAGACCTACTCCTACTACTGTATTAGGTACCAATAATGCTAGCAGCTTAGCCGAAAGAGTACGATTGGCTAACCAATGGCCTGCAGATTATTTCATAAGTATTCATTGCAATGCAAATAATAACCCCGCCATAAATGGTACCGAAATATATATTTTCCAGTATGGCACACAGGCCAACTGGCTAGCTCAATATGTAATGGATGGCATTGTTGAAACTGTTGGAACTAAAAACAATGGTATAAGACAAAACCAGACTTTTTATGTACTTAGACGAACCAATATGCCATCACTTCTTGTTGAACTTGCTTACTTATCAAATGCTAATGATGCTCAGAAACTACGTGATAATCAATATGGTTTTGCATATGGTATGTATATAGGCATCTTAAGATACTTTGGATTCTCACCTCAATAAAAGTGCATATTAAAAGAGAAACCCTTAATAAATATAGGAGTGCATAGATTATTGTTTTGCACTCCTATAACATATTTTAATGGGTTTCTCAATATATTCTACAATTAATAGTCTTCCCTTACTCCAAACTCAGCAGATTCTACCCATTCTTCTGGGCGGGTTAACATTTTTTGAAGTTCTTCAAACATAAGTAAATGCTGATTTTCTTCTTCCAGTAGGAAGTTAAAAAGTTCTTTATCCTTATCACTACTTGCCTCATCTAGCATTTCCTTATAAAGTTCTATACTTTTTTCTTCAATATCAACAGCAAGTCTATATACATCAAGTTGGGTTGTCTTTCTTACATCACTGGCTTTATAATCTTTTAGACCATGAAATAATGATTTGATCTCTGTAAGATTAGTAGCATCTAGGATATAATCTTCTTCTTTTAACCTCTTACTAAGAAGAGCCGCATGCTCCTTTTCAGCTTCAGCCAACAAAAGAAAAACCTTTTCAATATTATTACCTTTGTTCTTATTAGCTTGTTCTAGATAATACTTTTGTCCATCCAGTTCCATCTTAATAGCAAACTCTAAATTATTCATCTAACTCCTCCTTACTTGTGATATGGTTCATTATTAATAATTCTAAAACTTCTATATATCTGTTCAAGAAGAATTACACGCATCAGCTGATGTGGAAAAGTCATCTTAGAAAAACTCAACTGATAATCTGCTCTTTTTAGTATCTCATCTGAAAGTCCCAGAGAGCCTCCTATTACAAAAGTTATATGACTTCTTCCTGAAACACATAGCTTCTCCATATGGTCTGCAAGTTGCTCAGAGGACAACATCTTACCCTCTATAGCTAGAACTATACAGTAAGAATCCTCCTTAAGAGATTTTAATATCCTTTCTCCTTCTTTCTTTTTTATTGCCTTTTCCATTGCCTCACTGGCATTATCCGGAGTTTTTTCATCGGGAAGCTGAATAATATCCAAGCTACAATATCTTCCTAGCCTTTTCACGTACTCTTCTATGGCCATCTTTAGATATTTTTCCTTTAATTTTCCCACACAAATAATTGATATTTTCATTTGGAATTGTCCTTTAGCTTTATACCTTTGATTGTACTATATGTAGTAGATAATTCAAGTAAAAACTGGTCTTTTACTGGTATTATTTACTTATGGTTTCACAATGATGCCGTTAACCTCCACTTGATCATTAATTTCTATTACAATACATCTTCGTCCATCTACATCCTTAGTTTCTACCAAGTCCATTCTTTCAGGATTAACTTTTACAACAACATCTGGAGTCTTTACTTCAAATGCTCTGGAGTTTATTACATTATTGGCAACTAAAGTTCCATTACCTCCTGTTATATCCTCGTAACGAAGATCAAATTCCTTTAACTTTTCTTCTTCAACTCCACTATCACTTAAGAGATTTTTAACTTCAATTTTATCAAGAGTAAGAGGTTCTGGAATTTCCTTTTCTTTATGTTCTTCAATTATTTCATTTAATTTCTCATGAATATTTTTAACTATCTCATATTCACATTGTTCACCAAGGGTTTCCTGGATTATAGTCTGAAAACTTTCCTTTTGTCCCCCTGCCGAGAGAGGAAGCTGGCAACCAAGTAATTGATTTACAAAATCATTGTTTAATTTTTCTGAATCTTTAGAATAATAAAGTACACTATGTATATCTGTGCTTCGATCCTTAAATGCAGGAAATAAAAAACCATTACTAGGCATACCAACTACCCAATCTTGAATACGTTTATTAAATTGGTTTTTTTCATCATTATAGCTTAATCCAGGTTTTGAAAGATTAACTGGACATATGGAGCAAAGAATATAACTGTATACTTCATCAGATGCATCATCCATAAAGATGTTATCATTTGTCTTACCAGGAATGTCATAAGCGGCATAAAGCATAAGGATAAGATAATTACCAGTATAATCATAATATTCAATCACTTTATTATAGAATTCATCTAGGAGACTTTCATCTTTAAGTTCACTATCCCTTAATTTCAAAAGAAAGGCCTGAGTCCCATCATTAAATTCTGACTCCAATGGAAATTCCATATTAATAAGATTCTTACCAATCCCCCCTGATAAGGTTTTTTTAAATATCTCAAAGTACTTAAATGTCTCTTCCTCTGGCATGCAAAAAAATGTTTCTG
>JAAYNY010000203.1 GCA_012520635.1 Clostridiales bacterium | reverse complement strand
TATTTCTTATTACATATATAGTATCCATAGATGTAATAATAAGTTGACCAATTAGTAGTGACAGCAAATATCCTGTGATACCTTTTTGTGGTATTAGTATGGTTATTAAAAATATCTTACAAAGGGTTCCAACCACATTATTAATAAATGTAATGTGAGTCTTACCAAGACCATTAATTATGCTTCCTAAGGTTGTAGTTAGATATATTAAAGGACATAACCATGCAAGTATAACTAGGTAATTACCTGCTTCTTGGCTATTAAATATAATATTTCCAAGACTTCCCCCAAAAGCCAAGAAGATTCCTGTACTTAATATACCTATTAGTAGGCTGTACTTTATTGAGATGGAAGAGGTCTTTCCAATTAAAGCTTCATTATCCATAGCTTGTGCCTCTGATACTGTTGGAAGAAGAAGAACAGAAAGGGCATTAATGATAGCAGTGGGAAACATAATAAAAGGCATGGACATTCCATTAAGGGTTCCGTAGGAAACTAAGGCCTCACTTGATGTAAGGCCAAATCTTCTTAACATAGTTGGAATTAAAATTGATTCAATGCTATGTAGGATGTTAATTAAAAGCCTATTTGTAGATAGTGGAATGCTAAGATGTAGTATGTCTTTTAAGATAGTACTTGACCTTTGGGACTTGGCCTTAGGATCAGGTCCAGGATATAACATATTCTTTGGTGATTTGGTGACAAAGAGGGATGCTATATTATACAGACAGGAGAAAATCTCACCGATAACAAGGCCAAGTACTGCCATTTCACAGGTAACTAGCAAATCACCCTTACCTACAATATAAGCAGTAATATATACAACAATTACTCTTACAAGCTGTTCAAGTAATTGAGTAGACGCCGGAACTCCGGCTTTTTTTAATCCATAATAATAGCCATTTATACAGGAAGTTACTCCGCAAAAAGGAAATACTATAGCAAGTATACGAAGGCTGGATCCACTTCGGGCTTCAAGTAGGAAGCGAAGAGCTATTATATCTGAGAATTTAAATACCAATAAGGATAGAAGACAGGCCAGAGATATAGAAAGCATTATGCCTATAATCAATATTTTTTTTATATTCTTATGGTTTTTCATTCCCATCTGTGCTGCAACTAATCTGGATAAGGCTGTCTGGATACCTGTTGCGTATATGGTAAATGCAAGGCCGTATATAGGAAAGATTAGTTGGTATATACCTAACAATTCAGCTCCCATGGTATTTGATAAAAATATTTTATAAAAGAAACCTATAAATCTGGTTATGAAACCAGCTAGTGTAAGAATTATAGTTCCTTTTAAGATACTTCTTTGTGAAATTTGATTTATTCTAATTCTAGTGATTTTGCCCCTCATTAAATTACCCCATCAAGTCCTTTTTTAAATATATTTATGCGAAAGAAAACTTATGTATGAAAAGCTTGACAAATAATTTTCGGAGTGATATATTTAAACCCTAGTAAATTAATAGGGATTAAAATACTAGGAATTAAAAGTACATATTAATCTAGGTAGATTGATAGTAGGAGGTTTTTTAATGAGATTATCTACTAAAGGAAGATATGGACTCAGAGCAGTACTTGACATAGCAATAAATGGTAATGATGAAGCTATAGCCCTAAGTCAGATTGCTGAAAGGCAAGAGATTTCTGTTAATTATCTTGAACAATTAATAGCGAAGTTAAGAAAATCAGGAGTGGTTAATAGCATCAGAGGAGCCCAGGGTGGATATATACTTGCTAGGCCTGCACATGACATTTCTGTAGGAGAAATATTACGCTCTTTAGAAGGAGATTTGAGTCCTGTAGAATGCTCTGAAATAAATGATGCAGATGCCGAGTGTAGCCACTCGGATTTATGTGTAACAAAATATGTGTGGAAGCGTATAAGTGATAGTATAAATGATGCAGTGGATGGAATTATGCTCTCTGACCTAGTTGATGAAAGTAGGAAAGTCCAAGCAGAAGCAGGTAACAATCAGGAGAAACGTACAAATCAGACATGCTAAGTAAATCGCTTCTACCCTGCTTAATATATATAAATTAAAACTATTAGGAGATGACTACATGGAAAAGAAGATATACCTTGATAATGCAGCTACAACAAAAACACGGCCTGAGGTCGTTGAGGCAATGCTTCCGTATTTTAGTGAGGTTTATGGTAATCCATCTAGTGTTTATGAATTTGCTTCACAGAATAAGAAGGCAATAGATGAGGCAAGAACAATAATTGCAGATGCCTTAGGAAGCCATAGCTCGGAAGTTTATTTTACAGCTAGCGGAACTGAAGCTGATAACTGGGCACTGGTTGCAACTGCTGAAGCATATGAATCAAAAGGAAAGCACATTATAACATCAAAGATTGAACATCATGCAATACTCCATACTTGTGAATATCTAGAAAAAAGAGGATTTGAAATAACTTATATTGATGTAGATGAGAATGGTATTATCAAGTTAGACCAGTTGGAGAAAGCAATAAGACCATCAACTATATTAATATCAGTTATGTTTGCTAATAATGAAATTGGTACAATACAGCCCATCAGGGAAATTGGTGAAATAGCAAAAAGGCATAAGCTTTTATTTCATACCGATGCTGTGCAAGCCTTTGGCCATGAAGATATTAATGTGGAAGAGCTTGGGATAGATATGCTTAGTGCTAGTGCACATAAGCTAGGTGGACCTAAAGGTATAGGCTTTTTGTATATAAGAAAAGGTATTAAGATTCGTTCTTTCGTACATGGTGGTGCTCAGGAAAGAGGAAGACGGGCAGGGACTGAAAATGTTCCATATATTGTTGGTTTTGGAAAAGCGGTTCAGATGGCACTTAGCACCCTTGATGAGAGAAGAAAGAAAGAATTGGAGCTTAGAGAACATTTGGTAAAACGAGTTCTTGCAGAGATTCCATTTACTAGGTTAAATGGACATAGAACAAATAGATTGACCAATAATGTGAATTTTAGTTTTCAATTTATAGAAGGGGAGTCTCTACTTATCATGCTTGATATGCAGAATATCTGTGCTTCCAGTGGATCTGCTTGTACTTCAGGCTCCTTAGATCCCTCCCATGTTCTTTTGGCAATAGGTTTACCCCATGAGATAGCCCATGGTTCATTAAGATTGACCCTAAGTCATGAGAATACATTAGAAGAAATTAATTATACTGTTGATAAAATTAAAGAAGTAGTTGATAAATTAAGAAAGATGTCCCCTTTATATGAGGATTTCGTACGAAAGAGATAATAAGTAAAATGCATGTATATGCTATTTGATAAACTGGAGGAAAAAAATATGTATACAAAAAAAGTAATGGATCATTTTTCAAACCCAAGGAATATGGGAGAACTAGAGAACCCTAGTGGAGTTGGCACAGTTGGAAATGCTAAGTGTGGAGATATAATGAGAATGTACCTGGATATAGATGATGATGGAATAATTCAGGATGTAAAATTTAAAACTTTTGGCTGTGGAGCAGCTATTGCAACCAGTAGTGTAGCCACTGAGCTTGTAAAGGGTAAGACTGTCCAAGAAGCCCTAGAGGTTACTAATAAAGCAGTTGTAGAGGCACTTGACGGGCTACCTCCTGTTAAGGTACATTGTTCTTTATTGGCAGAGCAGGCTATACATGCAGCTCTTTGGGATTATGCTGAGAAAAATGGTATCAAGATAGAAGGCTTAAAAAAGCCTAAGAATGATGTCCATGACCATGAGGAAGATGTGGCGGAAAGCTATTAAGGAATAGATTGGAGTTACAAATGCAAAAAGTAGTAGTTGGGATGTCAGGAGGAGTGGATTCCTCTGTGGCGGCCTACCTTTTAAAAGAGCAGGGATATGATGTCATAGGTGTGACTATGCAGATTTGGCAGGATGAGGATGTATGTTCCGTATCTGAAAACGGTGGATGTTGTGGTTTAAGTGCTGTTGAAGATGCAAGAAGAGTTGCTTCTGCACTGGATATCCCATACTATGTCATGAATTTTAAAGAGGAGTTTAAGAAAAGTGTTATAGATTATTTTGTGTCTGAGTATGTTATGGCAAGGACACCAAATCCTTGTATAGCATGTAATAGATTTGTTAAATGGGAATCCCTTCTGGCAAGGAGTTTATCTATAGGGGCATCATATATTGCCACAGGCCATTATGCATCTATAACACAGCTTCCAAATGGTAGATATGCTATAAAAAATTCAGCAACAAAAGCAAAGGATCAGACCTATGCCTTGTATAACCTTACTCAGTATCAGCTGAAACATACATTAATGCCAGTAGGAGACTATACTAAAGATGAAATCCGAAAGATTGCCAATGATATAAAGCTTCCTGTGGCAGATAAACCTGATAGTCAGGAGATTTGCTTTGTTGCTAACAATGACTATGCAGGATTTATAGAAGAATACCTAAGGGATGAAGATAATAGGAGAATTATAGAGGAAAAAAGGTCTCAATATCAAAGGAATATGGAAAAGTCCGGTTATGGATTTACCCCAGGTAACTTTGTTAATGTTAATGGAGAAGTCCTAGGAAGACATATGGGACTAGCCCACTATACTATCGGCCAAAGAAAGGGTTTAAACCTGGCTATGGGAAGACCTGTGTTTGTTATGGAGTTAAGACCTAAGACCAATGAAGTTGTTATTGGGGACGCAGGGGATGTATTTTCAGATAGTTTTTATATTAACAACCTTAATTTTATGGCAATAGATGATTTGAAAGATGAGATGGTTGTTAATGCAAAGATTCGCTACAGTCATAAGGGCAGTAGATGCACCATAAAAAGGACTGGACCTGATGAGATACTATGTAGATTTGATGAGCCTCAAAGAGCCTTAACTCCTGGGCAGGCTGCAGTTTTTTATAAAGACGATTATGTTGTAGGTGGGGGAACTATTATATAAGTTCCTTCCACCTAATCTAGTTTTATCATTATAGGTTTTCCCTTTTTGAAAACAGTATGATAATCATAACCTAGGCTTTTTAGAAGTTCACCAGCATGTTGAAAATTATAAGCAAGATGTTCAGGCTTATGAGCATCAGAACCAATGGTGATTATTTCACCACCAAGTTCCTTATATCTTTTTAATACCTCAGTCTTAGGATGTGGATGGCCAAGGCCGTATTTATATCCGGAGGTATTTATTTCTATGCCTTTTTCATGTTTAATAAGTGTCTTTAGGATCTCGTCTATGACATCTTGGTAGTAGTGGTAGTCATATTCGTGATATTTAACCTTACTACTAGGGGCATAGCGGACTATATAATCAATATGACCACATACATGAAAGCCTTGATAAATCTCACAAGCTTCCTTAATAGTATGAAAACATCTAAGTATCCCCTCTTCTTCAGTCTTTTCCTCCCAATAATGTGGATAATAAGGATCCATTTTGTCTACCAGGTGGATAGAACCTATTATAAAGTCAAAGGAATGTGAATTAATAAGGTTAGTCATGGAATCTATTACATGATTTTGCAGTCCCAGTTCAATTCCTCTTAGAATCTCAATCTGAGAATGATATTTTTCTTTCATTAATTCAAGTTTGTCTAGGTATTTATCAATATCAAATACAAATGAATATTCATATTCTTCTGGATAGTCATAGTCCATATGATCAGTAAAACATAAGGTTTTAAGACCAAGTTTTATTGCTTGGTTAATCATATCTTCCATGGGAGTTTCACAGTCACTGGAGAAATTAGAATGTATATGAAAATCCGACTTAATCATTTGAATCACCCTTTCACTTCTTTAATATCAGAGATATCTGTATCAACAAGGATAGAATAATTGGTGTTATAAATTACAAAGCCTGGTTTTGCACCGTTTGGCTTTTTGATGTTCTTTCGCTGAGTATAGTCAATCTCTACCTTTGATGAATCCTTGCCTCTACTGTAATGGGCGGCAAGTTTTGCTGCTTCTTCAAGTGTCTTATCTGGTAGTTGATCCCCAGCAGATTTTACAATCACATGGGAACCGGGAATGTTCTTTGCGTGGAACCACCAATCACCGCCATTTGCTACTTTAAAAGTAATTTCTTCGTTTTGGTAATTATTTTTCCCTACATAGATTTGATATCCATCAGATGAAATATAAGTAAGAGGCTTACTCTTGGCATTTTTCTTAGATTTTTTTCCTCCTTTGGAGCCGTCTCTAGAATGTTTCTTTTTCACATATCCATGATCCATAAGCTCTTGTTTTAAATCAGCCAGGCTATCCTCATCCCTAGCCATCTCCAGGGAAGCACTTATAGATTCCAAATGACTTATCTCATCCTTTGATTCTTTGATTAGCTGGGTCAAGGCTTCATAGGTTCTCTTTAGTTTGTTATATCTATTAAAGTACTTCTTAGCATTCTCCATTGGTGTTATTGTAGTATCTAGGGGAATAGTTATAAGTTGATTGTTGTCATAGTAATTTGGAGCGATAAGCTCTTTTGCATCAGGCTCTAGTTCATAACCATATGCTGTTATAAGTTCCCCGTAGATTTTGTATTTATCTCTCTTTTCTGTATCCTTTAGTTGTTTTAGTTGTAAATCGTATTTTTTTGATGCTCTCTCTATAGCATTTGCCACTAGCTTCCTAAGGTTGGCGGTTTTTTGATGCATCTTTAATGTTTTGTTTTTTGAGGCATAATAAGTCTCTAGCATTGCCGATGGAGATTGGAAGCTTTCTATGTCATAAGTTAAATAAGATGTTAGATTAATACTGGAGAATTCAACAGGACTATTATCCCTCATAACTATATGGGGAGTAAATTCTTTGTTTTTTACTTGATCCATGATTCTTTCAAAATTACGATATAGGTGAAGTCCAATATCTTCGCTAAGAGCCGATGTGGGCATACTAGAATCAATAGAAGCCCTATAACAAATTTCATTTGCAATTAAGGGACTGATACCAGTAAGACTAGTATATATGGCCTTACTGATAGCCATGGCCTTACTTAAAACAGTCTTATGAAAAGAATTATAATCTATGGTAAGGGGATCTAGTTTGTCCATTGTCTGGGGAATAAAATACTCTCTACCGGGCAGAACTTCACGGACAGAACTCATAAACTGGTTAACCCTCTTGATACTGTCAAGTATAGTCATGGATTCATCGCAAAGAATAATATTACTATGTTTGCCCATTAACTCTATAATAAGGGTATTAACCTTTAAATCCCCCATCTCATCCATATGCTCTACCTTTATTGATACAATACGTTCTAATCCTGGCTGAAGCACATCAAGAATCTTACCATTATTAAGATGTTTACGAAGTAACATGCAAAAGTTAGGAGCTGTTAAAGGATTTGGCTTTGCATCATCTGTAAAATAAATTAAAGGCATCCCTGCTCCTGCCGAAAGAAATAATTTGTAAATTTCTCTATCTTGTCCTTTTATGGTTATAATAAGTTCATCTGTCTCTGGTTGAGCAATTCTATTTATTCTTCCTCCCGCCAAAGATTCTTTAAGCTCATTAACTATATTTGCAATAACAATTCCGTCTAGTGCCATAAGGTCCTCCAATTCCAAGTTAATATTCTATATATTATATCATATATTAATAGGTTATTATCTAAAGACTAGGTTTTTTATAGTATCTATAATAAGCTTAATCATCTGGAAAGTCCATTTGTTTTTATAAGTCTAACTATTTATACGGAATAAATTACCACAAGTATTATCTCTTATCATATAGTATAATATGTTTGTAACAAATTTAATATTTACGTAACAAATAATACGACGGAGGCTTATATGATTAGAAGAGTACGAAAGATTGCTACTTATTGCATGATAGGTTCATTAGCATTTATGGGAGGAACAAAAACAGCTTATGCTGCAGGACAGCCGGTTGCAGGCATAACGGTTCTATTAAATGATATAAGCGTTGATCCAAAAATTACAGTAGGAGATATTGATTATATCTTAGATCCTATCAAAGAATATAGTAACTTTGCTATAGCAAATGTTAATAATTATGTGAACATAAGAAGTAAAGCAAATACCAATAGCAAGGTTTTGGGAAAATTACATAGTAATGCAGTTGCCACAATTATATCTCATGAGAATGAAGTTATTCAAGATGGAGATTGGGTTAAAGTTAAGTCCGGTGATGTAACCGGTTACATAAGTTCAGATTATTTGTTTACTGGCAGTGATGTGTATGAAAGAATAGATAGTGTAAAAACTGATATTGCCACAATTACTGCAAATGAACTTAATGTAAGAACAAAGGCCAGTACAAATTCATCTGTTATAAAACTACTTCCTAAAGGTTATAGTCTGGAAGTGATAGAAGTAGATGGAGACTGGGTAAAAGTATCAGTCGGAGGAAAGACAGGATATGTATCCAGGGACTATGTTAAAATCCAATCAGATTTTAAGGAAGCTGTATCTATAGAAGAGGAAGAAAAGATCATTGCCTTAAACAAAGAGAAGGAGCAAAAAGAAAAAGTTAAAACTAGCTCCTCTCTACGACAAAAAATAGTTAATTATGCCCTAAGATTCGAAGGTAATCCATATGTATGGGGTGGAACTAGCCTTACTAGGGGGGCTGACTGTTCAGGATTTGTCCAATCCATATTTAAGAATTTTGGTATAAGTATTCCTAGGAGTTCAAGATCCCAGTCAAGGGGTGGTAAGAGAGTATCCATGAGTAATATCCAACCGGGTGATTTGATTTTTTATAGAAAAAATGGTGTTGTAAACCACGTAGCTATGTATATTGGTAATGGAAAAGTTATAGGTGCCGCAAGTAAAAAAGAAGGTATCAATATAAAAAGATATAACTATAGAACACCATATAAGGTAGTAAGTTACATAAATAACTAGATATGAAATACATAAAAGTACGGATTCTTGTATATTATGATAAATAAGAGTTCGTACTTTATTTTGTTCATAGAAAATTTATAATTTATTTACAATTTGTTCATGGTGCCAGGCACCGATAAGATGTACAGTTATTTTGAAAGGAGGAGGATTTATGGAGCCTAAGAGATTATATCGTTCTTCCACTAATAGGATGGTGTGCGGAGTCTGCCAAGGTATTGCTGAGTATATAAATATTGATCCCACCGTAGTAAGGCTGCTATGGGTTATATTTAGTATGTTTGGTGTGGGGTTGATTGTTTATATTGTTGCAGCAATTATAATGCCTGTTCAGTAAAATATAGGGCAATTAGATTATGAATAAAAAATGCTCCTCTAAGTTTATAACTTAGGGGAGCATATTATCTGCTTTAATATATAATAAATCTTATTTTATTTGATTAATAATCTCAATTATCTGGTTGGCTTCGAAGGGCTTGGTTAAGAACTCGCTTGCCCCGTACTTGACAGCATCTACTATCTTGGTTTTTTGGCCAGCTGCTGTTACCATGACAACTTTGGCTGTTTTATCCATGTCCATGATGTTTCTCAGTGCTTCTAAACCATCCATAACTGGCATAGTAATATCCATTGTAACAATCTCGGGTTTAATCTCTTGATATTTTTCTAACCCATCTTTTCCATTGACTGCCTCACCAACAACTTCGTGACCATTTTCCTCTAGTATATTTCTAAGAATCTTCCTTGAAGTTTTGGAATCGTCTACTATAAGAATCTTTGCCATTAATATTCCCCTCCTATTTTATTTCTATATTCTGGTCTACAGCAACCAATAAGTCTAATTGTTTTCCGTTAATAACTACAGGAACTATGTATATATCTCCATCAGACACCAAAGTGCTGTTTTGTGAATATGATGGAGGTGTCATGTCAATGTGTATGTCTTCTAAACTAAGCTTAGAAGCATATAATCCGTTACTGCAGTTTATAAATTCACAGATGGAGTCAAATGCATCTTCATCCATAGTCTCAAAATCTTCTTTAGCAAATGTTCTGGCAATTGTTAATAATCCAGGGTCATTACCTGCAAATCCTACAAATAATTCATGACTTCCAACAAGTTTCTGGTATGCTAGAGAAGGGAAAATATATTCATTTACTGTATGGGCTTTTTTCAAAAGTAGCTTATTATTTATAAATCGTATTATGTTTCTAAGTGTCAACGAAATACATTCTCCGGCAAAAGGAATGTTGATATCTACAAATACGGGAATGATTCTATCTATGTCACCGGATTTTAGTGCTTCAAATTCTGTATCACTAAATCCATAGTCATCTTTAAATTGCTTTATGTATTCATCAATCTTATCCATAGTTAAGATATTATTATCTACAAGTGTTTGAACAAAGGTTATATATGGGTTACCTTGAAGATTTAATAAGTGTGTTACTTCTTCCTTAAGTAAATAACCCTTTTCTATAGCGATATCACCAAAGCGATTGTCTTTTTGCTTTTGCAGCTCATTAATCTCTTCAGCCTGTTTGGTAGTCATTAATTTTTCAGCAACAGCTATTAACCCCAATTTAGCTCGTGAAGTCTGTTGCTGCAACGATACTTTCTCTAACTGCGAATGAGAAATTTTATTCTTCTCTAATAGGTAATTCCCAAAGTAAAGTCCGAACATGGTGTTTCTCCTTTCGTTTCTGTGTAATTTCCCTAATAAACGCTAATTATTATTTTGAATATCTTTTTAGTTCGATTTCAGCCATTATAAAAAACCATATATGTATAATATACATCATAATTAATAAAAATAACAGTCTTTTTTTGAAAAAAGTTAAATCTTATTTACTAAAATAGCATATTATCCAATAATAATTTGAAAAATTGCACTAATTTCTCTATAAGTGGTACATTTTGGATAAATTTTGATAAGTAAGTAATATGTTATTTTATAAAAATCTGGTGACATTTATTGATGCCTATGTTAAAGTATTCTTTAAGTTAAGAGATATTGGAGGTAAGAATGAAAAAATTAGTCGATTTAATATCCCAAGAAATTAAAAAAGCCTTTGTCCAAAAAGGATATGATGAAAAGTATGGACAAGTAAGCCAGTCAAATAGACCGGATTTATGTCAATATCAGTGTAATGGTGCAATGGCAGCTGCAAAAGAATATAAGAAGGCACCAATAATGATTGCAGAGGAAGTTGTGGCAGAGCTTCAAGGAGACCATCGTTTTAAAGAGATTATTGCAATTATGCCAGGATTTATAAATATAACTTTAAGCGATGAGTTTATAGCACAATATTTAAATGATATGCAAAGGAAAGAGAACTTTGGATGCCAGAAAGAAGTAAGTCCTAAGACAATTGTAATTGATTATGGTGGTCCTAATATTGCAAAGCCCCTTCATGTAGGGCATATGCGTTCTGCTATAATAGGAGAAAGTTTAAAGCGTATATTTAAATTCATGGGAAATAATGCAATAGGGGATGTACATTTAGGTGACTGGGGTACTCCTATGGGACTTGTTATAGCGGAGTTAAAGAGAAGAAAACCTGACCTTGTATATTTTGATGAAAGCTATAGTGGAGAATATCCAGAGGAAGCTCCTTTTACTATATCAGAACTTGAGGATATTTATCCAACAGCTAGTGCATATTCCAAGGAAAATCCTGAATTTCACGAGGAAGCCAAGCAAATTACCTTCCTTATGCAAAATGGTCATAGGGGTTATATGGCTCTATGGAAGCATATGCAGGAAGTATCTGTAACAGATTTAAAGAAGATTTATGATAGATTAAATGTATCATTTGAACTATGGAAGAAGGAAAGTGATGCCCAACCATATATTCCTGAAATGATTGAATATCTAAAGGACAATGGATATGCAGAAATAAGTGAAGGGGCTTTAGTTGTAGACGTAAAGGAAGAGACTGATACAAAAGAAATGCCTCCATTTATGTTATTAAAAACCGATGGTGCAACACTTTATAGCACTACGGACCTTGCAACCATTGTAGAAAGAATGAAGTTATTTAATCCAGATCATATATTATATATAACAGATAAAAGACAAGAATTACATTTTGAAAGACTATTTCGTTGTGCAAAGAAAGCAAAACTTGTTAATGAAGATACTAATCTTCAATTTATAGGCTTTGGTACCATGAATGGCAAAGACGGAAAACCATTTAAGACTAGGGATGGTGGAGTCTTACGTCTAGAACATTTAATTGATATGGTAACTGATGAAGTCTATAAGAAAATCATGGAAAACCGAGATATGGATCAAGCAGAAGCTAAAGAAATAGCTAAAAAGGTTGGAATTGCTGCATTAAAATACGGAGATTTATCAAATCAGGCTTCTAAGGATTATGTCTTTGATTTAGAGCGATTCACCTCTTTTGAAGGTAATACAGGTCCATATATTTTATACACTATTGTAAGAATTAAATCTATCCTTGAAAAGTTTAATAAGACAGGTAAGAAGATCAGTGATGATATGGAAGTTCTTAAGCCAGAAACACCGGTGGAAGTGGATCTTATGCTTCAGATAACCAGATTTAGTGATATGATTAATTCAGCCTACCAAGAGCAAGCACCTCATAGGATTTGTCAATATATTTATGATTTAGCAGACAAGTTCAGTAGTTTTTATCATGAAACAAAGATTATATCTGATGAAAACAGTGAGAAGAGGCAGGCATCCTTGATACTGCTTATTACACTTGTTAGGGATATCTTGCTTACATGTATTGAGCTTCTTGGATTTGAAGCACCTGAAAGGATGTAACCAGGGATTTGGCAAGGGAATAGTGGAGGAAATATGTATAGACTTATTTCAAAACTAGTTGTATATAAGAAACTAGGGGATAATAGCTTATTAGTTAAACTTGCTGATACTATTAAGGAATTTGATTATCTCCTAGAAGAAGAGAAAATTAAGAGTATAGACAAGATTAAGAGGGAAGATATCATTTCTAAGATATATTCCCTTATTAATGAACTTCTGGATATGGCCACAATATATGGATTTGATGATAATCTTTGGCAAAACTATCTGGCTTATTTGCTAATAAGTATGGAGAATCCTTTTAGCATTACCTGTGAGAAAATAGGTGCTAGAGAAGGAACGGTCAATACATTTGCAAAGTCAGACTTTAAGATATTTAAGGATTTATTTGACTATGACTTTAGGCCTTTGGAGCAGGAGTTAGCTATTAACTGTTTTTCCATAATCACAAATTATAAAGCTACCCCAAAAAAGAGTGGAAGATATAATAAGAATGTGAGTGATAAGGTAAAGGCTATAAGCAGGGATATTGCAACATCCAAAGATGAGGAAGATGTCTTTAAGATAGTGACTGACTTTTATAAGGATTTTGGTGTTGGTAGGTTTGGCCTTAATAAGGCCTTTCGCCTATCTAAGGATAGTGGCAAGCTAGAGCTAATCCCTATAAGCAACACAATGGAAGTAAGCTTGTCAAATCTTGTGGGTTATGAAAGGCAAAAAGAGATCTTGCTTGAAAATACTAGGGCTTTTGTAGAGGGTAAGAAGGCTAATAATGTTCTCTTATTTGGAGATAGCGGAACTGGAAAATCTACTTCGGTAAAGGCCATTCTCAATGAGTTTTATGATAAGGGACTTAGAATGGTTGAAATATACAAGCATCAATTTGAAGATTTGTCTACGGTCATATCACTTATAAAGAATAGAAATTATAAGTTTATCATTTATATGGATGATTTGTCCTTTGAGGAGTTTGAGATAGAGTACAAATATCTTAAAGCAGTGATAGAAGGTGGTTTGGAATATAAGCCTGATAATATACTTATATATGCCACTTCTAACAGAAGACATCTAATTAGAGAAACCTGGCGTGACAGATCTGATATGGAAAATGACGGGGAAATCCACCGCTCCGATACTATGGAGGAAAAGCTTTCTTTAGTTTCCCGTTTTGGAATCACCATTAATTTCTCTGCTCCTTCAAAAAAGGAATATATAGAGATTGTAAAACAGCTAGCAAAAAGACAGGGTGTAAGGGGGCTTTCTGAGGAGGAACTTATTGCACAAGCTAATAGATGGGAGCTCTATTATGGCGGTTTATCTGGCCGAACAGCCCAGCAGTTTATTAATTATCTAGCAGGCAGATGTCAGGATACTAACAAATCATTGGATGGGGGAGAAACTATTGATTACTTACATTAAAGATGGATATCTTATAGACCCAGCATCAGGTATAGAAGGTCATTTTGATCTTCTGATAAAGGATAAAAAGGTATGGAAGGTAGCAAATAAGCTAAATCTAGAGGACTTAAATGTCACTGCAGATAAAGTAATTGATGGATCAGGTAAGTTTATTATGCCTGGATTTATTGATCTACATGTACACTTAAGAGAACCAGGATATGAATATAAAGAAACCATATTAAGTGGTGGGAAGGCGGCAGCAGCTGGGGGATTTACTACCATATGTGCTATGCCTAATACCAAACCTGCTCTAGATAGTGTGGAAGTAATTACAAGTGTTATTACAAGTGCTAAGAATGCTCCTGTTAATGTATATCCCATTGCAGCTATAACAAAAGGTCAAGAAGGTACTTTATTAAATGATATTGCTAAGCTAATAGATTCAGGTGCTATTGCCATAAGTGAGGATGGCAAATCAGTTCTTGATTCAGGCTTATATGCTAAAGCTATGAGACAAGCTGCAAAACTAGGTATAGTGGTATTTGCTCATTGTGAGGATAGTGCCCTTGCAGCAGATGGTGTTATGAATGAGGGAAGAAAGTCAAAAGAACTGGGATTACCAGGTATTAGTAATGGGGTTGAGGATATTATTACAGCCAGAGACATAATACTTTCTAAAGAAACTGGTGCCAAGCTTCATCTATGTCACTGCTCCACTAAAGGTAGTACTTATATGCTTGATAAGGCAAAGGAATGTGGACTTAATGTAACTGGTGAGACATGTCCCCATTACTTTATATTGTCAGATGAGGATATACCTGGAGACGATGGAAATTACAAAATGAATCCACCCCTAAGAGCTAAAGAAGACGTAGAAGCTATTAAGGAAGCCTTAAAAAATGACATATTGGATGTTATCGCCACAGATCATGCCCCCCACTCAAAGGAAGAAAAAGACCAAACAATGCTAAAGGCTCCATTTGGAATTGTTGGACTTGAGACAGCATTTTCACTTACATGGACAGAACTAGTAAAAACCGGCATTTTAACCTATAAGCAAGTGGTAGAGAAGATGAGTGTTAACCCAGCCAAAATTCTTGGAATTGATAGGGGCTGTATTGGTGAGGGATATGAAGCTGATATAGTGATTATAGATCCTGATGTGGAGTATTTTATTGATAAGAATAAGTTCTTCTCCAAGGGGAGTAATACACCTTTTCATAATAGAAAGGTTTGTGGAAGGGTTTTGTATACTATTGTATCTGGTGATGTTAAGTATGAGTATAGGGAGGGATTGTATGATTAATAAGCTGATTGATAAGATACAGGAACTGGAGGCACCTATTGTAGTGGGACTAGATCCTATGTTATCTTATGTACCTAAACATTTGATTAAGAAGGCATACGAAGATAAGGGTGAGAACCTTGAAGGTGCCACAGAGGCCATTTGGTTATATAATAAGGGGATTATAGATGGGATATGTGATCTGGTTCCGGCAGTAAAGCCCCAGGTTGCTATGTATGAGCAGTTTGGAATCG
>JAAYNY010000202.1 GCA_012520635.1 Clostridiales bacterium | reverse complement strand
TTATCGTGCATTTGCTTTAGGGTATCATAGAAAACAGGAAAGTATTAACTTTAACCAATATATGTTAAGGAACAGACCTTCATTAATCGGCAATGACGAGATAGATGATTTAATTACTGGGACAAAGTTAGCAATAAATGACCTAGAAGGGTGTAAGCAAGTATTCGATAAAGCTATTATTAATGGTCAATATGATGTACTTACAAATATTGTATGGGAATTTAGTAAACCGATAAAATTTGCAGCATCTGGGCACACAGCAATATGTAATGATTTAAGAGGTAAGGAAATTCAAGATATAATGAATCTTGATGCTAAAATAAAATATGTTTTCTTTACGATTTTTCCAGAAGGTGATAAATCATATTGTATAATATCATGGCTAAAAAATGATAAAGATATTTTTTTGGAATATAGGAATCAACTACTAGGTCTAACAGAGGAAGAAAGAAAAATATATTTAAATAATATGATACCTATGGAAGCTGAAAATATTGTTATTAACCCATCCTCGTGGGACCTATTGGAGAAACATCAAAAAGATGATTTTGGAATGCTCATGTGGGGAATGGGTATAATGTATGAAATGATTTGTGGAGAAATCTATGATATGTTGGAGCCTACATTATTTAATCTATTTGAACTTTAACTTAGTGGTAGTGGGTGTATTGAAGTCTTAAAGGGGGGACTGATACGCAAAATCCCATAATTCTGCGTATTAATATCATCTCTCTGCCTCAACCCATGTGGAAGTTGTAACCCTACTTACGAAGTAAGTAGGGTAAGTCTCATTAGGAAAGGCGATCGATAGCGAAAGCTGGTTGAAGTACTCTAGGCGGAGGGTATAATTTTGATGACATATTGCGTTTCCTGATTGAATTGAAATATACTTTCTTAAATATATCGTTACCCTAATTTCTAGGCCACATCAGATTCTGCAAATTCCTATAGCAAGAGGTGATTACAAGAATAAATATGTGGGCATAACCAGACTTTATTTTAATAGATAACGAAGGAATATGGGGTTGTTGGCAGAATTTTGTTTCAATGAAACAGAGTGGTATGAAGTTGAATAAAGGAGGTCAAGCACTACATGTATTGGCTTTGGAGCGTAGGACAAGCAAAAACGAGCTTTAAACTTGTTATTAAGATGTTTATAGAAGACATTCCGATTATTAAAGAAAAAGTCATTACATCAGGTGATATTAATTAAACATGGTTAGCATTTTTCAGAGACACTCCCTATAAGGTAACGTATTCCTTGAAAAATAATCGTTGACATCATATAATATAGTATATTAGGAAGTATGGATTATTATATTCAGAATTAATAAAGGTAAATGATGATATTGAATAGTAAGATAAATGTGGTTATGGAAAATGGAGGAGGATAAATAATGGTAGTGGTTAGCTTTGTAAATATGAAAGGCGGTGTTGGAAAAACCACCTTAGCGGTAAATATTGCAGATTTTCTTACAAAACGGAATTCTAAGCGTGTGTTACTTATTGATGTTGACCCACAATTTAATGCGACACAATGCTTACTCAAAGGTAAAGAATATGTAACTTACTTAGAAAATAGTGGTACTACTATTGTTGATATATTCAACTATACAAAGGCTGCTTCGGTTTCTGTGGTTGAAGGAACATCTGAAAAAGAATCGAAAGCCTATAATAATATAATACCCTATAATACTGGAAGAGGTTTTGACCTTATACCAAGTCAACTAGATTTATTTCGATTTGAAATGGCACCTGGTCAGGGAACAGAAAATCGTCTAAAAAATTATTTGAATCATATTAAAGAGCAAGATGAATATGATATATGTATAATAGATTGCCCTCCAACACCATCAGTATGGATGACTAGTGCCTTAATAGCCTCAGATTATTATTTGATTCCCTCAAAACCAGATCCAATTAGCATGACTGGTTTAGACTTACTTGAGGGTATAATAAAGGAACGAAAAGAGAATTATGGATGTGGTTGCAAATGTGCAGGTTTAGTTCTTACTGTAGTTGAGAAGAATACTAATGTATATAAAGAGGCCGTATCTTATTTTTCTGAATCACCAAAGTGGAAAAGTTTTTTATATGAGCCTGCGGTTTTGAAAAGAACAAACATTGCTAAAGGGCAATTGAATGGTACATTTATAATTGATATTGAAGATTCTGATCTTAGACGACAGTTTTCTTTAATTACTCAAGAATTCTTGAAAAGAGTGGAGGGATAACTATGGCAAGCGATAATAAGAAGAAGGATAACTTAGAATATGAGCGTCAGCAATTTCTTAATTTTTTTGAAGAACTGTGTTGGCTATTGGATTCTAATAAAGAAATTAATTTTAAGAATGCATCTAAATATTTAAAAAATTATCGTAGTGCTTTAATGCATAGAAACCCAAATAACTTTGAGTCGACTGATGAATATAATTTAATTGGAATATTGCCTTCTCTTCTAAAAGACAGAGAAATATTTCAAACCAATTCACAACTAGTTCAATTTGCAAATGAGGTCTTAGCATTAAATATACCTAGTTGGGAGAAGAAGTCTCGTAACGAGATTATTGGATTGATTGTATGTGAAGTAGAAGATGTTAATAAAGAGCGTCTTAAGACACTCAATAAATGGACACAAAATATTTTTAATAATAAAAATGAAGTTAAAAATTTACAAAGTAAAGCAAAAAGCACAGGGGATATGTTCTCATGGAATGAAACTATTCAAAAGCTAGTTGGAACTGAAAATGAGTAGACGATTAACCGAGGATTTTGGAAAACTTAGTAGTTTTTTATGTAGTTATGATCTTAGCGCTTATACCGCTTGTCAACAACAAATTAATGAATGCAAGAGCATGCATAAAAAACTATATGGTCTGATGATTTTCTCAGCAGAATATAATTGTCAGAATAAATATACATTTTTTTCAAAGTTTATAGAAGAAATGTCATCAGATTTGCTACTATCACTTTTTAATTGGATACAAGGTATGTATAAGCCAGCGAAATTAGAACTGCGGTGTGCAATAGAAAATTTTCTTAAAGCAGTACTATTTTTATCAGATGCCGAAATCATACAAGAAAAAAGTGTATATGAAATATTTGATGTTGCAAAAGCAGACAAGCATTTCCAAACAGAGTTTGGTAAAAAACGTATTGAATTGTTAAGAAATGATTATTCTACCCTGTGTCGCACAGTCCATAGTGATCCTTTGCAAATCCATTCAACCAGTGCTCTGAATCTTTTGCCGCAATATAATATGGACTTATCTACAGAGTTTGTTAATCTATATATCAGAATTGTTGAAAATAGCCTTGGGATTTTATATATTAATTATCCTGTTATTGTTGATAATATGCATCCAGAAAATAAAAAGGATTTTTTAGACTCTTTGTCTAAAACTACTAAAAAGGAAATTGTTGGAATCCTATATGGATAATCCTATAAATGAATTATGGGAGGTTTTAGAATTTGAAAAAAGAGGATTACTATAATCTTTTTTAGAGAAAATGCTGTACCACCAAGGACCCAGTGGACCTTCATGACATCTTTATTGTCACCTCAAGGCACGTTGAGACAGTATGTTTATTGTCCAAACTCCACGAAGCGAAGC
>JAAYNY010000201.1 GCA_012520635.1 Clostridiales bacterium | reverse complement strand
GAAAAGGTTAAGGATAAGTTAATATTAGTTCCTAGAATATATACTAATAAGCCAAGAACTACTGGAGAAGGCTATAAAGGAATCGTCCACCAACCTGATCCTGAAAAAGATCCTGATATCCAAGAAGGATTAATAGCTATGAGAAAAATGCATCTTAGGGCCATTGCTGAGACAGGACTTACAGCAGCTGATGAAATGCTCTATCCTGAAAACTTTCCTTATGTTGAGGATATTCTGTCTTATGTTGCAGTAGGGGCTCGCTCAGTGGAAAATCAACAGCATAGACTAACTGTAAGTGGCATGGATGTACCTGCAGGTATGAAGAATCCTACAAGCGGTGATTTTACTGTTATGCTAAATTCTGTTGTAGCCGCACAGAAAAGTCATACGTTTTTATACAGACAATCAGAAGTTAAAACCTCAGGAAATCCTTTGGCACACACAATCCTTAGAGGTGCAGTAAATAAGCACGGACAATCCATACCCAATTATCACTATGAGGATTTACACCGACTCTTAAATATGTATGCGGAAAGGGATTTAGTAAACCACGGGGCAATGGTTGATGCTAATCATGCCAATTCTAACAAAATATATTCCGAGCAAATTCGTATAGTAAAAGAAGTTCTTCATAGCAGAAGAATTTCACCTGATATTGCAAAACTTGTAAAGGGAGTAATGATTGAAAGCTATATAGAAAGCGGAAGTCAAGGTGTGTCCGACCATGTATATGGTAAATCTATTACCGACCCTTGTCTTGGATGGACAGAATCAGAGAAATTAATCTATACTATTGCAGATCAAATCGTATAATCACATTTATAAGCAAAATAAATGCACCTTTATAGTTAAGACATATAGGTGCATTTATTATTAGGCTCTTGGGTGGGTACTCATATATACTTCACGGCTATTTTTATTTTGATTGGTTAGGTATATATGTGTATTACTAATATCAGTATGGCCGAGAAATTTTTGAACCACACCTATATCAGCACCATTTTCTATCATATGGGCAGCAAATGAATTCCTGATCATATTAGGATTTATGTCAAAGGTTCCCACTTTTTTTGCATACCCTTTAAGAATCTTCCATAAGCCTTGTCTACTTAGTTGTTGCCCGTGGCTATTTAAAAACAAATATTCATTTTCATTATTACTAATTAAATCATTTCTAACATCCATGTAAGCCTCTAAGGCTTTCCTTGCTACTGAACCAAATGGTATATTTCTCTCCTGCTTGTCCCCACAAGTTAGATAACTTCCAATCAAATTAATATCAGAAACCTTTATAGCAGTTATTTCTGATACCTTCATACCTGTTGCATACATTAACTCCAACATGGCCTTATCTCGAATTCCTTTTGTAGTTTTGGTGTTAGGTTGATTAAGTAATGATACAATTTGATCTTCATCAAGTATCTGTGGTGATTTCTTTATTACTTTCGGTGCTTTGATTCTTTCTGAAGGATCACCATTTATACTACCCTTTTTTAATAAAAATAGCATAAAGGACTTCATAGAAGCTATATGCCTTGATACAGAAGCTGGTGACATTCCTTCTTTTTCTAGAGATAAAACATATGAATTTAAATTTGTTTCGGTTATTTTTGAAACATCTTCAATGCCCTGCCCCCTCAGGTATGATTTCATTTTCTTCAAGTCATTCTCATAAGCCCTTATTGTGTTTTGTGAAGCTTGTCTCACCTCCATAAGATAATTAGTGAAATCTTTAATTTGCTCTCCCATTCCTAACCTCCTCATTTGCTTACATCTCAATACACTATATAAATAATCCTAGAGTTTTCTTAAGGAAAAAAGAACCTAAATATGCTTCTAAAAAACTTCCAAGCACTAGTAACACTGCAAGAAAAATAATCAAAAAAATGTAATTCTTTAATTGCGACATAATAGTTACTGAATAATTTCTATTATAATAATATATTGAATGGCAAAGGCCAAATCCTTTATATAAGCTAAAAATAATAATCGGCAAGTATATTAGTCCATGGGGAAATTCATAAGCTAGAATCAACAAAATCCCTTTAAATCCATACAGCATAGCTATTACAGATATAAAGAAACCAAGGGAAAAACCCAAATACAACAATCTTAAAACCATATACGGAATTCCTAATATGGTAATTGATAATAACCAAAATACTATAAACTCTTTAAAATTGTCTTTAAGTATATAGAAAAAAAGACCTGTATAATTAATCTTTTCTCTTATTATCTCAGCAAAAATAATATTGTGATAATTCATCATTCGTTCATAATAAAATGATTGAAACATATTGGCAAATAAAACGCCCAAAAACAATCCTATAACCACAAGGATTACAGATATCTGAGCCATATTCATTTTTGATAATTTCAGTCTTATTTGCTTCATAAACATTTCCCGCCTTATCATATATTTGACCTTTTTCCGTCTATAGATAGATATGACAGGATTTTATAAATAGAACAAGCTATTATAAATTCATCTTAGTTTTATATGCTAATAAGGCTGCAATTGTCTTTGCATCAGTAATTTCTCCTGAGAATATCATAGAAAGTAAGTCATTTAAAGAATGACGTTCAATATCTATATATTCATCCTCATCAAGATTTTGCTTTGAAGAAGCAAGATCCTTGGAATAATAAACCCTAATAAGTTCATTACAAAAAGCTACGGAAGTATGTACATCTATTAAATGTTCTACATTGTTAGGCTTATATCCAGTCTCTTCTTCACATTCTCTAATAGCACATGTGATATTATCTTCTTCAGGATCTTTAGAACCTGCAGGAATCTCCAAAGAATATTTATCAATAGCATTACGGTATTGGCGAACCATTAGGATTTTATCATCCGAATCTACTGCTACTATAGCAGAAGCACCATTATGATTTATAAAATCGAATATAACTTCTTTTTTATTATCTATTTCAATAGTATCACTATAAAAGTCTATAATACTTCCCTTGTGAGCTAATTCTCTTTTAATCCTTTTAATACTATTTTGATCTTTCATTATTACCTCTCTTAATCTTTTGATATCATATTAGCCTTATTAAAACAAGCATCACTTGCCTTCATAATAGCATTTCTAAATCCGTTTTCTTCCAATGCCTTTACTGCAGCAATTGTAGTTCCTCCTGGTGAACACACCTTATCTTTTAAGATGGCAGGATGTTCTTTTGTCTCTAAGACCATGGCTGCAGAGCCAAGGACTGTATTTGCTACCATACTATAGGCTTTATCCCTAGGGATACCATAACTTACCACACTATCTGCTAATGCCTCAATAAACATATATACATAAGCAGGAGAACTTCCACTTGCACAAGTTACTGCATTCATTAAATCTTCATTAAAGACTTCATATTCACCAAAAGAAAGGAGGAAGCGGTCTATAATATCTTTCTCGTCCTTATTAAAATCATCATCAGAAAAACTCACACCTGTAGTCCCCTTTGAAATTAAGGCTGGGGTATTAGGCATGGTTCTTACTACTTTTGTAGAATCACCAAGAATAGACTTTATAGAATCTATAGAAACCCCTACAGCCAAGGAAATAAATACATGGTTGGCTGTTACTGCGTCTTTAATCTCTAATAAGACACTGTCCAAATGTTGTGGCTTGATGGCAAGAATTATATATTTACTTTTGTTAATAACTGAGATAGTGCTATTTTCCGGTTCTATCTTAAGTTTTTCCCTAATGTCAAGACATTGTTTTTTTGATACATCATAGTAGGCAATGTCATCTCCACCAAAGGTTTTATAGCAGGCCTGTAATATAGCTGAACCCATATTTCCCACACCAATAAATCCAAATAAAGACATAATTATCCCTCTCTTACTTAAAAATCTACTTATCTTAAATAATAACATAAATCATAAAAAATAGGTAGTGTTTTAACAATATTTTGTAAAAACTCTACCTATAAATTTTAATATATTATTTAACTTAACTTAGTTGATTTAAAAATTCTTCAATTCTATCTAGGCCTTTTTTAATGTTTTTAAGGGATATTGCATATGATAGACGGATGTGATCATTAAAACCAAAATCCTCACAGGCAATTACAGCAACCTTAAAATCCTCTATAAGTATTGTAGCCAGATTATCTACAGTAGAAATCTTCTGTCCTTTATACATTTTGTCAAAGGTCTCACTGACATCTACAAACACGTAAAATGCTCCTTGAGGTTTTAAAGCAGATACATATTTCATGTTATTGATCTGCTCTGTCATATAATCTCTACGTTCTTCAAATTCCTTCTTCATAGCTAGAACTGAATCTTGAGATCCTACCAGTGCTTCTAATGCGGCTTTTTGAGCTATTGAATTGGGATTTGATGTCTGATGGCTTTGAACGCTCTCCATAACCTTTGCAACTTCTTTTGATGAGCCAGTATATCCAATTCTCCATCCGGTCATTGAATAGCTTTTTGACACACCATTACAAGTAATTGTACGTTTATAGATTTCATCATTTAATGAAGCTATACTTACGTGTTCTTCATCCCCATAAATGAGATGTTCATACATTTCATCAGAAACCACAAATATATCTTTCTTAACTATTACATCAGCTAAGGCTTCCAATTCTTCTCTAGTATAAACCATACCCGATGGATTGCTAGGAGAATTTAGTATAAAGGCCTTAGTCTTGTCAGTACATGCCTCCTCAAGCTGCTTTGCTGTTATTTTATAACTCTGAGATTTACCAGCCTTTATAAATACGGGAACACCATCAGCAAGTTTTACAATCTCAGGATAGCTTAACCAATAGGGAGCAGGAATAATTACTTCATCACCAGGATTTAGTATGGCTGAAAATACATTTGTTAATGAATGTTTACCGCCATTACTTACAATTATCTGATTAGGCTCATAATTAATATTATTGTATTTAAACTTTTCACATATTGCCTTACGAAGTTCCAAAGTTCCTGATGCAGGTGTGTATTTAGTAAAACCTTCCTTTAATGCATTAATAGCTGCATTACAAATGTTTTCTGGTGTATTAAAATCAGGTTCTCCTGCCCCGAACCCTACAACGTCAATACCATTTGCTTTCATTTCTTTTGCTTTTGCAGTAATCGCTAAAGTAGATGAAGGCTTTACTGCCATTGCCTTCTTAGATAATGTTAATGCCATATTGCACCTTCCTTAAATTGTCTTTTTTCTTTGATAAGAATTTGTTTACCATTGTAATATAACCATTTTTAAATTGCAACAAAATTCTCAAAATTTTTCAAAAAAGTACTTTGTGTAAATTGCAAGTGTCCGTACTGCACGGAATTATTGTGCAATTTGTATGAATTCAGTCAATATATATAGTTAATTTACATATTTTGATTGAATGCATTTAAAAAAAGCACCATCAAATTGGTGCTGGAAATTATTAATTATATGTTTTTTCTTATATGTTACTCTTCTTCATCTGAGCCTTTCTTTGATACATTTTATTATCTGCTTGTATTAAGAGCTCTTTTATAGTAATTTCATCTGAATTAGATGACATTGCATAACCATATGCATAGCTAATAAGAGGGCTATTATTGTAATTATATATTTTTACATTGTCTTCAAGCTTTGATATAAAGGCCATTATATTACTTTCTTTTATTTCCCTAATTAGACCAATAAACTCATCTCCACCAAAGCGACCAATAAACATATTTTCAGGAGCACTATTTTTTAGAATATTGGCAAAGTTCACGATAAGCTTATTTCCCATATCATGACCTAATTGGTCATTTATTACTTTTAAGTTATTAAGATCAAACATTAGACAACAAATCTTCTCATCTTTAGAAATAAGGCCATTTTCCTTAACTTTCATTTCACAATAACTTCTATTGGGAAGACCCGTAAGACCATCTCTAAATGCAATTTCATTCAAATTATTGTTTAGACGTGACAAATATATAGAATCATAAATCAGCATTATTATTATAATAATTATAATTAATGAGTCCATTATTATTACAATTTCCAGGTTACTTAAGAAGGCTGTAGATCTGTCAGAATATATTTCAGCTGCATCTACAGTATTATCTGCTATTTCATAATACTTTTCGCTAAGATCATATAGCTTTCTATTATAAGTATAGTCTACTCTTGTAATATAAATTAATTCCTTTAATTCTTCCCATACTTTTACCTGTTCATACAATTTACTACGATAATTTTTGTCTTTTAATAGAATGAGATTATGTTCTCCTAGATCGGTTTTAAGCTCCATAAGAATACTATCTAGGCTGTGAATTAATTCATCATTCTCATATCCTGCCAACTCCTGCTTTATTAAGCGCTGAGTAGCACCACGAGCTCTGCCTGCATAGTTTATCACTCTTGCATTCCCCTGCAAGTCCATGACTTTAACTATCATGATTACAACTAATACTATTAAAGTTAAACACTTATAGCCAATAATATTTTTTCCAACTGTTTATGTCTTTTCATTTCGACAAAATCCCCTATAATTTTATACTTTTAATAATAATATCATATTTGCAGGTGTTTTCAAACAACTTCCTAATAATTCTACAGATGACAGTTAACTTGCGGATTGGGTAGACAAAATGAGAAAGTGATATAAATAAAATAAGTGGTTAAAACCTTTATATATAACGTTTACAAGGTTTTAACCACTTAAGTTTTACTTAATAAATACTACTTTGCATAGTCTGTAACTCTGGATTCTCTAATTATATTAACTTTTATTTGACCCGGATATTCTAACTCGTCTTCAATTTTCTTAGATACGTCACGCGCCAATAGAACCATGTCTGCATCACTTATCTGATCCGGTACAACCATTACCCTGACTTCTCTGCCCGCCTGGATGGCGAAAGACTTGTCTACTCCCTTAAAGCCATTGGTAATATCTTCTAATTGTTTCAGTCTGTTGGTATATGTTTCTAATGTTTCACGTCTAGCCCCCGGTCTAGCCGCTGATATTGTATCTGCCGCCTGAACAATGCCTGCAATTAAGGACTGGAACTCTTCATCTCCATGATGGGCACCAACTGCATTAATAACTATAGGTGATTCTTTGTATTTTCTACATAGATCCACACCAATTTGGACATGAGTTCCTTCAATTTCATGATCTACTGATTTACCGATATCATGTAATAAACCAGCACGTTTTGCAAGTCTAACATCAACCCCTATTTCACTAGCTAATAAACCGGATATAATAGATACCTCTATTGAATGTTTTAATGCGTTTTGTCCATAGCTTGTCCTAAACTTCATTTTACCTAGAAGTCTGATTAGTTCAGGGTGAATTCCATGTACACCTACTTCTAATGAAGCAGCTTCACCGGATTCCCGAACCATAGTCTCAACTTCTTTTTGAGCCTTTTCAACCATTTCTTCAATTCTAGCAGGATGAATTCTTCCATCTACAATTAATTTTTCAAGTGCAATTCTTGCCACTTCTCTTCTGATTGGATCAAAGGCTGACAATACTACAGCTTCAGGAGTGTCATCAATAATCAAATCTACTCCTG
>JAAYNY010000200.1 GCA_012520635.1 Clostridiales bacterium | reverse complement strand
GAGCAAAAAAGATTATTCTCCATAAGTACTACAGTTGTACCAATCGAATATGAAGATATTAAAATCAACTTTTTAGACACACCAGGATATTTTGATTTTGTTGGTGAAGTAGAGGAAGCGATGGCTGTAGCTGACGCTGCTGTAATTGTCGTTTCAGCAAAATCAGGTGTTGAAGTAGGTGTAATTAAAGCTTGGGAATACTGTGAGAAGTACAATTTACCAAGAATTTTCTTTGTAACTGATATGGATGTAGACAACGCAAGCTATCGAGAAGTAGTAGAGCAATTAACTGAAGAATTTGGAAAAAGAATTGCACCATTCCACATGCCCATTAGAGAAAATGAGAAATTTATTGGATTTGTAAATATCGTAAAGATGGCAGGAAGAAGATTTACTAAAGGCAGCGAATATGAGGAATGTGACATTCCCGATTACAATATGGAAAATCTTTCGAAGTTCAGAGAAGTTTTATTAGAAGCTGTTGCCGAAACCAATGAAGAATTAATGGAAAAATACTTTGATGGTGAAGAGTTTACACAGCAGGAAATTTCACAAGCACTTCGAACTAATGTAATAGATGGCTCTGTAGTACCTGTTCTTATAGGTTCTGGAATTAATGCTCAAGGTACAACAATGCTTTTACAGGCAATTGAAAAGTACTTTCCTGACCCTACTAAGGTTAAGATTGCTGGAAAAAATCATAGCACAAATGAAGACTTTGATGCAGATCATGATTCTAAGAAGCCATTCTCTGCAAGAGTATTTAAGACTATTGCAGATCCCTTTATTGGTAAGTTCTCATTATTCAAGGTATGTTCTGGCGTATTAAAGACCAATACTACTTTGTATAATGTTAATAAAGATGTAGAAGAGAAGATTAATAAGATTTATATCCTTCGTGGTAAAGATCAAATGGAAGTTGATGAACTCCATGCAGGTGATATCGGAGCACTTGGTAAGTTATCTGAGACTGTTACTGGTGATACTCTTACTACCAAAGCAACACCTATTGAATATGATCCTATTAAGGTATCAGAACCATTTACCTATATGCGCTATAAGACTAAGAATAAGGGAGATGATGATAAGGTTTCCCAGGCTCTTAGTAAGTTGATGGAAGAAGACTTAACCTTAAAGGTTGTTAATGATAAAGAAAATAGACAAACCTTATTATATGGTATTGGTGATCAGCAGATTGATGTTGCGATTAGTAAGCTTTTATCAAAATATAAAGTTGAAATTGAAATAATGAAGCCAAGGGTGCCTTATCGTGAGACAATACGTAAAAAGGTAAGTGTACGTGGTAGACACAAGAAGCAATCTGGTGGTCATGGGCAGTATGGTGATGTTCTCATGGAGTTTGAACCTTCAGGAGATCTTGAGAAAGATTTTATATTCGAAGAAAAAATATTTGGTGGCGCTGTACCTAAGAACTATTTCCCTGCTGTTGAAAAGGGAATTGCAGATAGCGTATTAAAAGGTCCTCTAGCTGGTTATCCGGTAGTAGGCCTTAAAGCTACCTTGGTTGATGGTTCATATCACCCAGTAGATTCATCTGAGATGGCATTTAGGTTAGCCACAGTTCTAGCATTTAAGCAAGGCTTTATGGAAGCTTCTCCTGTCCTATTAGAGCCAATTGTATCATTAAAGGTTCTTGTTCCTGATAAATTCACAGGTGATATAATGGGAGACCTTAATAAGAGACGTGGACGGGTTCTAGGAATGAATCCTGTAGATAACAAACAGGAAATAATTGCTGATATTCCTTTGTCAGAATTATATGGATATTCTACAGATCTTCGTTCAATGACTGGCGGAATAGGTGATTATTCTTATGAGTTTTCCAGATATGAGCAGGCTCCATCTGATGTACAGCAAAAAGTAATCGAGGACAATGCTAAAGAAGAAGAAAGTAATTAATAAGTACTATTAAAATATCTAATAAGTGACTCACTTGTAAACTTTAGTAGCATTTGTTACAATAATTTTGTTGAAAAATGAAACTTAACAAGGTGACATCCTTATTACTAAATAAAACGCGCTCCTGAATAATACCGACTTTTTTAGGTATATTTAGGAGCGAACGTTTTGGGAAAAGTATTGTCATGTGTATAAGGGGATATTTGGGAGATTCCGTATAGAGGTTTCTTCTTGATATAAAAAACCAAAAGGAGAATATTTATGGAAAAGTTTTTTAAGCTTAAACAAAGTGGAACAACAGTTTCTAGAGAAGTGATTGCTGGAGCAACTACATTTTTCGCCATGGCTTATATCATATTTGTTAATCCCTCCATGTTGGGACTAGCAGGTATGCCTGAAGGAGCGGTATTATTAGCTACTATTATTGCCTCAGTAATTGGTACATTGATTATGGCCTTATTTGCTAATGTTCCATATGCAGTAGCACCAGGCATGGGACTTAATGCATTCTTTACCTTTACTGTAGTAGGATTAAGGGGTTATTCATGGCAGGAAGCACTGGCTATGGTATTCCTATGCGGTGTTATAAATGTCCTTATTACAGTTACTAAGTTACGTAAGATGATAATTAACTCTATACCTGAAAGTTTGCAGAATGCAATTGGTGGTGGTATAGGTATTTTTATTGCTTATATAGGTCTGCTTAATGCAAATCTAATTGTTTTTAATGATAATATTCCTGCACTTACTACATTCAATTCACGAGGTGTATTATTAGCAGTAATGGGTATTGTAATAACTATTATTCTTCTTATATTGAATGTTAAGGGTGCTATATTTATTGGTATAGTAGCCACTACTATAATAGGTATACCTATGAAGGTTGTTGACTTATCAGGAATAGGTGTAAGCTCAGGTGTAGGAGATGCCTTTAAAGAACTAGGAACTACTTTTGGTGCAGCACTTGGTAGTGAAGGACTTGGATCCTTATTCAGTGATACTTCCAGATTACCAGAAGTTCTTATGACTATATTTGCATTTAGCTTAGCTGATACATTTGATACTATTGGTACATTTATTGGTACAGGTAGACAATCTGGTATCTTTGATGATGCTGACGAAAAAGCTCTACAAGAAAGTACAGGATTTAAGTCTAAGATGGACAAGGCATTGTTTGCAGATTCAATTGCAGCTTCAATAGGTGCTGTATTTGGTACGTCCAATACAACAACTTATGTTGAGAGTGCTGCAGGTATTCAAGCCGGTGGACGTACTGGTCTAACAGCAGTTGTTACAGCATTCTTATTCTTAGTTAGTATCTTCTTGGCGCCTATTATTGGAATAGTGCCTTCACAGGCAACGGCTCCTGCACTAATTATAGTAGGTATTATGATGCTATCATCATTTAAGGGTATTGACTGGAACAATTTTGAGGAAGCAGTTCCTGCATTCTTTGCAACAGTATTTATGGGATTGACCTATAGTATATCCGATGGTATTGCTGCTGGATTTATTTTCTTCTGTATAGTTAAGCTTGTTAAGGGCAAAGGAAAAGAAGTAAGTCCTGTAATATGGGTTGCATGTGCATTATTCATAATTAACTATATTATTTCCGCTATCTAATAAAACCAAATGTTAAAAGCTGAAATTAAATATTAAATATTCTTTTACTATAAGAAGAAAAGGAGCTGTACCACTAAACAATTAGTAAACAGCTCCTTTTAATATAGGTTTGACTATTATGTTTAACTATAATTTCTGACTTGTTATTAGTAATAATTGACAATATTTTTACTATTGATTTATATAATGAAATACTGTATTATATATAAAGTTAAAAAAAATTAAAAATATCAAAGGAGAAAGATATGGGAGAGAAATCACTACACAAAAAAATCATACTTGGTTTTCAGCATGTATTGGCTATGTTTGGTGCAACGGTATTAGTACCCGCATTGACAGGGCTTGATACATCAATTACATTATTTTGTGCAGGAACAGGAACCTTGTTATTTCATTTAATAACAAAAAAGAAGGTTCCTGTTTTTTTGGGTTCTAGTTTTGCCTTTATGGTTGGAATTATTGCTGTAATAGGAGACTCTAGAATAGGTGATCCTGATTTTCTGCCTAAACTGGCAGCGGTAAAGGGAGGAATAATTGTTGCAGGTCTAATATATGTTGTTTTTGCTATTTTAATTAAGTTAGTTGGTTATGAGAAAATTAATAAGCTTCTACCTCCTATCGTAACAGGGCCAATTATTATTGTAATAGGCTTAAGATTAAGTAGTGTTGCTATAAATAATGCTTTTTATCTAACAGATGAATTAGGAAATAGCTTCTTTAGTTTTAAGGCAGTCTTGGTTACTGTAATTGTCTTGGCTGTCTGTGTAGGTGTGTCTGTTTTTGCAAAGGGCATGTATAACTTGATGCCCATTTTATTTGCCATAATCATAGGTTATTTAGTATGCATTCCTTTGGGACTTGTGGATATGACCCCTATAAAGAATGCAGAGGTTTTTTCTTTTATGGATTCCGATATTATGTCTCAATTTTTACTACTTCCAAGCTTTGAACTGGATGCCATACTGGCCATAGCACCAATAGCTTTAGTAACACTAATTGAGCATGTGGGAGACATAACTACTAACAGTGCGGTTTGTGGTAAGAACTTCATGGAAGATCCAGGAGTTCATAGAACTCTTATGGGAGATGGTATAGCAACGGCTTGGGCAGGATTACTTGGTGGACCTGCCAATACTACTTATAGTGAAAACACAGGTGTACTGGCTGTAACAAAGAATTATGATCCTGCTGTTATACGGGTAGCTGCATGTATTGCAATAGCTTTAGGTATAATAGGTAAATTTGGTGGACTTGTTACTAGCATCCCAGGCCCTGTAACTGGTGGAATAAGTATTGTATTGTATGGTATGATCTCATCTGTTGGAGTTAGAATCTTAATTAATTCTAGGTTAAACTTTGGTAATAGTAGAAACCTAATGATTGCTGCTATTATCTTTGTCTTAGGCATTGGATGTGATAGTATACCACTTACAGATACAGTAAGTGTATCAGGACTGGCTCTGGCTGCAGTTGTTGGAATTATCTTAGCTTTTGTTCTACCTGTAGGCAAAGATAATGTCTTAGAGAAAGAATAAGTATAACTTTATCTTTAAGATTTTCTTAATTTGAATATGGTATGGTCTTATGATAATATTAGTATAACTTACAAGTAAACTTATATTACTAATGAAAAGGAGACATCGCCATGGCCATGTATGAAATGAAAGCAGAATATTATACTGGTATTAATTTTATTGATGAAGAGCATAAGAAGTTATTTGAAATTGCTAATACTGTTTATGAATTATTGATTAATGAGTTCATACCTGATAAGTACGACTATATTATGGAAGTTGTAAATGAACTAAAGGATTACGCAAGATATCACTTTCAGCATGAAGAAGAATATATGAGCAAGATAAAATATAGGAAATTTCTTTCCCATAAGGTTGCTCATGACGGATTTATAAAAAAAATTAGTGAATATAATGAAGATATTGTTGACGAGGATCAGAAGCAATCATTACTTGAACTGTTAGAGTTTCTAACAAATTGGTTGGTAGATCATATACTTATGGAAGATAAAGTGATTGCAGATAACTAATCTAAGTGAATAAGTAAATTAAATGGTATATCTTTAAAGGTATACCATTTTTATATTGGATATTATAAGTATTTGATGGCTTGGATACATATAATGTATATGTTATAATCCATGATAGAATGTTTCAAAGGAGGGAAATTAATTATGAAGAATATCAAAAAAATCAAATCGACATTTTTAGGATTCAACGCAACGATAAGCCGTTTTAATATAACCATACTATTTTCTATTCTTATAGCACTATTAACAGGGTATAACATTGGAGGCGGAGATCTAGATAACTATGCAGAATTGTTGCTTTCATTGATAATGGGTGCCACTGTCTTTATGGTATTACAGATTAGTTATGAGCAATTACTTAGAAATACTAAGATAAGGCCAGTTTTTCTTGGATTGGCAACTTTGGCGGCCATAATATATTATCTTGTGGTGAAATTTGCAATAAGTAATCTTAGAGAAGAGCACATTATCAGAACCTTAGTCTTAATATTTGTATTGGTTATTGTATTTATGTGGATACCTACAATAAAATCAAAGATTAGATTTAGTGACAGTTTTATGGCAGTGTTTAAGGCATTCTTTACTGTGGCTTTTTATTCTGCTGTGCTATTTCTAGGAACTGCCCTGATACTTGCAGCAATTGATTTACTAATAACCAGTGTGGATTTTAAAGCATATAGTCATGTAGGGAACATAATTGTCTTTGTATATGCTCCCATACATTTTCTCTCATTGATACCAATTTATCCTTCTAGCTTGGGTTTAAACAGGTTAGAGAATGAAGATGTAGAAGATGGAGAAGGCATATTAGCAGAGAGACTTAATAAAGCCATAGAAGCTTCAAAGTTCCTTGATGGGCTTATTTCCTACATTGCAATCCCTATTACTGCTATATATACTATTATTTTGCTACTGTATATTATTACAAATATCACCGGTGACTTTTGGAAGGATAACTTGCTTGAACCTTTATTGGTGTCATATTCCATTATAGTTATTGTAGTATATCTACTGGCTTGTGTACTTAAGAATAAGTCGGCCACATATTTTAAGAAAATATTTCCTAAGGTCTTAATACCTGTTGTATTATTTCAGACAATAGCTTCTATAATGAAGATAGGGGAGTTAGGAATCACCAGTGGCAGATATTATGTAATATTATTTGGAGTTTTTGCAACCATATCGGCTATATTATTTAGCTTTGGATCTGAACGTAATATTAGTTTGGTTGCACCTATATTAATTATCTTGTCTTTGATATCCATTTTCCCTCCAGTGGATGCTTTTAGGGTTAGTAAGGCCAACCAGATAAGTCGTTTAAAGAATGTTCTAGAGGAAAACAATATGCTAAGTGACGACAAGATAATACCTAATGGCAATCTTTCAGAGGAAGATAAACAAACAATTATTAAGTCGGTAAGATATTTAAGTAGAATGGATTATCTAGAGGATGTTAGCTGGCTAGAATCTTATGGTAAGAATTATAACTTTGATATAATCTTTGGCTTTTCTGAGTATGGAACATATGTTGGTTCAAGGGTTAATGTGGCACGAAGGTATACTTTGTATGATAAGTCGGCTATAGATATATCAGGGTATGACTTCTTTGTAAAAACAGAATTTTATAATAAAGATTCGTATTATCTGGATTCCACTATGTGGAAAGACCAAGCATATACCTTGGTTCATGAGAAGGAAAATGATATTGGAGACCTTATCCTCAAAGATGAGGAAGGAAATGAAATGATTCGTTATTCATTAAGTAACATATTTGATAGATTTAAGGTTAAGGAAGAGCAATACGGTGATATGTCTTTAGAAGATGCACAGTTTACTTGGGAGAATGATAAAGCAAGTATAAAAATTGTTACCTTATCAATAAACTATGAAGAATGGGATTCTGGTAAATTATACCAGAATATAGATGCTTATATAATGGTAAAGATCAAATAAATTAAGTTAGTATAATGTTTATGGAGGATATATATATGAAGAAAATAATCTTATTGTTTACACTAGCTATCTCGGTTATGCTGATGAGTGCTTGTGGTAGTGTCAAGCAATTTGATGAGCCAAAATCAGGTGAAACAGTGGCCGAGATAAAGATTAAGGATTTTGGTTCCATATATGTTAAGTTTTATGATAATAAAGCACCAAAGGCTGTTGAAAACTTTGTGACCCATGCTAAGGAAGGTTATTATGATGGTCTAACTTTTCATAGAATTATTGAAGATTTCATGATTCAGGGTGGTGATCCTAAGGGTGACGGTACTGGTGGTGAAAGTATATGGGGGGAAAGCTTTGAGGATGAATTTTCAGATGATTTACACCCTTACCGAGGAGCATTGTGTATGGCCAATTCTGGACCAAATACTAATGGCAGTCAGTTTTTCATAGTACAATCAAGTGGTACTTATACTGAGGAAGAATTGAATCAGATAGGACAATTTTATGGTATTGATTTTGATGAGAAGGCTGTTAAAAATTATGGAGAAATAGGTGGAACCCCATGGTTATTTAAAAGTCATACTGTATTTGGACAGGTTTATGATGGTTATGATGTTCTAGATGCTGTGGCGGCCGTTGATAAAATTGATGAAGGAGAAAGCCTTCCTGCAGAGCCTGTTATAATAGAGACAATAAATGTTTTTGAATATGGTAATTAAATATTAATAAGTAAAAATGAAAGGGGGAAGACGCTATGAAGATATCTACAAAAGGCAGATACGGTTTACGTGCAATGGTAGACCTGGCGCTGTATTCTCAGAAAGAGCAAGTGCCCTTGACCAGTATTGCACAGAGGCAAGATATATCAAAAAGTTATCTTGAGCAAGTGTTTTCCACTCTACGTAGGGCTGGACTGGTTAAAAGTACTAAGGGGGCTCAGGGAGGTTATATGCTTGCTTTAGATCCTGAAGAAATTACTGTAGGCATGATACTCCGTGCTCTTGAGGGGGATTTGTCAGTTGTTCCTATGGAAGATGATGCTATAACTAACCGAATTGAGAGCTATATTCATGACAATATCTGGGATAAGATAGATGTTAAGGTGTTTTCATTTATAGATGGAATATCCTTAAAGGATATAATGGATGATTATTTAAAGAAGGATCCTGCTCCTATGTATTATATTTAGGGACTAAATGATACTCTTTTTCAAAATTTAGGTTGACAGGTATTAGAATCTGTTGTAAACTATCAAAACATAAACTAAATAATGTTTAGAACCTCACTATCTGGTGAGGTAGAGGCGCGGTATTTAATAGTCTGTAGTGGAGTCTGAGAAGCAATGATGCTATGGAGAAGGGGATATCGCCGAAGCTTTTAATATACTCGGTATTAATTGCTGGGCCTGTGGTTAATAGCTACAGGACTGTCTCATAAAGCTATCCCAGCTTTATGAGTTGTGCTATCTCATTCAGGG
>JAAYNY010000199.1 GCA_012520635.1 Clostridiales bacterium | reverse complement strand
CCCTTGATATTAAAATGTTTATGCACCCTGTCACTATTATGACACGTTCCCCAGTTTCCATCTCTACAGTAAAGTTATATCCTGTATCAAATGTATTGCTTGGAAAGAGCATATTATTATTCTGCACTTCCCTCATATTATTCAGGATTATACTTGGTCCAATATCAAGTCTATTTCTTACTGGATCCTTCTCACCAAGTCTTTTTATATGTCGTGTCGCCCCTCTGTATATTACATCTCCAAGCTCCCTGTCCTGACCTTTGAAAAGATCAACAACTGCATTTATAGCATTTCGCTGATATTCTAAGCTTTCATCAAAATTAAATACTATTTTTTGTGTCATACTTTATCTCCCTCCTGAGCTTAAATAAACTCTACTCTGTAGGATTGTTCTTTTCCTTGATTATGTTTCTTAAGCTGTGCATCAAGGCGGTTCATTGTATTAAGCTTCAGGGAGATATCATCATCAAAGGCACTATCACGGAATATTACCTTAATAGGCTTTGGCTCTATGGCTGCGATTCCATCAACTATTTTGTCTGTTACTTTTTCTTCTAAACATACAACTACTGCGTCTGCAAAAATGTAGGTTCTCTCTCCTATGTTTGACAGCCTTTCAATCTTTGATGTTAGAGGAAAATCCCTGTGACGAAGCATAATCTCATATACAACATCTATATCGGTAAATCCAGGATTAAAGTCGATTAAATCCTTATTTTTAAGTGCAGACTCCTCCATCGTTATCTGACCTTCTTTTAATGCCTCATTATTCCATCGGATATTCGTACCATCTACTCGGAAAACTTTAAAGCCAACATCAAGTTTCTCTATTCCTTCCTTGTCTTTAAATTCCTCTTTTATTTTTTCTCCGGCACGGCGGATACGTTCTTTACCGATTTCACAAATATTCTTATAACCAGCTTTATAGGCTTCTGATTTTTCATCACAAGGTTCTGGAATTTGTACCATAATAAACTTACGATTACCTCCATCTTCTGCATTGAGCTGTATTACAGCATGTGCAGTTGTTGCTGAGCCTGAGAAGAAGTCTAATATTATATCATTACCGCTAGTTGTAAATTTTGATAATATTTTGATCAGCATTACAGGCTTAGAATATTCGAAAACATTTTTATTAAAAATATTATTCAAATTCTTTCTTGAATTATCATTTGAATATTCATTTTCCAAAAATTCAAGTGTAGATAATGGTTTTGTTCTTGATTTATATTCAATGTAATAATTACCATTATGGTCTTTACCTATTATTGCATTTTGATAAGTCTTAGTATAAATTCGTGAATAATTGTTTTCATATTTTTTCACTACTATAAAGCCATTCTTGTATCCAAAGTCAAATAACTCTTTTGACCATCTCCATCTATAATCATCTTTAGGATTATTTTTTTTTCTTTTTTCATACTGTTCCTTTGTTGCATTTCCTGCATAAAATACTTCCCCATCAATTTCAATTGGATAATCTAATGAAGATATATATCCTAAAGTGTTATAATCTAAAGTTTGATTTAACTTATATCTACCTCTTTGATGAACATATTCATCTGAAAATTTAAAACCATCATCATCATGTTCAAAAGGATATACAATATATTTTTCAGATTTAGAATATACGACAATGTAATCGTGATTTTTAGCAATCGCATCTGTCGATTTACCTGCTTTTTTTGTGACACGTGTAAAAGTACCTATGTGGTTCTTTTCTTCAAATATTTCGTTACAAATCTTCTTTAAATTATCTATCTCATTATCATCTATACTAATAAAGATTACTCCATCATCTGTAAGTAAATCTTTTGATATTTTCAAACGTGGGTATATCATATTTAACCAATTGGAATGAAAGCGGCCACTTCCTGTTTGATTCTTAACCAATCTATTACCTTCTTCATCTATATTTCCCTCATTTTTTTCATTTTCT
>JAAYNY010000198.1 GCA_012520635.1 Clostridiales bacterium | reverse complement strand
TTCTTCATGTGTTAAATATGGTGGAATCTACGTGCCACCCCATCAAGCTGTCATTCACCAATATATGAGGGAGATGATTGTTAACTCGGGTGATATGGCTATTGTATCTGACTCTCATACGCGTTATGGTACACAAGGATCACTATCTATAGGTGAGGGTGGTCCAGAATTAGTAAAGGCCATGCTTGGAAAAAGATATTCACTAGATTATCCAGAAGTCATTGCTGTTTTTATGAAAGGAACACCAAAACCATATGTTGGGCCTATGGATGTTGTATTAAATATTATTGGTAAAGTGTTTAAAAGCGGATTTGTGAAGAATAAGATCCTTGAATTCGTAGGGCCTGGAATTAAAAACCTATCAATGGATTTTAGAAATGGTATAGATACAATGACAACAGAGTCTGCATGTCTTTCTTCAATTTGGGCAACGGACAACAAAGTAAAGGAATTTTTCGAAATCCATGGCAGACCAGATGGATACAAAGAAATGAAACCAGGAGAATTAGCTTTGTATGATGGTGCAATTGAAGTAAATCTAGATGAAATTGTCCCGTCTATTGCACTTCCATTCCATCCAAGTAATGTATATGCTCTATCAGATGTAATTGAGAATCCTCATGACATTTTTGATGAAGTTGAAAAAGAATCTAAAAAAATATTTGAAAATAATAATATCTCATTAGATTTACAAAGTAAGATTATAGATGGCAAAGTCAAAGTAGATCAAGGAGTTATAGCAGGTTGTTGCGCTGGTTCTTATGAGAACATCTATACTGTTAGTAAAATAGCAGAAGCTATGGGAACGGGGCTTAGGGAATTTGGACTTAATATTTATCCAGCTAGTCAGCCAATAATGTATGAATTGAATAGAGCAGGAGTGCTTAATAGTTTGATTGAGAAAGGAACTAGAATTAAGACAGCGTTTTGTGGTCCTTGTTTTGGTGCAGGAGATACTCCTGGTAATAATGATTTTAGTATTCGTCACACTACAAGAAATTTTCCAAATAGGGAAGGCTCTAATCCATCTACTGGTCAAATTGCATCTGTAGCACTTATGGATTCAAGATCTATTGCAGCGACAGCATTTAATGGTGGAATCCTGACATCAGCGGAATCATTCCCAGTAGAAATTCATGTCCCTGCTTACAACTTTAATAATAAATTATATGAAAATGTTGTATATAACGGATACCAGAAAGCAAAGCCAGAAACCGAGATAGTATATGGGCCAGATATAAAGGATTGGCCAGAAATGGAACCATTAACAGAAAACTTATTACTGAAAGTTGCAAGCGTCATTAGGGATGAAGTGACGACTACAGACGAATTAATACCTTCAGGAGAAACGGCATCTTATCGTTCGAATCCTTATAAGATTTCTGAGTTTACATTAATTAGAAAAGATCCAAATTATGTAGCGAATGCAAAGGTTGTGCAGATATATGAAAAGGCAAGAGTAAAAAAATCAAATGAAGTAAAAGAATACTATGAAGTATTAAAGGCTCTTGAGATTACTACATCAACAGAAGAACTAATGGAAACTACAGGGATAGGAAC
>JAAYNY010000197.1 GCA_012520635.1 Clostridiales bacterium | reverse complement strand
TAATATCAGTAACAGTACCAGTTCCGAACTTTATATGTTTTACAGTATCTCCAACACCGTAATCTAATGTGCCCATATTACTTCCCTTGAATTGCTTAGGGCCTGATGATACAAATGGTTTATGATTTATTTGAGAACCGTAGTCTGGGGCAAATCTATTGTTTTTTGGAGTAAAGACAGTAGACATATTCTTATCTGGCATAGTAACTTTCATAAGATATCTAGGTATCTCATGAATGAAACGGGAAGGTTTGTTATACTGTATCTCTCCACGAAGCATACGGTGTTTGGCGGCTGAAAGGGATAGCTGCTTCATAGCTCTGGTGATTCCTACATAACAAAGACGTCTTTCCTCCTCAATCTCTTCCTGAGGGTTATCAGCATATATTGACATGTAGCCGGGAAATACCCCTTCTTCCATACCGCACAAGTATACATATGGAAATTCCAAGCCCTTTGAACTATGCAGAGTCATAAGAATTATATTATCTGTACTTTCATCTAGATTATCTATATCAGAAACCAAGGCAACCTCTTCCAAAAAACCACTTAATGTAGGAGTTTCTTCTGCCCCTTCAACATAGGTAACTAGTTTATTGACCAGTTCATCAATATTAGCTATACGATCATCGGCTTCTTCTGTATGCTCAGCTTCTAAATCTTTTAAATATCCTGTAGCATCTAGTATATCATCAATGATTTCAACTAAATTATAATTTTCCTGAAGCATATTAGAACGTATTCCTTCAATCATACTAACGAATGGAGTGATTTTTGAAGCAGTTCTTCCTAATCCCGGAATATTAGAAGCACGGGTAAGTGCCTCATAAAAACTAATACCGTTATTAATAGCATAATCATTTACCCTATCTACGGTAGTAAGACCAATACCCCTTCTAGGTACATTGATTATTCTCTTAACAGCAATATCGTCAAGACCATTTTCTATGGTTTTAAGATATGCAAGAATATCTTTGATTTCTTTTCTGGCATAGAAGTTAACACTGCCTATAATTTTATAAGGAATATTTCTAAGTATTAATTTTTCCTCAAATATACGAGACTGTGCATTGGTACGATATAGAATAGCAAAATCATTAAATCTAGCTTCACCATTTTCTACTGTACGTTTAATCTCAGAGGTAATAGAGTCAGCCTCCTCAATGTCAGATTCAAACTGTGTAAAGCTTACCGGTTCACCTTCTTCATTGTCAGTCCAAAGAGCTTTATCTTTACGCCCAATATTATTGGCTATAACTTCATTAGCTGCAGATAGAATGTTTTTGGAGGAACGATAGTTTTGTTCTAATTTTATGACCATAGTATTGGGAAATGCCTTCTCAAAATTAAGAATGTTCTGAATATTAGCTCCTCGAAACTTATATATACTCTGGTCATCATCTCCAACAACGCACAGATTGTATTCTTTCTCACCATCCTCATTAACTCCTGAGGATAGAAGGTGAATTAACTTAAACTGTGCTGTATTAGTATCTTGATACTCATCTACCATAATATAACGAAATCGGTTCTGAAAATAAGCAAGGGCTTCTTTGTCCTTTGTAAAAAGCTCTACAGTCTTATATATTAAATCATCAAAATCCAGTGCATTACTGGACATTAGCCGTTTTTGATATTCATTATAAACCTGCGCATATTTCTTTTTAAGGTAATCCCCACCAGCAGATTTTTCATATTCCTCAGGTGATATCAGCTCATCCTTGGCCTTAGATATAGCACTAATAAAATTTTTTTCAGGAAATTTTTTTGTATCAATCTTAAGATATTTGCATATATCACGGATTAAAGTTTTTTGATCATCTGAATCGTAGATAGTAAAACTACTGCCATAACCGATTCGATCAATATATCGTCTAAGAATACGTACGCATGTGGAATGGAAGGTGCTTACCCAGATGCTTTCTGAGCCAAAGCCAACAAGATCTTCTACCCGTTCTTTCATCTCTCTAGCGGCTTTATTAGTAAATGTTACAGCAAGGATATTCCATGGGTTAACATTTCTATTTTCTATCAGATATGCAATACGGTGTGTAAGAACTCTGGTTTTTCCAGAGCCTGCCCCTGCAAGAATAAGAAGAGGACCTTTATCATGGAAAACAGCACGTTTTTGTTGCGGGTTTAAGGTATCATATATACTCATGTTACTACCTGCCTGTCTTTATTTTATATTTATATCAATGTAAAAATCATATGATTTATACAGCCTTAGCCAAATAGCAAAACAAACTTGACTTAAGTTTTTTATATGATTTAGTATAGCATGCTTATATGTGGGATTCAAGTTGACATCATAATTACTTTGACATCTAGTATCGAATACTATATAATAATTTTGAGGTGATTGGATGGACAAATCGAAGGAAGATTATATCTCCGGTTTGATAGAAAACCTAAAAAATGTTAAATACATCATGCCTGATGATTTACCAAATATAGATTTATATATGGATCAAGTAACAACCTTTATGGACGAGCATCTAAAATCATCAAAGAGGTATAGTGAAGATAAACTTCTTACCAAAACAATGATAAATAATTATACTAAGAATAAATTAATTCCTCCACCATATAAGAAAAAATATTCTAAAGAACATATGTATCTTCTTATATTTATATATTACTTTAAGAACATACTATCTATTAGTGATATTCAAAGTATTTTCAATCCTTTAACGGATAAGTTTTATGGAGGTAAGTCTGATATAGGATTAGAGGAAATCTATGATGAGATTTTTCGTTTAGAGGAAGAGCAGACCGAAGGCCTTGTTAAGGATATGATCCGTAAGATGACAAAAGCTAAGGAATCATTTACATCAGTTGAGGATGAAGAAGACAGGGATTTTCTCACAATGTTCTCTTTTATATGTATTCTAAGCTTTGATGTATATATGAGAAAGCATATAATTGAACAGATTATTGATAATTCTCTAAAAAAAGAAACAGTATCAAAGCCAAAAGAGAGTGTAAGTACTAGTCCTGATAGTAACAAGGGAACTATTAAAGCGGATAATAATGTAAAGGTAAATAAAACTGATAAAATTAATAATGCGAATAAGAGTAAGAGCATAGATACTAAGAATAGTAGTAAAGACGTGTAAGCTTAATCTTAATTATATAAGCCCATATCAAGATATGATATGGGCTTTATAGTTTGTAAATTTTGTTTTATGAATTATTCTTCATACGTTGGAAAACCATATCATAACCATCGTTTCCGTAATTGAGAGACCGATTGACACGGCTAATTGTTGCAGTAGACGCGCCCGTCTTTTCGGCAATTTCTAGATAGGTTTTTTGATTCCGAAGCATTCTTGCGACCTCAAATCTTTGAGACAAGGATAGCAACTCATTTACAGTGCAGATGTCTTCAAAAAAGATATAACATTCCTCAGAATCCTTTAGGCTTAAAATAGCTTCAAATAAATGATCAACAGCCGGTGTTTTGATCTTTTTGCTCATCGTTAGGACTCCTTCCTTTCATCCATTGTGCATGCACACAATATAATTTTAACATTATACAGTGGTAAAGTAAAGGATTTTCTTAATAGTGGGAATTTTCAAAATTATAAAGTAATTATTAGAAATATCTAACTCTTCTAATATTTATAATACTGTCATTATAATAGGTTAGAAAAATTTTGGAAATCCAGGTAATATAGAACGTCTTCTATAATTGGGACGATTGTCAAACTTATCGTATCTTCGTCTATTACAATCAAAACGTCTACAACATCCATCACCATCAAACCTGTCGAATCTATCCTGCCTACATCTTTGGTTTCTAAAATTATTACAGCATCCCATAAAATCACTCCTTTTTATTATAGAATATGCAAGCAGATGAAAAATGGTGAATAAAGTCATAAAAAGCCAAGAAATATCAAATTGATAAGTTTTTCAATAATATATAGTGGTTTTTCCAATAATAATTATGAAACTATACCACAAGTTGATATGTCATTATATAAGATATCATCGTTGTATTGACATTCTTATTATAAGAGATTAATATGAATTAGGAAATGATTTATGGAAATAATATATGAAATTGGAACATATTTGGAGGCATCATGAAAAGAAGAAAGAAAAAAAGAATCTTACAAGTATCAATTATGTTGTTAAGTCTTTTTGCTTTAATAATTGTTGCTGGAATATCATATTTAGAAGCACGACCTATGTTGGTTAAGGCCTTAACCATTGAAGCAGGGACTTCTTCTGTGGACTTGAATGATTTTTTATTAAAGGAAGAAAAGAATGTTAGTTTTGTTACCGATATGAATAACCTTGATATGAATGTTCCTGGAGTCTATGAGATAGAGATTCAGGTAAATAGACGGGTTCACACATCTGTTCTTGAAATTGTAGATACAATACCACCAAAAGCTGATCCTCTTGATGTAGTGGCATTAAAGGATGAGAATGTTAATGCTCTAGATTTTGTGGAAAATATTATTGACAACACAGAGGTAAATGTATCTTTTATAAATGAACCAGACACATCAGTTCCTGGAGAAAAACTTGTTAAAGTTGCAATAGAGGATATGGGTAGAAATCATATTGTTGTAGAATCGACACTTACTATACTAGATGTAAAAAGTGTAGTAGAGGTTGAAGCCGGAACTGTTATGGATATTAAACCAAGTGATTTTGTTAAAAATGCTGATATAGAGGTAAGAATTTTATCAGATATATCACAACTTGATATAAGCATGCCAACAGTACATCCCATTGAGATTGAAGTAGATGGAAGAGTACTTAAGACTGATATAGCAGTGGTAGATACTACACCTCCAAGTGCAACTGCTGTTAATGGACAGGCATGGCTAGGAGAAGCACTTGATCCATCAGTATTAGTGCAAGATGTTTTTGATATATCTCCAGTAGAGGTATCCTTTGCTGGTCAACCGGATTTTAATCTATTAGGTGATCAAGAGGTAGATATTATTGTCGAGGATATCTATGGCAATAAGACAGAGTTAAAGACAAGTATTAATGTAAGAGAAGATAGAGAAGCTCCGGTGATTTCTGGTGTCAGGGATCAAACGGTATATGAAGGAGAAACAATATCATATAAAAAGGGAGTTAGCGTTACTGATAATAAAGACAGTGACCTAACCTTTCAGGTGGATTCTACTAAGGTTAATCTTAATAAAAGTGGTAGCTATACCGTTACTTACTCAGCCAAGGATTCCTCAGGTAATAAAGCTGTAAAGACTGCCACCATTACTGTTATACCTTTTGTTGTAAGTGATGAAATGCTCTATGAGAAAGTTGACAAAATTCTTGACAAGATTGTTGATGAGGGAATGACAAAGAGAGAGATTGCTTATGAGATATATCTCTGGGTTAAAGGTCATGTAGCTTACACTGGCTCTTCAGATAAGTCTGATTGGAAGAAGGGAGCCTACCTAGGAATAGAAAAGGGTCTGGGAGATTGCTTTACCTACTATGCAGTGTCTGAGGCATTATTAACCCGAGCAGGTATTGATAATATGAGAGTTACCCGTGTTGGGGGAAGAACTCAACACTTCTGGAATCTAATAGACTGTGGTGATGGATGGTATCATTTTGATACCTGTCCTAATAAGGATAAAATAGACACCTTTATGCTTACAGATGCACAGGTAGAAGAATATACAAAAAAACGAGGAAATAATTATTATAATTTTGATAAATCACTATACCCAAGAACGCCTGAAAACTAAGACGTATGGTTAAGTGCAAGAAGAGAAATAATTTAAGTTTTACTTGGAAGGAGACATCATGGGGAAGAAGTTAGGTGTAATAGGAGGGTTAGGCCCTGGGGCAACAGCATATTTTTATCAATTGCTTACCCAGATGACAGATGCAGGAAGTGATCAAGAGCATATAGAGATAAATATTATAAGCAAACCTACAATTCCAGATAGGACAGGTTATATACTTGGAAGGACTAATGACAGTCCACTAATCCCAATGATAGAGGCTGGAAAATCGCTGGATTTATTAGGGGCTGATTATATAGCAGTTACTTGCATAACAGCTCATTATTTTCATGAGGAGCTTTCAAAAAATATCAAAGCTCCGATTATACATATCATAAAAGAGACCGTAAAATGTCTTAAAGAAGAAGGAGTAAAAAGTGCAGGAATAATGGCCACTGAGGGTACTATAGCCAGCAATCTATTTCAGAATGAACTGAGCAAAAATGGTATTAAGTCTATAATCCCTTCAGAATATTCGCAGTCCTTAGTAACAGGATTGATTTATAAATATATTAAGGCGGGAATACCAGCTAATATGGATTTTTTTCATGAGGTGACAGATGAGCTTAAGAAAATGGGAGCTGAAACGAATATTTTAGGTTGTACAGAGTTATCTTTAATTAAACGGGATGAGGAAATTGGCCCCGATTTTATAGATGCAATGGAAGTACTGGCAAAGGCCAGTATAATAAATTGCGAGGCACCACTTAATAAAGAATACTATAATTTAATAACAGGAAGGCAATGATACTATGCAGAATAATGTTTTGGAGTATTTGGAAAATATCATAGGGAAGGTACCTGATAAGGTGGCATATGCTGATGACATATCAGGAGTAACTTTTCAGGAAGTATATGATAATTCGAGAGCAATAGGAACATTTCTTGGGCAGCAGGGATATGATAGCGAACCTATTGTAGTGTTTATGGGGAAACACCCCAGTGCAATAATAACATTTTACGGAGTTATTTATTCAGGTTCTTACTATGTTCCTATAGATCAGGAGATGCCAAGGCATAGAATAGAGCTTATATTCCAGAGCCTTGAGCCTAAAGCTGTAATATGTGATAATGATACAATAGGGCTTTTGGATTCCTATAATTATAAGGGAAAAGTATATCTCTATGATGATTTAGTTAAGACTAAAGTTAATAATCAAGTACTTGATGAAATTAGAGATAAGCAGATAGATACAGACCCCATATAT
>JAAYNY010000196.1 GCA_012520635.1 Clostridiales bacterium | reverse complement strand
TTAAATGGACAAGTTCCTTCCATGGCAGGACAAAGTCAACTTGGTTCACAACAACAAAACCAAGCACAGGCAAATCCTATGCCCATGTCACAGCAAACATCAATTGATCAGGCAGGAAAAACCGGCTTTGCAGTAGTCACATCTGCACGTAGCTCTAAAGATGCAAGCGAAGAGGCCGATGGACTGGCTCAGGTAGACTCAACAGCTGTTGCAGTACTTGTAGATAACAAAGGTGTTATCAAAAACATTGCAATTGACGTGGTTCAGACAAAATTCAACTTCTCAGCTACAGGAGAATTCACAACAGATTTAGCTACAACATTTGACAGTAAGATGGAACTTGGTGATGATTACGGTATGAGAGCTGCTTCTCCTATCGGTAAAGAGTGGAATGAACAAGCTGAAGCTCTTGAAAAGTATGTAACTGGAAAGACACTTGAAGAAGTTAAAGGTATTGCAGTTAATGGCGGTTATCCTGCTGACGAAGATTTAACAGCTTCTGTTACAATGAACATTGCTGGTGTACTTACAGCAATTAAAAAGCAGTTAACAACGCAACAGATTTAGGTGCAAATGCTGATGATAAGTTAGGTCTTGGTATTGTAGCTGGTTCTGGTAATAAAACAGTCAATGCATCTGAAGAAGCCGACGGTAACTTCCAAGCTTACACCCATTTTGGTGCTGTATCCTTTGATAAAAATGGTAAGATCACCAGTAGTGTTATCGATGCTTCCCAGACTGATGTATCCTTTAGCACAGAAGGTATAATTACTTCTGACTTAAACGCTGAATTTAAATCAAAATTAGAACTTGGTGATGGATACGGTATGAAAGCAGCTTCCCCTATAGGTAAAGAATGGTTTGAGCAATCAGAAGCATTCAGCAAATACATTAAGGGTAAAACAGTTTCTGACGTAACAGGTATCTCATTACAAGGTGGTTATCCTGCAGATGAAGATTTAACTGCTACTGTTACAATGAAAATCGGTGATTTCATTAAGGTAGTAGAAGAAGCTAGTAAATACGCAAAATAAACATACTAGATAAATAATTTTTATAAGAGCCGCAAAACATAATAAAAATGTTTTGCGGCTCCTTGTTTTTTGTGATATCCTACATTTATCAAAACTTTAATTAATATTAAGAGCAGGAGATATTTATGAAAAAAACCTTACTTACTATATTATTATTTATAATAACATTACTAGCCTCCTCATGTAATAAGGAGGTCAAGAAGTATGACGGAAGCTTCCTATTCCTATTCGATACCATTACAGAAGTTTCAGCTTATGCCAAAAGCGAAGATGACTTTAAGGAATTTACAAACTTCATACATGATGAACTAGAAATATATCATAGGTTATATGACAAGTATAATTCATATGAGGGTGTAAATAATATTAAGACTATTAATGACAATGCCGGCAAGGATCCTGTTATAGTTGATCAAAAAATCATTGATTTACTTAAATACTCAATTGATGCTTACAAGATGACTAATGGCACACTGAATATTGCCATGGGATCAGTCCTTGAAATCTGGCATGATTACCGGGAAGAAGGAATTAATGACCCCCTAAATTCCAAGCTTCCACCTAAGGAATTATTAGAGGAAGCTAATAGCCATACAGACCTTGACAACTTAATAATCGATGAATCCAAGTCCACGGTCTTTATAAAAGATAGTAAGATGCGACTTGATGTTGGTGCAATAGCTAAAGGATATGCCGTAGAACAAGTAGCCCAGTCTGCAATAGAAAAAGACTATAACAATTTTTTACTAAGTGTTGGAGGAAATGTCCGAACTGTTGGAGGAAAAGGCAAAGAACAAACCCCTTGGCACGTAGGTATCCAAAACCCAGATAAAGAATCAGAAAAATATAGCTTATTCACCCTTGCTCTAAAAGATTTATCCCTAGTATCTAGTGGGAATTATGAAAGATATTATACGGTAGAGGGAAGAAAGTATCACCATATAATTAATCCTGCTAGCCTTATGCCATCAGAGTATTTTGCCGCAGTATCTATCATCTGCCAAGACTCAGGACAAGCAGACCTCCTATCAACAGCAATATTTAATATGTCATATGAAGAAGGCCTAGAACTTATAGAAGGCCTAGATAATACAGAAGCTTTGTGGGTCTTTAATGATTATTCCATGAAGTATAGTGATGGCTTTGAGGACTTAATTAGAAAATAATCATTTAAATTCAAATATTCTAACATAATAAAATGGGTATACCTATTAGGTATACCCATTTTATTATGTTAGAATTTATAAATCCTTAATCCAGCAACGTCTTCTTTTATGCTGCTTAGTTTCATAATGCTTCCATAAAGCCTGTACCTGATTGTTTGACTCTAGCTCAGGGCCTGTTTCTGCATACTTTATCTTATTTCTCCTTGCAGATTCTGTCATGGAATTTAATAAGACAGCTGTTAATCCCTTATTTTGCATTTTAGGCAGTACACCTACAAGGTACAAATCTAGAACTTCAGAATCTTTATATGGTGCTCTTAAAATCCTGTACCAACCAAAAGGAAAGAGTCGTCCATTACTTTTCCTTACCGCTTTATTCATAGAAGGAATAGCAAGACCAAAACCAACCAACTCTCCCTCTTCATCTTGAATAAGTTTAACATAATCCGTATTTACAAGTAGTATAAACTCATTGTAGTATTTTTCAATCTGTGCCTTAGTTAATTCAACAGTCCCATAGAGATTCTCATAAGCAACATTAACAAGATCAAAAACCTTGGATACATAAGGCTTCAGTTCTTTTCGAGATTTAGGTTCTATTAATTTTAACTTGAACTTTTTAAGAACCATCTTAGATAATTTATCTATTCTTTCATTTGCCTCTTTTGGCATCTTAATAAGATATTCCACCCAATCGATATCCTTTAGATAACCTAACTTCTCAAGATGGTTTATGTAATAGGGATGGTTATATATGGTGATAAACATTCCTTCTACATCAAATCCTTCTACCAACATCCCTTGTTGATCCATATCACAAAATCCAATAGGACCATGGATTTCCTTAAGCCCCTCTGACCTTCCCCATTCTTCCACTGCATTAAACAGGGCTTCTGATACTTGATGGTCATCTATAAAGTCCACCCTAGAAAACCTAATACGTTTAGTGTCCCATTTCTTATTGGCAGCTTCATTAATTATGCCAGCTATCCTACCCACATATTTACCATCCTTATAAGCCAGAAATTGCTTTACTCTGCAATATTCATAAGCAGGATTTTTATTTGGATTGAAGTTATTGTATTCATCAGAAACAATATCTGGGATAGCTTGTTCTACATCCTTATACATATCTGCACCAAAGGCTGCAAATATTTTACGCTCTTTCTTTGTTTTTACCTCTCTTACCTCTATCATACACTTCACCCCTGTAATGTATTTTTTTAACCGATAAATACATTCTAAAGTAATTAAATGAATAGTGCAATAAATTTTGTCACTTCTCAAATAATTATGTCGTTAGGGGTAGGAATATAGCCTAAGTTAAGCATGTATTATCCCTTTAATACTTTCGCTTATTCTTCTTGCAACATATGGATTATTCATAGTATAAAGATGTATTCCATCCACACCCTGAGATACTAAATCCACAATCTGATCTACAGCATATGCTATCCCCGCCTCTCGTAAGGCTTCTGGAGAGTGCTCGAATTTTTGCATCATCTTAGTAAACTTTGAAGGAAGGCTGGCACCACAAAGGGTTACCATCCGCTCAATCTGGGATTTGTTAAGAACTGGCATAATACCTGCTTGTATAGGTACTCTTATACCTGCTTTTCTTGCCCTTTCTACAAAATCATAAAAATATGTATTATCAAAGAAAAGTTGGGAAACCAAATGCTCTGCACCTGCCTCAACCTTTTTCTTTAAATTCTTTATATCTTCATCCAAATTCTCAGAATCCATATGCCCTTCAGGATAGCAGGCTCCAGATATGTAAAATCCACCTCTATCTTTAATAAACTCCACCAGTTCACTGGCATAGTTAAACTCTTTCTTAGGAGGTATATTAGGGTTAATATCCCCCCTAAGTGCCAGAATATTCTTAATTCCATTATCTGAAAGAAGATCTAGAATCTGGCCTATCTCCTGTTTATTATAATTAACACAGGTTAAATGAGCCAAAGGTATTAGTCCGTACTCATTTAATATTCTTGATGCAATATCACATGTGCTTGTATCTGCCACACTACCTCCTGCTCCGTATGTTACACTTATAAAATCAGGATGTGTGTCTTTCAGATTATCTAATGTATTATAAATAGTATCTATGGAACTTGTCTTTTTAGGAGGAAAGACCTCAAGTGAAAACACTACCTTATCTTGACTAAATAAAGATGCTATCTGCATTCTAATTCCCCTTTCATACTAATTTCAATTAGTTTTGCTAATTGTAGCTTTTATTAAAAGTCATGTCAAGAAAAGCTTATTAATATAACTCCCTCTCAAGCTGAACAATTTCACCTTCTGTTTGACCTTCTATAAAGTTAATTACTCTATCTATAATTTGGTCAGCATGGGAATTATCCGTGCTAATACAGGCAAACCCTATAAATATACTTTGATGTATATCCTGATCCTCAACCTCTGCAACAGCTACATTGAACTTATTCCTAATCTTAGAACATAGACTTTTTACAATCATACGCTTTTCTTTTAGGGAGTGCACCCAAGGAGCATATATTTTCAATCTAACAATACCTACTACCATAATTAACCCTCCACTCTGCTCATATATTCTTTATATCCAAAAAATATATTCTATATTTTACCATTATGTGGTATAATTAATTTACTATTTTGCAAATATCATGTCAAGTGAATAAAATTTTTTAACTGCATAATATAAAAAAATAAGATAAAAACCACCTGAGGAAGATAATATGAATATAAATACCGAAAAAAGACTAACAAAAGCATATAAAGAAGCTGATGTCGAATATTTTGACAAAGACTCAAAATATATATTTTTTAGTGATATGCACCGGGGTGATGATAGTGTGTCAGATGAGTTTTCCCGAAATCAGCCCGTATTACTCCATGCGCTGAATTATTATCACAATAATGGGTATGTATTTGTAGAAGTGGGAGATGGTGACGAGCTTTGGGAGCATAAGAAATTTAAGCATATTCGTCTTGCTCATAAGGATATATTTATAGTAATAAAAAAGTTCTTTGATGATGGCAAACTTAGAATGCTTTATGGTAATCATAATATTTTTTTAAAAAATAAGAATTATGTTCGAGATAATTATTATGAGTTTTATGATGAATACAATCAAAAAAGAGTTGAACTTTTTCATGGAATAAAGCCAGCCGAGGCCTTAGTATTGAAGCATAGGCAAACCAACCAAGAGATACTAATTCTCCATGGTCACCAAGGGGATTTAATAAACGATCAGCTTTGGGGTATTTCCATGTTTCTATTACGTTATTTTTGGAGATATCTTCATATAGTAGGTTTTTCAAATCCCTCAAGCCCAGCAAGAAATCATTTCAAAAGACATAAGGTTGAAAAAAATTATAACAAATGGATTAAAAAGCATAAAACTATGTTAATTTGTGGCCATACCCACCGTGCTAAATTTCCAAAGAAAGATGAACTGCCTTATTTTAATACAGGATGCTGTATTAATACAAGAGGTATACCCGGTATCGAGATTATTAACGATACAATTCTTATGGTGGATTGGCGGATAAAACCAGATGATAATGGGGTTGTTCGCATAGAAAGGACTGTGGTTAGAGGCCCTGAACCAATTAGTAAATATGATAGCAAGAACTTCAGCAATTATGAAGGTCTTAAAAGCAACAGTTATGAAAATGACGATTAAAAAAACATGCAATACAAAGCTTGCATGTTTTCTTCTTCTATCTACTTGTGCTACTATCCTTATTAATTGGATTATTATCCTTTAGTCCAAATACTGCTCTTGCACTTTCCGCTTGAGGATTATGCTTTATATGCTTGGAATGGAATTTACCATCTTCTTTCTTATTATTTTTAGTACTTTTCATTTTATTAGACATATATCTGCTCCTTTCATAATCTTTATCTTATTATTACTCAATACTTATAATACTAATCTATATAATGAAATAAAAGTTAGGTACATAATAATTTTTTATTAATAATATAGTTTATGAAGTAACTTTACTTGAAACCAGCTTTGAGTTATACTGATGACTGAAAGCCATAAATGATTTAGCTAAGACCCTTATCTTCAAGGGATATAAAGATTTAAGCACAATAATGAAAGCGAGGATCCAGCATGAATATAGTTGTATTAGCAGGGGGTACCAGTACAGAACGGGATGTATCCCTTTCAACCGGAAAGATGATTTATAAAGCTTTAAAGAACAAAGGACACAAGGTAATCTTGTTGGATGCATACTTTGG
>JAAYNY010000195.1 GCA_012520635.1 Clostridiales bacterium | reverse complement strand
ACAAAGTATTATTGGTTGGTGGTTCAACCCGTATTCCTTCTGTTCAAGATAAAGTTAAGCAGTTGACAGGTCAAGAGCCTTCTAAGAACTTAAATCCTGACGAGTGTGTTGCTTTAGGTGCATCTATTCAGGGTGGTAAGCTTGCAGGTGACGCTGGTGCAGGAGATATCCTTCTTCTTGACGTTACCCCATTATCTTTATCAATTGAAACTCTTGGTGGTGTAGCTACTAAGTTAATTGAAAGAAATACTACTATACCTACTAACAAGAGCCAGATATTCTCTACAGCAGCTGATAATCAGACAGCAGTAGATATACATGTTGTTCAAGGTGAAAGACAATTTGCCAAGGATAACAAGACTCTTGGACAATTCCGTCTAGATGGAATTCCACCAGCAAGAAGAGGTGTTCCTCAGATTGAAGTAACATTTGATATTGATGCTAATGGTATTGTTAATGTATCAGCTAAGGATCTTGGTACAGGTAGAGAGCAAAATATTACAATTACAGCAAGTTCAAATCTATCAGATGATGATATAGATCGTGCTGTTAAGGAAGCTGCTGAATTTGAAGCACAGGATAAGAAACGTAAGGAAGCTATTGACTTAAGAAATGAAGCTGATTCAATGGTATTCCAGACTGAAAAGGCACTTACTGAAGCTGGTGACAAGATAAGTGCTGAAGATAAGGAAGCGGTAGAAGCAGACCTTAAGCACCTCAAAGATCTTCTTGAGAAGACAAATCCTGAGGTTATGAGTGATGGTGAAATCGACGACATCAAGGCTGCAAAAGAAAAGCTTATGAATGATGCGCAGACATTATTTGCAAAGCTTTATGAGCAAAATGCAGCTAATCCAGGTGGAGAAGGTCCTGATATGTCAGGAGCTGCTAATGACACCCAAGATTATGGTGACGATGTAGTAGATGGTGATTATAAAGAAGTATAAGATATAATTGTCCCAAAGAACTTAGTAATATAGGTTCTTTGGGACAATAAATCTTGACTTATATATATACATTAGATATTATTATTAATGAATTAAATGAAATACTATGACAGGTAGTCTATTATGACTGCCTGTCTGACTGTAATATATAAGATTATGATTTATAACATTGCTCTTATATTATTAATCTATAGTAATTGAGATAATATAATATAAGAGTGGCTATACAGCTATGAAAGGTGAAGGATAAATGGCAGATAAAAGAGATTATTACGAGATTTTAGGAGTCAGTAAGGGCGCAAGTGATGATGAGTTAAAAAAAGCATATAGAAATCTTGCAAAGAAGTACCACCCTGATATTAACCCAGGTGACAAAGTTGCTGAAGAGAAATTTAAAGAAGCATCTGAAGCCTATGGTGTACTTAGTGATCCTGACAAAAGACGACAATACGACCAGTTTGGTCATTCTGCTTTTAATGGAGCAGGAGGAGCAGGTGGATTTGACTTCTCTGATTTTGATTTTGGAGATATATTTGGAGACTTTTTCGGAGATATATTTGGTGGAAGATCCAGAAGAGCAAATAATGGACCTATGCAAGGAGCCAACCTTAGAACTTCTGTCAGAATAACCTTTGAGGAAGCTGTATTCGGTGTTGATAAAGAGCTGGATCTGAATCTTAAGGATGAATGTAGCACCTGTCATGGCAGTGGTGCCAAAGCTGGTACCACACCGGAAACTTGTTCAAAATGTGGTGGAAAAGGTCAAGTTATCTATACCCAACAATCATTATTTGGTATGGTAAGGAATGTACAAACCTGTCCAGATTGTAGGGGAGCAGGTAAAATTATTAAAGAAAAATGTACAGATTGTCATGGAAGTGGATATATAACCAGTAGAAAGAAGATCGAGGTTGGTATTCCAGCTGGTATAGATAATGGTCAGAGTGTTCGAATTAGAGGAAAAGGGGAACCAGGTGTCAATGGAGGTCCAAGAGGTGATTTACTTGTTGAGGTTAATGTAAGTCGTCATCCTATTTTCCAAAGAAAAGGTTTTGATATCTTTTCCACAGCACCTATATCTTACGCTACAGCCACTTTAGGTGGAGATGTAAGAATAAATACAGTAGATGGAGATGTAATCTATACAGTAAAGCCGGGTACTCAGACAGATACTAGGGTACGACTTCGAGAAAAGGGAGTTCCTACACTTCGCAATAGAAATGTTAGAGGAGATCATTATGTAACACTGGTAGTTCAAGTTCCTACCAGCTTAAATTCTGAACAAAAAGAACTGTTGAGAAAATTTGATGCTGCCTTATCAGGAAAGAGTATAGACTCAGATAAGGAGTCTGAAAGTGGTAAAGGAAGAAAAAAATTCTGGAAATGAAAGCCTAGAGGATAAAACATATGAAATGGATGAAACTTACCATTAATACCTTAACAGAAGCAGTTGATGCTATTAGCAGTATGCTTTATGATCTAGGTATAGATGGGATCGAAATTGAAGACAATGTTCCTCTTACTGAAGAAGAAAAAAAGCAGATGTTTGTAGATATACTTCCTATAGGAGATGAAAATGATAATTCTGCAAAGATAAACTTCTATGTAGAGCCATCAGAAAATATTGATGGTTTGATTATGAGTGTAAAGGAAGGACTTAAAGAAATCTCTACATTTATTGATGTCGGAAGTGCAAATGTCACCTTAGTAGAAACTGAGGATAAGGATTGGTTAAATAACTGGAAGGAATTCTTCAAGCCTTTTCGTGTTGATGATACCATAGTTATAAAACCTACTTGGGAGAAGTTAACCGATGCAAAAGAAAGTGACCTGGTTATAGAGATTGATCCAGGAATATCATTTGGCACAGGATCCCATGAAACTACAAAGCTTTGTATCTTAGCTATAAAAAAACATCTTAAGCCAGGAAACATGGTTCTAGATGCAGGAAGCGGAAGTGGAATACTATCCATAGTAGCTAATAAACTTGGCGCAGAGAAAGTTCTAGGTATTGATATAGATCCTATAGCTACAAAATCAGCTATAGAAAATGCCCAGGTCAATAAGATAGATTCCCTAGAATGGATATTAGAAGATAATAGGAATATGCCAGAGACAGATTTAGTCTTTGCAACAGGAAACATTATAGAAGATAATGGAATACGTAGTCTGATTGGTAGAGAAAAATACGACCTTGTTGTAGCCAATATACTAGCAGATGTTATTATTCCTATGTCTGGCGTTATCCAAGAGAACATGAAAAAAGGAGCTCTCTTTATCAGCTCCGGAATAATAGATACAAAAGAAGATGAAGTAAAAGCATCTCTTGAAAAGAATAATTTTACCATTCTTGAAATCAATAGAATGGGAGATTGGGTGTCATTTGTAGCACAAAAATAAGATGTGTCAGACGAATATGTCTGACACGTTTTTTGTTATGGAACGGTGGAACGGTGACAGGCACCGTTCACATATTGTTCATATTTCTGACACCGGTACCTGACACCTAGAAAAGGTGTTGCAATTATGGTACAATGTCTAGGGTTAAATATTATGCCTTTAAAATACAATAGGATAGATGTATAATTAGATGATATAAAGGAGAAATAATATGCATCGTTTTTATGTAAATGAAGATCATATTATACAAGACATAATTACCATAACCGGTTCAGATGTTAACCATATTAAAAATGTTCTTAGAATGAAAGCTGGGGATGAGATTGTAATTTGTAATGGACAAGGAAAAGATTGTTATTGTATAATTAGAAGTGTATGTGACTTAAAGGTAGAAGCAAATATAAGTTCTATTATTGATTCAGATACTTAACTTCCTGTTAAGATAACATTGTTTCAGGGGTTACCAAAGTCTGATAAGATGGAACTAATTATTCAAAAGGCTGTTGAACTTGGTGTCCATGAAATTGTTCCCGTAATGATGGCAAGGTCTATTGTAAAATATTCTGATAGGAAGAAGGAAGAGAAGAAGCTTGCTAGGTGGCAATCCATTTCAGAAAGTGCCGCAAAGCAGTCACGAAGGGGGATTATTCCCAAGATACATCCAATTATATCTTACAAAGAAGCAATTTCTAAAGCCAGTAAGATGGATTTGTCAGTGCTTGCATATGAAAATGAAAGGGGAATACAAGCTACTAAAGATATTTTGCAGGGTTTGGAAAATCACTCTACAAGTGGAATATTTATTGGTCCTGAAGGTGGCTTTGATCTTTCTGAAGTAGAGCTAGCAAGTGAATTTGATATTATTCCCATTTCCCTAGGCCGTAGGATTTTAAGGACGGAAACAGCTGGTATAGCACTTTTATCTATGATGATGTTGTACTTGGAGAAATGATTTGTAGAAGATAGATTGTCTCATAGATTTATATGAGTAAATTGTTACATGGGGAGGTAGTTTTACTATGGAAATACAACTATGGAGAGAGATCCTTGATCCATATGCATTAGCAGTAGATGAACTGGTGGTAAAATTCAACCACATTATTGAAGAATATCGCCATGTGGGAGCATATTCTCCAATAGAACAGGTTACTGGTAGGGTAAAGACAATTTCTAGCATACTTGAGAAGGCACAAAATAAAGGTATACCTTTAGATGATATAGAAGAAGAGATTGATGATATAGCAGGAATACGTATTATTTGTCAGTTTGTTGAGGATATCTATAAGGTAGTAGATATTATCAGGCAAAGATCAGATATGGAGATTAAATGTGAGACTGACTATATAGAAGATATGAAAGAAAGCGGATATCGTTCTTATCATGTTACAGTTTACTATTATGTAGAAACTCTAAAGGGAACAAGGAAGCTTCAAGTTGAGATTCAGATTAGAACTCTAGCTATGAACTTCTGGGCTACAATTGAGCATTCACTACAATATAAATATAAAAAGAATATACCTAGCCATATTAGGGAGAGGCTTACTTCTGCTGCTGAAGCTGTGCTTATACTTGAGCAGGAAATGAGTGTGGTAAGGGATGAGATTATGGACGCTCAAAATTCCTTTACTATTAAAGCAAATATTGTAGCTGATATTCTTACTAATATCCAAAACCTATATAAGGTTGCCAACAAACAGGAAGTAGTTAAGATCCAAGATGATTTTTTCCGGATATATCAAGAAGGTGACAGCGAAGAACTAAAAAAATTCAGCAAGGATTTAGATTTAGTTGCACAAAGATACCGTGCACAAAGCTTGCGTTGATGGATGGTGATAAAATGAATTTACCTATAAAATTTGCGGACAGGATGAGAGAGCTTTTAGGAGAGGAGTTTGAGGAGTATTTACAGTGCTTTAATAAGCCTTATTATGGAGGTTTACGAGTAAATACCTTAAAGATTTCTCCTGAAGAATTTGAAAATCTATGTCCTTTTTCAATTAAAAGAATTCCTTGGATTTCCAATGGATATTATTATGATACCAATGAACAACCTGCAAGGCATCCCTATTACCATGCAGGACTTTATTATATTCAAGAACCCAGTGCCATGACCCCTGCTAGCTTCCTTCCGGTAAAGCCAGGAGATAAGGTATTGGATCTTTGTGCTGCTCCCGGTGGAAAAAGCACAGAGCTTGGAGCTAAGCTTGAAGGTGAAGGAGTCTTAGTAGCCAATGATATAAGTAATTCTAGAGCCAAAGCTCTTCTTAAAAACGTAGAGTTATTTGGAATAACTAACCCCTTAATATTATCAGAAGCACCAAATAAGCTAGCAGAGTATTTTCCAGAAACTTTTGATAAAATCCTAGTAGATGCCCCTTGTTCAGGTGAAGGTATGTTTAGAAAAAGTCCTTCTATCATGAAGAACTGGGAGCAATATGGAGTAGATTATTATAACAAATTACAAAAAGAGATAATTCTTTTTGCAACAAAGATGCTTAAGCCTGGAGGAATGCTCTTGTATTCCACATGCACCTTTTCTCCTGAAGAAAATGAAGGTACCATATCATATCTTTTGGAGGAATGTCCTGATATGCATGTTGTTTCTCCACTTCCTAATAAAGAAGAAAGAGATAGGCTTGGAATTAGTTTTGAAGGATTTGATTGGGGAAAACCTCAGTGGGGTAATGGCTCTGAAGAACTAAAACATACTATTAGACTTTGGCCACATAAAATAGATGGTGAGGGTCATTTTATTGCTCTTCTTCAAAAGGATGGTAAGGCTAGTGCAAGTAATTTAAAGGCAAGAAATAATGGCCCGTCGAATAATATATTATCTGAAGAAGCAGTAGAATTTCTTAGTAAAATTAAAAGATTTAATTATCTAGATGATTTAATAAAGGAAGGCAGAATTTTTATTCAAAAGGATAGAGTATATCTAGTACCTGAAGGTTATGTAGAACAAAAGGGCCTTCGTACTCTAAGACAGGGACTATTTCTTGGAGAAATGAAGAAGAGGCGATTTGTACCTTCACAATCTCTTGCCCTTTCCTTAAAATCTACTGATTATAACTCTATAATTAATTTATCAGTGGAGGATTCAGATGTCATACGTTATCTAAAATGCGAGACCCTAACCCTTGATACTAAGAATAAAAATGGCTGGCAACTGGTATGTGTAGACGGATTTCCTCTTGGTTGGGGTAAATTAAATAATGGAAGCCTTAAAAACATGTATCTACCCGGATGGAGATGGATGTAATGGGAAAGCAGTTAAGACTTGATAAATATCTTTCTGATATGAATATAGGTACTAGAAGTGAAGTTAAAGCATGGATTCGTAAAGGAAGAGTTAACATTAATTCTACAACTTGTAAGAAAGCAGATGAAAAAGTTGATATAGATAAGGATCTTGTTACCTTTGATGGAATAAGGGTAATATATGAAGAATTTATCTATCTTATGCTTAATAAGCCTCAGGGCGTTGTATCAGCAACAACAGATAATAGACACAAGACTGTACTTGATTTGCTAGCTGATATTAAGCGTAAGGATCTCTTTCCTGTTGGTAGGCTAGATAAGGATACAGAAGGTTTTCTTCTAATCACAAATGATGGAGATTTAGCCCATAGATTATTGTCCCCTAAGAAAATGATTGATAAGGTCTACTTTGCAAAAATCAAAGGAAAAGTAACAAATAATGATAAGGAAGCTTTTCTTTCTGGAATATCCATAGGAGAAGATAAGCCGTGTTTACCAGCTAAGCTAGAGATCCTAGTATCAGATGATATTTCTGAGATAAAGCTAACCATCTGTGAAGGGAAATATCATCAGGTAAAAAGAATGTTTGAGGCTGTAGGAAAAGAAGTTATCTACCTAAAAAGATTATCTATGGCTAGCTTGAATTTAGATTCCACCCTAGAACTTGGTGAATATAGAAGACTAACAAAAGATGAACTAGCAGAACTAAAAAACATTACAAACACTTAATAACTTGACAAAAACTTACAGATAAATCTAGTAGATTGGAGACTATTAATGGATAAGATATTTAAGGATATTAATGCTGTAATATTTGATTTAGATGGTACCCTTGTAGATTCTATGTGGATGTGGGAGATAATAGATATTGAATATCTAAATAGATTCGGGCTGGACTTTCCTAGGGACTTACAAGAAAAAGTTGAGGGAATGAGTTTTTCAGAAACAGCCATATATTTTAAAAAGAGATTTGATTTACCTGATAGTTTAGATCAGATTAAAAGTGATTGGAATAAGATGGCCTGGGATAAATATCTTAATGAAGTGCCTTTAAAAGAAGGTGTTAAAGATTTATTAGACTACCTTAAAGAAAAAAATATTCCCATGGGAATAGCTACTAGTAATTCTAGAGAATTGGTAGATGTGGTTATTGATAAGCTTGATATAAAAGACTATTTTGCATCCATAAGAACCTCCTGTGAGGTGGCTAAGGGTAAACCATCCCCTGATATTTATCTTCAAGTGGCCAAAGATTTAAAGGTGGTAGCTGAAGAATGTCTTGTCTTTGAAGATGTGATTCAAGGCATTATGGCAGGAAAAAATGCCAATATGAGAGTTTGTGCTGTATATGATAAATCATCAGATAAAGATAAAGAAGAGAAAATAAAACTGGCGGATTATTATGTTCACTCTTTAAAGGACATTCCACTGCTGTAGAATATAAACTAACATATATGATTGTAGGTGTGTAATATATTATGAAGCAAATAAATGTAAGTGAGAACTTGGCAGGTCAACGTTTGGATAAGCTTCTTCTTAAGGTGCTTAATAAAGCACCAAAAAGCTTTATTTATAAGATGCTAAGAAAAAAGAACATAGTTTTAAATGGTAAAAAAGCTACAGGACAAGAGATAGTAAAGTTAAATGATGAGATAAAACTCTACCTGTCAGATGAAACCATAGATAAGTTCTCTATGCATAAAAAAATGGACATAGTTGATTTTCAATTAGATATAGTATATGAAGATAAGAATATATTAATTGTAAATAAGCCCGCTGGATTTTTATCTCAAAAAGCCTCGGAAGATGATTTGTCCATGGTAGAATATGTGATTTCTTATTTATTAGAAACTAAGCAAATCAATAGAGAACAATTAATAAGTTTTAAACCGGGAATATGTAATAGATTAGATAGAAATACCAGTGGCCTTTTAATTGCAGGTAAATCACTATCTGGCTTGCAAGAGATGGCAAAACTTCTTAAGACCAGGAATATAGATAAATACTATCTATGTATTGTTAAAGGCCAGATTACAGAGGCTAAAACCATCACAGGATACTTATCAAAAGACCAAGAGAAGAATACAGTAACAGTTTCTTCAAAGTCATCAGATGAATCACATTATATCTGCACCGAATATAAACCTTTATCTAGTAACAAAAATTATACTTTATTAGAAGTTAAACTTATTACAGGAAGATCCCATCAAATTCGTTCTCATCTAAATAGCATAGGACATCCTATCATAGGTGATTATAAATACGGTGATTCAAAGGTTAATAGTTATTTTAAGCAAAAATATAATTTGAAGAATCAGTTGCTTCATTCATACCGCTATGTATTTCCTCAATTGCTTGGTCCTTTATCTAACTTATCAGGACTTGAATTTAAAGCAAGTGAACCGGAAATGTTTAAAAGAATAAGACAGGATTTATTTGGATTAAATTAAACTAAAATTTTACTATATACATCGTAATAGAATGGAGGAAAACATGGCTTTATGGAATTCTAGAGGGCTAAGAGGGTCAATGCTAGAGGAATTGGTTAACATAACCAATGATATATACCGTGAAAAAAATCTTGCATTAATTCAAAAAGTTCCTACACCTATTACACCTATTAAAATCGACAAAGAAAACAAGCAGATTAACTTAGCTTATTTTGAGAAGAAAAGTACTGTAGACTATATCGGGGTTGTACAGGGAGTCCCGGTTTGTTTTGATGCAAAAGAATGTTCAGACAATGCCTTTAGCCTAAATAATGTTCATGAACATCAGATTCAATTTATGAAAGAGTTTGAAGAACAAGAGGGTGTGGCATTCCTACTGATATATTTTAAAAAACAGGATGTCTTTTATTATCTGACATATGAGAGTTTAAGAAAATTCTGGCAAAGAGCAGTAGATGGAGGAAGAAAAAGTTTTCGTTTTGATGAACTGGATCTTTCCTATCAGGTACATATTTCAAATGGTGTATGTGTCCATTATCTAGAGCAACTTAGTCGAGACTTAGCTGATAGGACACAGGGTGAAAATTAAAAATCATACAGGGTGAAAATTAAAAATCTTTATATTGACATAAAATACTTAATACTTTATAATGTTATAACATATTAGCATGGTAGCGAATTAGCACTCTACCATGCTAAAGCAATATGAAAGATGGTGAATGATATGAAGGATAAACTTCTCCATACTCCGGAAGGTGTAAGAGATATATACGGCAATGAATGTGCTGTAAGATTAATGTTACAAAAGAAATTACACCAGGTATTAAAACTCTATGGATTTAGAGATATTCAAACTCCAAGTTTTGAGTTTTTTGATATCTTTAGTAGAGAAAGAGGTACAGTTGCATCTAAAGATATGTATAAGCTTTTTGATAAAGAAGGCAATACAATGGTACTTCGACCAGATATTACCCCATCTATTGCTAGATGTGTTGCAAAATATTATAAAGATGAAGAGCTTCCAATACGTCTTTCCTATATTGGTAATACATATATCAATAGTACCGCATATCAAGGTAAGCTTAAAGAAGTAACTCAGCTAGGTGCAGAGCTGATAAATGATGATAGCATTGAAGCCGATGCTGAAATGTTGGCAATAACAATTGAATGTTTATTGCAGTCAGGGCTAAAGGAATTTCAATTAGAGATTGGAAATGCTGATTTTTTCCGCTCACTTACCTTGGAAGCTGGATTTGATAATGAGGAAGACGTATACAAGCTTAGAGAATTAATTGAGAATAAAAACATGTTTGGTGTCGAAGAAATAGTTATGACAAAAGACATTAATGATGAACTTAAGCAAATATTCTTAAAGCTCCCAGAACTATTTGGTTCAATAGATATTTTAAATCATGGAAAGACCTTAACTAATAATCCTAGAGCCTTAAGTGCAATAGACCGTTTAGAGAAACTTTATGACATTATGATAGAGTATGGCTATGAGAAATATATATCATTTGATTTAGCTATGTTAAGTAAATATGACTACTATACTGGTATCATATTTAAAGCTTATACATATAAGACAGGAGAAGCCATAGCAACAGGAGGACGTTATGATAATTTAGTTGGTCAGTTTGGTAAGGACTGTCCATCTATTGGCCTTGCTTTAGTTATTGATAACCTTATGCTTGCACTATCTAGACAGAATCTACTTCCAAGTATAGATGCTTCAGATACATTAATTCTTTACAGTAAAAAATATAGAAAACAAGCTATAAATCTAGCCACTTATTTTCGTAAAGAAGGCAACAATGTTGCTCTACAGATGTCTGGTGATATAAAGGAAGAGAGGTTAGTTGACTATATACCATATATGAAACAAATGAACATAGGTGGTCTTTTATATATTAATAATGACAATGATATTATACTTATGGATGCATCTAAGGGTGATAGACAGGTAGTAAATATTAATAATCTGATGGAAAGTGTGTGATGAAATGAGATATATTACAATTGCATTAGCTAAGGGACGATTGGCAATGAAAACCATGGAACTATTAGAAATGGTTGGTATTTCTTGTGATGAGATAAAAGATAAATCCTCCAGAAAACTTATATTTGTTAACGAGGAACTTAAGCTGAAATTCTTTCTGGCAAAAGCCAGTGATGTACCTACTTATGTAGAATACGGTGCTGCTGATATTGGATTTGTAGGGAAGGATACCATACTTGAAGAAGGAAGAAAGATGTATGAAGTTTTAGATTTGGGTTTAGGTAAGTGCAGAATGTGCGTAGCAGGACCTGAATCTGCTAGAAAACTTCTTCAACACGGAGAATTAATTCGTGTGGCAACTAAGTTTCCTAATATAGCAAAAGATTATTTTTATAATAAAAAACACCAAACAGTTGAGATAATAAAGTTAAATGGATCAATAGAATTAGCACCTATAGTAGGACTATCTGAGGTGATAGTAGATATAGTGGAGACAGGATCCACTTTAAAGGAAAATGGTTTAGTCATCCTTGAAGATATCTGTAATATTTCAGCAAGAATGGTTGTTAATGAAGTTAGTATGAAGATGGAGCATGAAAGAATTTCGAAAATAATAAAAGATTTACAAAAACATCTTAATACTAATAATAAATAATCTGTAGTTATTTAATAAGAATGGGGGATTAAGATGAGGATAATAGAATTAAATGATAAAACAAAGAAAAATATTCAAGAAGATTTATTAAAAAGAAGTCCTAATCAATATGAGGCCTATGCCGATACTGTTGCAGAGATTATTAATGATGTCCGCAGTGACGGTGATAGGGCTTTGTTTTCATATACAAAGAAATTTGATAATGTAGATATTAATACAGATAATATTCAAGTTACTGAAGAAGAAATTAATGAAGCTTATAATATGGTTGATAAGGATGTAATAGAAGCCATAAGAAAAGCTAAGAAAAGTATTGAGTCTTTTCACTTAAAAGAAGTTCAAAATAGCTGGTTTGATGGATCTAATGAAGGAATAATAGTGGGTCAAAGAGTAACTCCTATTGAAAAAGTTGGTGTCTATGTTCCTGGTGGAAAAGCAGCATACCCTTCAACTGTTTTAATGGATGTAATTCCTGCTAAGGTTGCAGGGGTTAGTAGGATAGTTATGACCACCCCTCCAGATAAAGAGGGTAAAATATATCCTGGAACTTTAGTTGCTGCAAAAGAGGCTGGAGTAACAGAGATTTATAAGGTGGGCGGTGCCCAGGCTATTGCTGCACTGGCCTTTGGAACAAAGACCATACCAAAAGTTGATAAGATTGTAGGTCCAGGGAATATATATGTTGCCTTAGCTAAGAAGGCTGTATATGGTCATGTTAGCATTGATTCAATTGCAGGCCCCAGTGAGATTCTTGTTCTTGCAGATGAGACAGCTAATCCCAGATATGTGGCTGCTGACTTATTATCTCAGGCAGAGCATGATGAACTAGCCTCATCAATTCTTGTTACCACCAGCAAAACTCTGGCTGAAAATGTAGCTATAGAAATTGATAACTTTCTAAAGACCTTATCTAGAAAGGATATTATTAAGAAGTCATTGGATAACTACGGATACCTCTTAGTTGCCAAGAATATGGAAGAAGCTATTGAGGTCACCAATGAGATAGCTTCTGAACACCTTGAAATAATGACTAAGGATCCTTTTATGGTTATGACCAAGATTAAGAATGCAGGAGCTATTTTTATAGGGGAGTATTCCAGCGAACCCTTAGGAGATTACATGGCTGGTCCAAATCATACACTACCTACCAATGGTACTGCAAAGTTTTTCTCTCCTCTTGGAGTAGATGATTATATAAAAAAATCAAGTATTATATCTTATTCAAAGGAAGCCTTGGAAAAAGTTCATAAAGACATAGAGATATTTGCAAAATCAGAAGGTCTAACTGCCCATGCAAATTCAATTGCAGTAAGATTTGAATAAGATTAAGGTTTGACATCTATTTAACACTGTGGTAATTTGTGTATAAGTAGAATCTTACCAAAATATTAGTGAGGTGACCTTATGAAGACAGTAGATGGTAGATTTACCAAGATTAGCAGAAAGACAAAAGAAACTGACATTCAGATGGAATTTAAACTGGATGGAAAAGGCAATTCCCTCATTGAGACAGGGGTAGGCTTCTTTGATCATATGCTAGATAGTTTTACTAGACATGGTTTTTTTGATATGAAACTCAATGTAAAAGGTGATTTATATGTAGATGCTCATCACACTGTAGAAGATACAGGTATTGTTTTGGGGCAGGCCATTAAGAAAACCCTAGGAGATAAAAAGGGAATTCGTCGTTATGGTTTCTTTATGCTTCCAATGGATGAGGCTTTGATTAGTTGTGCAGTTGATTTATCAGGTCGTCCATATTTGTCCTATGATTTGAACTTTAATAATGATAGAATAGGCTATATGGATACAGAACTTATCAAGGAGTTCTTTTATGCAGTTTCATATAATGCAGGAATTAATCTACATATTAATATGATAAGTGGTGAAAACAGCCATCATATAGCAGAAGCTGCTTTTAAAGCCTTTGCAAAGGCTCTTGATGAAGCCAGTAGATTTGATAAAAGGGTAGAGGATGTATTATCTACTAAAGGTGTAATATAAAATATAGAATATTAGCATAATGAAAGGGCTTGATGTTATGAAATTATTCCCGGCTATTGATATTAAAAATGGACAATGTGTAAGACTTAGACAAGGGAGCTTTCGAGATGTTTTAGTATATTCCAATATCCCATTAAAAGTTGCAAAAGAGTGGGAAGCAAGTGGGGCTACATATATTCATGTTGTTGACTTAGATGGAGCCTTAGTTGGCCACTCTGTTAATGAAGAGGTCATAAAAGAAATTGTGGACAATGTTAATATACCTATACAATTAGGTGGTGGAATTCGTTCAATAAAAGATATTGAGAATAAGCTTAATTTAGGTATAAGTAGAGTCATTATAGGTACTAAGGCAGCTATAGATCCAGGGTTTATGAAGGAGGCCATATCAATATTTGGTCCCGACAAAGTAATTGCAGGAATAGATGCAAAAGACGGAATTGTTGCAGTAGAAGGTTGGGAGAAACTTAGTGAATATAATGCAGTGAATTTGGCACTTGAAATGAAAAATATTGGTGTTGAAACCATAGTCTATACAGATATTGCAAAAGACGGAATGTTACAAGGTCCTAATGTACATTATACATCAGAGATTATAGAAGCAAGTGGACTTAATATAATTGCTTCTGGAGGTGTATCATCATTAAAGGATCTGGAAAAGCTTAATGAAATCAATGCATATGGAGCAATTATAGGCAAGGCTTTATATGAGAATAATATAGAACTTACCAAGGCTGTAGAAATGTTTGAGTAATTAGGGAGGTCTAGTTAAATGCCATATAAAAGAATCATTCCCTTAATAAATACTGAGGGTGAGATTAATGAAAGTGTCATTAAAATGGCAAAAAAATATTCCAATGAAGGTGCAGACCAGCTTCTATTATATAACTTCTCTAAGGATGAAAGCTCCAGAGAGGAGTTTTTAAAATTAGCTAAGATGGTTGCACGGCTTATAGACATACCCCTAATTGTTGGTTGTTATGGGGATACTTTTGATGATATAAAAAGAGCTTTTTATACAGGAGCAGAAGGAATCTTAATATTAGATACTTTACTGGATAATCCAGAACTTCTTAAGGAAGCCTCTTTAAGATTTGGTTCCAGTAACATTTACCTTGCTATCAATCAGCAAGTATTTATTGATAGTGATAATATATACGATAAGTGCCAATCAATAGGTATAGACAATATAATAATAAAGTATGAAAAGCCTTCAGAAGTATTTAATGAGAAAATTAATAAGTCACCACTATCAATTATTATTGATGATGAGCTTCTAGGAAGTGATATAGAAAACTTATTAGGATATAGTAGTGTGGTGGGCATAACAAGTGATATTTTTGCAAAAAAAGATATAATGAAGATAAAACATGAGCTATTTAAGGATGGTTTTAATGTAAATGTATATAAAAGTAGCTTAAACTTTTCTGAGTTTAAGTTAAATCAGGATGGACTTATTCCTGTAATTACCCAGGATTATAGAAGTGGTGAAGTTTTAATGCTTGCTTACATGAACCAGGAGGCTTATAATAGGACTATTGAAGATGGAAGAATGTTTTATTATTCTAGAAGTAGAAAGAGTCTATGGCTAAAGGGTGAAAGCTCTGGTAATATCCAGTATGTGAAGGAATTGTCCCTTGATTGTGATAAGGATACCTTACTTGCTAAGGTTCTAACTCTAGGTCCTTCCTGTCATACAGGAAATAATAGCTGCTTTTATACTAATTTAGTTCAGAAAGACTACAAAAAATCTGATCCTTATCATATAATGCAAAATGTCTATAATGTTATTATGGATAGAAAAAACAATCCTAAAGAGGGATCATATACTAATTATCTGTTTGATAAGGGAATAGATAAAATCTTAAAAAAATGCGGAGAAGAAGCTACAGAAATTATTATTGCCGCTAAAAATCCCCAAGCAGATGAGTTACGTTATGAGATAGCAGATTTTTTATATCATCTTATGGTACTTATGGCTGAGTGTGGACTTGATTTAGAAGATATTACCACAGAATTAGCTGATAGAAGATAACAGGAGGCAAAAGAAGTGCAGACTTACGGTTTAAATGAACTTAGAAAAATATTTTTAGAATACTTTGAAAGCAAGGAACATCTGGTATTAAAGAGTTTTCCCTTAATACCTCAAAATGATAATAGCTTGCTTTTGGTTAATGCGGGAATGGCTCCCCTTAAACCTTATTTTACAGGACAAGAAGATCCTCCTAGTAAGAGGATTGCTACTTGTCAAAAATGTATTAGAACTGGAGATATTGAAAATGTAGGAAAAACATCACGCCATGCAACCTTTTTTGAGATGCTTGGTAATTTTTCCTTTGGAGATTACTTTAAAAGAGAAGCTATTGCTTGGTCATGGGAATTTCTAACTGAGGTTATTGGGGTAGATAAAAACCGCTTATATCCTTCAGTATATGAAGAAGATGATGAAGCTTTTGAGATATGGGAAAAAGAAATTGGCATTCCTGCAGATAGAATTTATCGTATGGGTAAGGAAGATAACTTCTGGGAAATCGGTTCTGGACCTTGTGGCCCTTGTTCTGAAATATATTATGACCGCGGTGAAAAATATGGTTGCGGTAAGGAAGATTGTCAAGTAGGATGTGAATGCGAAAGATTTATGGAAGTATGGAATAATGTATTCACTCAGTTTTATGGTGACGGTAATGGAAATTACACAGAACTGGATCAGAAGAACATTGATACAGGTATGGGTCTTGAGAGATTGGCTGTTCTTGTTCAAGATGTTGATTCCATCTTTGATATAGATACATTTAAGGCAATAAGAGATAAGGTTTGTGAGATTGCTAATGTAACATATCAAAAAGATCCTAAGAAAGATGAGTCAATCCGACTAATCACCGACCATATTCGTTCTGTAACATTTATGGCATCAGACGGTATTATTCCTTCCAATGAGGGTAGGGGCTACGTGTTCCGTAGATTGCTTCGTCGTGCAGCCAGACATGGACGACTTCTAGGGATTAAGGAAAGCTTCTTAGCAGAATTATCAAAAACTGTTATAGAAGAATCCAAGGATGGATATCCAGAGCTAGAAGAGAAGAAGAATTATATTCTAAAACTTCTTATTAATGAGGAAGATAAATTTAATAAAACTATTGATCAGGGCCTAAGTATATTACAAGATATGCAAAGCAACCTAGAAGAGAAGAAACTAGATACTCTCTCAGGTGAAGAAGTATTTAAACTTTATGATACCTATGGTTTTCCCTTTGATCTAACCAAGGAGATCTTAGAAGAGAAGGGCTATAAGGTAGATGAAAAAGGCTTTAATGAGGCCATGGAAGTACAGAGAGAAACAGCTAGAAAAGCCCGTGAAACAACTAATTACATGGGTTCAGAAGAATCTATATATCTACAACTTGATCACAGCCTAACAAGCAAATTTGTAGGATATGATAGACTGGATCATACATCTAATATTACTGCAATGACTACTGAAGATGAACTTACTAATGAACTTGTAGCAGGGGATAAGGGAACTATTATTGTTTCAGAAACACCTTTTTATGCTACCAGCGGAGGACAAGAAGCTGATAAAGGAGTAATTGTAAGTGATGATGGAGAATTTCTAGTAGAAGATACTATACATCTTCAGGGAGATAAGATAGGCCATATAGGTAGAATGACAAAGGGTAATTTTAAGATAAATGATAATGTTAGTCTTAAGGTTAATAAGAACTTAAGAATAGCTACTGCTAAGAACCATTCTGCCACACATTTACTTCAAAAAGCACTCCGTATGGTATTAGGTAACCATGTTGAACAGGCAGGTTCCTATGTTACAAATGATAGATTAAGGTTTGACTTTACTCACTTTTCTGCTATGACTGATGATGAAATAAAAGAAGTTGAGGATATTGTAAATAAGCATATCTTAGAAAATCATTCAGTTAAGACCCAGACTATGGGCATAGAGGAAGCGAAAAAAGAAGGTGCAGTAGCACTATTTGGAGAAAAATACTCTGAAAAGGTTCGAGTTGTATCCATGGGTGATTTTAGTAAAGAGCTTTGTGGAGGAACTCATGTAGATAACACTGGAGTAATTACTGTGTTTAAGATTCTGTCAGATACAGGAATTGCAGCCGGTGTAAGAAGAATAGAAGCTTTAACAGGCAATAATGTACTTGAATATTATAAAGAGCAAGAGAAGATGCTTCTTAATGTATCTAAGGCTGCAAAAGCAGAGCCAGCACAGTTAGTAAGTAGGATAGAAGGACTATTTGATGAAATCAAAACTCTTAAATCAGAAAATGAAAAACTCAAATCCAAACTTGCCAGCAGTTCTCTTGGTGATGTAATGAACCAAATAGAAGAAGTATCAGGAGTGAAATTACTTGCAGCATCTGTACCTGAACTAGATATGAACGGACTTAGAAATCTTGGTGATCAGCTAAAGGATAAAATGGGAGAAGGAGTAATCGTTCTGGCTTCCTCAACAGGATCAGATAGGGTAAGTCTTGTAGTTATGGTAAGTGATAGCATAATTAGTAAAGGTGCTCATGCAGGTAATCTTATAAAAGAACTTGCTAGCCTAGTTGGTGGTGGCGGTGGCGGAAGACCTAATATGGCACAAGCTGGTGGAAAGAATGCTGCTGGAATTGACAGTGCAATTGCTAAAGCCAAAGAAGTCCTAAGTAAACAACTGGGTTAAGATTTAATCAATATTAATTATTTTTATAACAATATAGCCATTATTTAATTATTAAAGTATCTTGATGAATCTTAAGCTGCTTAATGAAGTATAATGGTAAATAAGTATGAAAAAAAGTTGACGTATTTCATATTTATGTTATAATCTATTATAGTGCTATACAATATAATACCCAAACAGTTGTCAGGCACAATACACAACTGGAGGGAGGTTAGGTGTGAGTCTATGTCAAATGTCGTAGTGAAAGAAAACGAAACATTAGATAGTGCTCTCCGCAGATTTAAGAGGAACTGCGCGAAAGCCGGTATCCAACAAGAAATCCGTAAGAGGGAGCATTATGAAAAGCCCAGCGTTAAACGTAAGAAAAAATCTGAGGCTGCTAGAAAACGTAAATACTAATAGTATAAAAGGACTTCCAATGTTAATACATTGGAAGTTTTTTGTTTGTATAATAGTCTACACCCAGCATAAATATCATATATTAATATAGGTATATAAAATAAGTGATTTCATAAGGGCAATATTATATATTGATATATTAATATGTTTTTAGGGGGATATTATGGCTAAAGGCCTTAAATCATCACATGAGAAATTTAAAAAGAAATCAAAGGATACTTTATATAAAGGAATAGATACAAAAAAGAGAAAGGTTCAACCAAGGTCATCCTATTTAGAAGAATTATCATCCCATCTTAACTTGCCTGCTGATATGATAGCCGGGGCTCCAATTATAACCGCAACTGGTAGAAATGAAATTTGCTTGGAAAACTATAAAAGTATCATTGAATATAATGGGGATATCGTTAAAGTTCAAACAAAAGCATGTAAAATATGCATAGAAGGTGAAGAACTAAATATTTTATACTTTACAGATGATGAAATGAGGATAAGAGGATATATTAAAGCTATATACTACATGTAGAAAACATTACAACCACGGGGGTTAATCAATGCTTAGAAAGCTAAAACACTGGCTTTTTGGATATCTGACTATACATATAAGTGGTACATCACCAGAGAGATTTATTAACTTATGTTCATACAAAAGAATTTATATTTGGAACATAGTCAGAGATAATGAAAATTATCAATTTAATTTGTCAGTAAAAAATTATAAAGAACTGAAACCGATTTTTAGAAAAACCAGATTAGTACCAAAAATTAATAAAAAACATGGACTTCCCTTCTTTATGCACCGTAACAGAAAAAGAAAGGGTTTTTTTATAGGTATGCTTCTTTGTATGATATTAGTCTATATTATGTCATTATATATCTGGGATATAGAGGTTGTAGGAGGATACAAATATACACCAGAAGCTTTAATAAAATTCCTTGGGAAGAATGATATTAAAGCTGGAATTAAGAAAAGCTTAATAGACGGTAATAAGATAGAAGAGGATATTAGGATAGCTTATGAGGATATAGGTTGGGTATCAGTGGAAGTTAAGGGGACTAGGTTAATCATAAAAATTACTGAGTCAAATATGCCAGCCCCTATAATTGAAGCAACTGCACCTAGCCATATTGTAGCAAGCAAGAATGGGATTGTTAAAAAAATAGTTACAAGGACAGGAACTCCTATGGTAAAGCCTGGTGATGTGGTAAAGAAGGGTGATATATTGGTGTCTGGAATTGTTGAAATAAAAGACGACTTTGATGGCCTTTTAAACAAAAAGCCTGTTGTAGCCAGTGCTGATATTGTGTGTAGTTCCTATTATGATTATAGTGATGAATTTTCAATGAATTATACCATTAAAGTGTTTACAAATAATCAGAAAAAAGGTTTATATATTACTCCTTTTTCTAGAAAATTATTTTTATATAAACCTAGTATTTCCTATGACATGTATGATATAATTGTTAACGATAATACACTGCATATAACTGATTCCTTTTATCTTCCTTTTCAATATGGTACTATAACTATTAGAGAATATGTGGAGCAAAAGGATAGATACTCAGATGAAGAAGCAATCTATATAGCAAAGAACAAGTTACAAAGGTATTTAAAAAAATTAAATGAGAATGATGTTTATATAGTGAAAAATAATGTTAAAATAGATATTAATAAGGACACCTGTATTACCAAAGGCCGACTCTTAGTAGAAGAAAAGGCATGGGAATACAAGATTATTGATGAAAGTGAGTGGAGGATAGAGCAGTCGGATGAGCATAAGTGAGATAATAATTGATCTACCCATAGAGCATGAAAAAAATATTTTCGGTGATTTTGACGTATATGTAAAAATAATAGAAAAGACCCTTAATGTAACAATTATTGAAAGAAATGGTGAAATTAAAGTAGTTGGTAATGTAGATGATGTGAAGAAAGCCAAAAGCGTGTTTCAACAACTTTTAGAACTTTCTAAGAGGGGTAATACAATTACAGAACAGCAGGTAAACTATACATTATCTCTTTCCTTTGAGGATAAAGAAAGGGCAATTGTAGAGATTGATAAAGACCTAATCTGTCATACAATCAATGGAAAACCCATAAAACCAAAGACAATAGGACAAAAAAGATATGTAGATCAGATGCGAAAGAACATGATTGTATTTGGAATAGGCCCAGCAGGAACAGGTAAAACTTATCTTGCAATGGCAATGGGTATTACAGCCTTTAAAAATGATGAAGTTAATAAGATTATACTTACAAGACCGGCCATAGAAGCAGGAGAGAAACTAGGATTTCTTCCAGGGGATCTTCAAAGTAAAGTAGATCCATATCTTAGACCTCTTTATGATGCCTTATATCAGATAATGGGACCTGATGCTTATATTAAGAATAGTGAAAAAGGTCTTATTGAAGTAGCTCCCCTGGCATATATGCGAGGTAGGACATTAGATAATGCATTTATTATATTAGACGAGGCACAAAATACTACACCTGCTCAAATGAAGATGTTCCTAACAAGAATAGGATTTGGCTCTAAGGTTGTAATTACTGGTGACTTAACTCAAAAGGATCTACCAAAAGGGTCCGTATCTGGTTTGGATATAGCCTTAAAGGTGCTTGGCAAAATAGAAGATATAGGATTTTCTTATCTTACTAGCCAAGACGTTGTTAGACATCCTTTGGTTCAAAAGATTGTTAAGGCCTATGATGCCTTCGAGCAGAAGCAAAAGGCTTTTGATGATGTAACTAGAAAAAAGAAAACTACTAGAATAAAAAAAGGTATTAAAGCAGAGAATATTAGGAGTAATCGTTATGAACACAGATAAGGATTTATCCGCCAAAATTAAAAATAAGGATGGCAAATCTCTTATTATACTAAGTCTACTTCCCATTCTGTCTGTAATTATAATAGTTGCCACTAGTATTATTAAAGATTGGGATATAGTAGATCTTATTAAGACGGGTATTTTAACCTTTATATTGACAAGTATTATTGTATTTTTTATTAGAATGCAATTGGATATTTTAAAGATAAAATATGCAAAAACAATCATATTTTTATCTTATATAATTTCTATTTTACTTATTATGATACCAAATAATCCAGATTTATATAGCTTTTGGATGATTGGTGGCTTGCTTAGTGCAATGCTTATAGATAGTAAGCTGGGATTATTAATTT
>JAAYNY010000194.1 GCA_012520635.1 Clostridiales bacterium | reverse complement strand
CCAATAATTCTTCCCTTCATTTCATCATTAGGAAGCTGAACAACTGAAATTGTAGTTTCTGCCACATGATCAGCTGCACAACGCTGTATGGCTGTTACTACATATTCTTTTGCCTTCTTATCAGCTTCTTCTTTTGCCTTATTCTCATATTCTTTTATGAGAAGGGCGGTTTCATGTTTTACATCATCTTCAACAGATTTTAAAAGATATTCCTTAGCTTGTTCGGAGGTAAGTCCAGAGATTTTTTCAAGCTCCTGTAATTGTTTGGAATGGAACTCTTCAACTTCTTGTCTAATCTTGTCAAGTTCCGCTTCTTTTACAGAAAGTTTTGCATCCTTTTTTTCCAGTGCTTCGGTTTTTCTATCAATATTCTCTTCCTTAGATAGAACCCGTTTCTCATATCGTTGTAACTCTGCTCTTCGTTCTTTGCTTTCTCGCTCGAATTCATTCTTAGCCTTTAAAGCTTCTTCTTTAGCCTCGAGCAATGCTTCTCTCTTCTTAGTTTCAGCTGTTTTTAACGCATCATCTATGATTTCTCTAGCTTTTTCTTCTGCAGTGCCTATCTTAGCTTCATATACTTTAATTCTATAGGCAGTTGCAAACTTCCAAGTTAGAGGAGCAACAATTAGAAAGGTAGCCACAATAGCAATTATTACTTCTAGCACAGGAGCACCTCCTTATTTAATTTTCATTGTACAATTACAAAATTATTCTAATATAAGCAAAACTTTTATAAAAGTAGAATATTCAAGACATTCCGCTTACTCTAAAAGTCATTAATATATACAAGAAATACTTTTGCTATTTAAATACAATATATAAATTTTATACTTAATTTATAAATATGTCAAGTGTACTGATTGAATAAATTATCCAATATTCTTAACTTTATTCAAAAATTTTAGCTAAATTTCACATATAAAAATTAGTCATTTCTTATAGTCATTTAAATCTTCCAAAAGATGTATTATTAAACTTGTGAACCGATATAATAAAACCCTTTGCTTTCATTTAAATGAACAGGAATGATCTTGCCAATTAAGCTCTCATCTCCAGGAAAATGTACCAGCATATTATTACTTAGTCTACCAGTAAGTAAGTTTTCATCATGAGAATTTACTTCCTCTACTAATACCTCTTGAATAGTATGCTCATCTCTACCAGATGACTTTGAGGATAAGGCTTGGATTTCTGCAAGAAGTCTATCAAATCGCTCCTTAGCAACTGATTCCTCAACCTGATTATCCATAGTTGATGCAGGAGTTCCTGTTCTTTTTGAATATAGGAATGTAAAGGCACTATCAAAGTTTACTTTTCTTACCACATCCATAGTTTCTTGGAAATCCTCTTCTGTTTCTCCAGGAAACCCTACAATAATATCTGTTGTTAATGATATATCCGGAACTGCAGCCCTTATTCTATCAACTAGATCTAGATAATCCTCTTTTGTATATTTACGATTCATAATCTTAAGTAGCCTGCTACTTCCTGATTGTAGAGGAAGATGTAGATGCTTACATATTTTCTTAGACTTACCCATAACTTCAATAAGTTCCCTTGATAGATCCTTAGGATGAGAGGTCATAAAGCGAATTCTCTCAATGCCATCAATCTTTTCTATTTCCTCCAAAAGCTCTGCAAATGTAACTTGAGGGTTAAGGTTCTTACCATAAGAATTAACATTTTGCCCCAGAAGCATTACTTCTACAACACCTTCATCTGCTAATGTTTTGATTTCATTAATAATATCCTTAGGGCTACGACTTCTTTCCCGTCCACGCACATAAGGAACAATGCAATAACTACAGAAGTTATTACAACCAAAGACAATATTTACTCCTGCCTTAAAAGAATATTTTCTTTCATTAGGCAGATTTTCAACAATCATATCTGTATCTTTCCAAAGGTCAATAACCATTTTGTCAGAGTGTTTTCTAGATGTGTGTTCATTTTCAAGTCTTGTCTTAATCAGTTCTGCTAATTTGAATATATTATGGGTTCCAAATATTATATCTACAAATGGATAGCTTTCCTTAATCTTTTCTACAGTTGTAGTCTCTTGCATCATACAACCACATAAAGCAATTAACATACCAGGGCGGCTTTTTTTAAGCCTTCCTACATATCCAAGTCTTCCAAAAACACGATTATTAGCATTTTCTCTGACAGTACATGTATTATAAAGGACAAAATCAGCATCCTCAGAATCAGTTTCCTCATAACCTATCTGCTTTAAAATCCCGGATATTTTCTCTGAATCTCGACTGTTCATCTGACAGCCAAATGTCACTATATGATAGGTTTTATTTATACCAGTTTTCTGGTAGTCCTGATTATACAGTACCTTTAATTCATTTATAATTTCCAGCTGTTTTGCAGCTTCAAGTTCATTTATATTAGTTGTATTTTCCACGATTTCCTCCATAATTGTAAATGGTGTCAGGTACCGGTGTCAAAATTGTAAACAATCTGTGAACGGTGTCAGGCACCTATTTTAAAGGCATGCCCCCAACTCAAATAAAACCAATTTTATCTCCTCATAAGTTGATAAACGGTATTCGATATCAAGAGGGAAGCCCGCTTCCTCATCGACGGTTTCTATTGTTAGTGCAGGTCTATAAAAACGCTCCGAGAAATAGTGTACAGTATTACCACCGGAATCTCCATAGTCAATTTCCTGTTTTCCATCTACAAGTTCATATTTTGTAACGTTTGATAATAATTTTGCTATTTTTAATTGTCTTTCATTATATGCTTCATTCATACTGTTTCGGTAATAATAAATATACTTACCTCTTGAGTGAAAGTCAATGAAACATTTAATTTTGTAATTATGAAATACTTCTATCAATGTCTTTGTTTCATTCTCACTGGCTGCGTAATCATGGGTTCCTTTGGGTTTCCATGATCTACAGGGAAAATTCCTGTTTATATCTATCCCACGACCATTGAATTTCCACTTGGCAAAACAAATCCCCTTTTCCTTTGCTTTCTTTTTTAGTTGAGGGTCACTTAAGACATCAAAGCCCTTTAATGATATCATATATCCATCTGGATTTAATAGTGGAATCATAAGGATTGTATAGGTTTGTAATAACTCATAAATACATTTTCCAAATATCATATTGTTATAATGATCAAGGGTTTTATCTGAGTAATGTTTTATTTTTTTTATGAATGATTCCTTTCTTGCTTTAATGTTTTCGAATTCATCAGCATAATACTCTATCATCTTCATTATAACAATAGGATTAATGGTCTCTCTTCCATGAACTCCTGAACAAAAAAGGATATACTTTTTTCCAACACCTAGCTTAAGCATAATAATGTCACGATTGTCGTGGGATTTGCCAATCGTGACATATTTTAATATATTACAATATTTTTTTGCCAGTGCCTTAGCATCTGTAATTAAATCTTCGTAGTTATATACTGGCTGGCTAAAATCGATAATCATATGCATACTCCTATCCATACTTACACTACAACCTATGTAAAATAGTTTGAAGTTATGCTTGACTATATAAAATATAAATGTTTAACTATTTTATTTTACTATTCTATGGTATAGAAAATCTCTGCCAGTGGAGAATCTTCTGATAATATAAGGGTTTTATCAGATCCGGCTAGGGAAACTCTAGCTGCTTCTAAAGCCCTAACAAATGTATAGAAATCACTCTTTGTCTGGTCAGAATAAGCATTTGACAATATTCTCATATATTCAGCTTCACCTTCAGCTATGGTTTTAGCTGCTAGTGTCTGTGCATTTGAAATACTTATCTCAAATTCTTTATCAGTATTGTTACGGATAATCTGTGCTTCGGATTCACCTTCTGCAGTATATGTAGCAGCCATCTGTCCACGTTCAGAAATCATCCTTTCAAACACAGCATTCTTATTATCGCTAGGTAGATCAAGATGTTTGTTTTCTACCGTTATTAACTCAATACCATAAGCCTTTAGAGAATCACCTATATCTTCCATAAATGCCACATTAAGTTCACCATCTCTACCACTGATAACCTCATGTTGTGTATTACTACTGATGACATTTTTCATAGCATTATAAACATTAGTATTAATTCTACCTTCAGCTATGGGAATTGATGAATTTACAGTCTGTGCAAATAATATAGGATCAAGTATTCTCCAAAGAACATAACTGTCAGCTACCATGGTCTTTTTATCCACTGTAATTACATCAGACTCTGGCATATCATAGAATTGAATGTCCTTAGGTAACTTTTCTACTGTTTCTATAAATGGTGTCTTAAAAGACAAACCAGCACTATCTACAACTCTTTCAATTTTACCAAATTTCTTAATTAGTGAAAATTCATTTTCTTTTGTCACTACTAATGAAGTTGACAATAACATAAGTCCTACAATTATTATAAGAGCAAATAAAACTCCTGATATCCCTTTAACCTTCTTACCCATCTTAATTACCTCCTGTAAATGACTCAAGTGGTAGAATCTTACTTACATCTGTTCCACTATCAATAATAACCTTCATAGAAGGAAGAATATCTTCCATTGCCTCATAGAACATTCTTTCCTTGGTAATAAGAGGATATTTTTTATATTCCTCGTACATTTCATTAAATCTTGCTACTTCAGCCTCAGCTTCATTGATTCTCTTAGTTTTGGTAGCTTCTGCTTGTTGAAGTATCTTATCAACTTCTGCTTCTGCCTGAGGTAACTTTTCATTTTTATATTTGGTTGCATTGTTTATAGCTGTTTCCTTACCTTGCTTTGCAGTTTCTACAGATTTGAAGGCTTCCATAACTTGTTCTGTAGGAGGTTCGGAGTCCTGAATTGTAATATTGACAAGCATAAGACCTATATCTCTCTCTAATAGCTTCTCAATTATTGTTTCCTTGATTTTTGATTGAATCTCGTATTTTCCATCTGTTATAACACTATCAACATTATAACTACCAACTATGGTACGTATATGACTTTGTGCAATATTTTTTAGTATTGTAACAGGATCTGCTGATGCATAAAGGAACTTAATCGGATCTGATACCTGGTACTCAACATAGAAATCTACATTAACAAAGTTAAAATCTTTTGTAATCATCATTGATTCAACTTCAATTGATTGTCCAGTCATTTCATCATATCCAATTGCCAGTCCTTTAATTGTTGTATCTACCTTCTGAACTTTTTGGATTACTGGTATCTTAAAATGTAAGCCAGCTTCAGACACTGTCTTAGCCCTTCCAAATGTTGTTACAACAGCCTGTTCTTGTTCTTTTATAGTATAGAATGATCCTGTTCCTGCAATAGCAATAATTATTACAAGTACAAGCAAAATTAAGAAACCCTTAAATTTTTTTAAGAGTTTACGTAAGTCATCTCCCGAAGGAAAATCATAAATATTGTTATTTCTATTCAAATTTACTACCTTCTTTCTCTCATTTTAATCTTACTCTCTTATCTGTCCATTACCAAATATAATATATTTAGTAGTTGTTAGTGCCTTTAATCCCATAGGACCTCTTGCATGAAGTTTCTGGGTACTGATGCCTATTTCTGCTCCAAAACCAAACTCATTACCATCTGTAAACCTAGTTGAAGCATTAACATAGACAGCGGCAGAATCTATTTCATTATGAAATTTAATAGCATTATTATAATCCTTTGTTACGATGGCATCAGAATGCTTTGTATTGTATTTATTTATATGAGCAATAGCCTCATCAATGTCCTCTACTACCTTTAAAGAGATTATTTTATCAAGATATTCTGTGCCATAATCTTCCTCACTGGCAGCCTTACATAAAGAACAGATTTCTTGTCCTCTTTTATCAGCACGAATCTCAATATCTTTTTCATTAAGCCTTTTACACAACATAGGAATAAACTTTTCACTTATTTTCTCATGGATTACCAAAGACTCACAGGTATTACATACTCCAAGTCTCTGTGTCTTTGCATTATCTATGATATTTAGTGCCATATCAAGATCAGCAAATTCATCTACATAAATATGACAATTACCTGTTCCTGTCTCAATAACTGGAATAGTACTGTTATTCTTAACGGAATCAATAAGTCCTTTACCGCCTCTTGGAATAAGTACATCTATGTAGTCATTCATTTTCATCATGCTATTAACCATTTCTCTTGAAGTATCTTCTATTAGTAAAACCACATCTTTAGAAATGCCTGCTATCTCAAGTCCATTATGTAAAGCTTTAATAATGGCTTGGTTAGATTTAATGGCATCACTGCCTCCTCTAAGGATTACAGCATTTCCTGTCTTAAAACATAAAGCAAATGCATCAGCAGTCACATTAGGACGGGATTCATATATAATTCCTATAACACCAAGTGGTACCCTTTTCTCACCGATTGTTAGTCCATTAGGACGTACTTTCATGGATAACACCTCTCCGATAGGATCAGAAAGTGCAGCAATTTCAAGTAATCCGTCAGACATTGCCTTAATTCTTTCTGGACTTAGCTTTAATCTATCTATTAAAGATTCCTTCACACCACTTTCTCTTGAACGATTTACATCTTCATTATTAGCCTCTAAAATATCATCTTGATTATCAACAAGTGATTTAGCACAGGCTTTTAATGCCTTATTTTTTTGCTCTTCAAGCATAAGAGCTAAATTAACAGATGCTTTTTTAGCTCTAACACCAATATCTTCTAAATAACTCATGTTATCCTCCTTTCATACTAAGATTATTAGTTACAATAATTATTAATTACATTTGTATACAGTTTCAGGCGTTATAATATAATCCACAGGAATATCATATTGATTAGATGGAATATCTTCTATGATTTGAAAATTATATGCTAGAGCAACTTTAATAAAGTCATCACTATCAAAGTTTACTAGGCATCTATCATAATATCCTGCTCCATAACCAATCCTATTACCCCGACTGTCAAAGGCCAGACCAGGCAAAATCATAAGTTTCTTTTTATTAGATAAGTTAAATGTGTTATATTTTTCATGTAAAGATGGATCTGGTTCTAGAACACCAAATTTACTTCGAATAAGCCCTTGAAGATTATTAATTCTATAAAAATTCATCTCAGAGCCTTCTACTCTTGGAATATATACATTTTTACTTAAATCTAAGGCATTCCCTATAATATCTATGGTATCTACTTCGGATCCAAAGGATAGATATGAGAAAATTATCTTACATTCCCTATACTCATCAAATTCAAACAACTTTTCTCTTATGCTACAATT
>JAAYNY010000193.1 GCA_012520635.1 Clostridiales bacterium | reverse complement strand
ACTCTGCCCATTAAAATCCTAAGCTAACTAAACGCAATCAATATGTCATATAATGTTGACTGATTACATTTAATGGTATATAATACAATTAAAAGTGAATAAAAAATAGAAGTTTTATGGATATTACTTGTGTTAGGATGATTGAGAGCAATGAACCTTGATAATTAAAGACATATTGATATTAAGCGAAACATTTATATTCAAGCTAATAAGCTTGATTAAAATCCCCATAATTATTTAATTTTACTGCTAACTTATACTTCTTATATTTTGACATAATAAGGCTTATATCTGGTAAGATATGAGCTTTTTCAGTTCTAGACTTATAATTTTCTCATATTATATCCCCATATGTATTAAACCCCATATACCAATGTGTAAGAAAACCCCATTATTTGATAATTGATCTGTTACTTTAATCTTACTTTTTTAGTGCTCTGTAGTTAATAGTTGCTTGGAGAGAGGTGATGATTTTAATTGCAGGTAGCTACAGCAGTAGGAGAGTTAGATAAATAATATGAAAGGGGTTTACACTTTTATGAAAAAATTTATTAGAAAGGGAATCGCATTTGTACTAGCTTTTGCTCTTACCTTAGGACTTACAACCAGTGCACAACTTGGAAGTTCTACTAAAGCAAATGCTGCTACAACAGATCCATACAAAGCAAGATTCATGGAGTTATGGGAGGATCTTCATAATCCGGCTAATGGATATTTTAGTCCCGAGGGTATACCTTATCATTCTATTGAAACAATGATAGTTGAAGCTCCGGACTATGGACATGTTACCACTAGTGAGGCCATGAGTTATTATCTCTGGCTTGAAGCTATGTATGGTAAATTTACAGGGGATTTCTCATACTTTGATAAAGCTTGGGAAGTTCTTGAAACATATATTATTCCAAATGAAAAGGATCAACCTAATTCAAGTATGTCAAGATACAATCCTAGTAGTCCTGCAACTTATGCTCCAGAATGGGAAGAGCCTAGTATGTATCCTGCAGTACTTGATTCTAGCGCACCAGTAGGAATTGATCCTATATTCAATGAATTAAAAAATGCATATGGAACAAGTACAATTTATGGTATGCATTGGCTTTTAGACGTAGATAATTGGTATGGATATGGAAGGCGTGCTGATAGAGTAAGTACACCTTCATATATTAATACTTTCCAAAGAGGTACTGAAGAGTCTACATGGGAGACCATACCTCAGCCTTGTTGGGATGACATGACAATGGGTGGAAGGAATGGATACCTTGATTTATTTACAGGGGATAACTCCTATTCACAACAGTTTAAGTACACTAATGCTCCTGATGCTGATGCAAGAGCGGTTCAAGTAACCTACTGGGCAAATATATGGGCTAAAGAGCACGGTGTAGATATTAGTAGCAATGTAGATAGGGCTTCTAAGATGGGTGACTATCTTCGTTATGCAATGTTTGATAAATATTTTAGAAAGATAGGTGACTCTGATCAGGCAGGTACTGGTTATGATTCTGCTCATTACCTAATGTCTTGGTACTATGCATGGGGAGGCGGAATTACTGCTGATTGGGCATGGATTATAGGTTCAAGTCATAACCATTTTGGATATCAGAATCCTATGGCTGCATGGATATTATCAACTGATGCTGAATTTAAGCCTAAATCACAAAATGGTGCAAGAGATTGGGATAAAAGTTTAGAGCGTCAGTTAGAGTTTTATCAGTGGTTACAATCTGCAGAAGGTGGGATCGCCGGTGGAGCAAGTAACTCCTATAAGGGACGTTATGAAACTCTTCCTGCAGGCACTTCTACATTCTACGGTATGGGATATGAAGCTAATCCTGTATATTCTGATCCTGGTAGTAATACCTGGTTTGGTTTCCAGGCATGGTCTATGCAAAGAATTGCTGAATATTACTATACAACCAATGATCCTAAGGTAGAGCCTCTAATCTCTAAATGGGCAGATTGGGTTAAATCAGTTGTTAAGATTAATGATGATGGAACATTTGAAGTACCTAGTGGTATCGACTGGACAGGACAACCTGATACTTGGACAGGCTCTTATACAGGTAATCCTAATCTCCATGTAACAGTTGTTGATTATGGAACCGATCTTGGTGTAACTGGATCTCTTGCCAACGGATTAATCTATTATGCTAAAGCATCAGGAGATGATGAAGCTCGTGAGCTTGCCAAGGAATTACTTGATCGTATCTGGAACCTATATCGTGATGATAAAGGTGTTGCTGCTCCTGAAAGTAGATCTGATTATTCTAGATTCTTTGAACAGGAAGTATATGTACCTGAAGGATGGTCAGGAACAATGCCAAATGGCGATATAATCAAACCAGGGGTAACCTTCCTTGATATTCGTTCCAAATATCTTGATGATCCTGATTATGCAAAATTAGAAGCTGCATATAAGGCTAATGAAGATCCTGAATTTATCTATCATAGATTCTGGGCTCAGTGTGATGTGGCTATAGCTAATGGTATGTATTCTATATTGTTTGGTGAGGTAGAGGAACCTATTAATAATTCCTTTATAACCCCTACTACAACTAATTTTGATAAGAATCCTGATAAGCAGGCAGATATCAATGTTAGCCTAACCCTTAATGGCAATACATTTGAAGGAATTAGATTTGCTAATACTTCTTTAGTAGAAGGACGGGATTATCAAGTAGATGGTAATCGTGTAACCATATTTGCTGAGTTTTTTGCTAAACAGAACAAAGGACAAGTAACACTTGTATTTGAGTTTAGTGCTGGACTTGCTAGAACCTTGCTTGTGACCATAGTAGACACTAGCCAGGGAACTGATCCCACTCCAACACCAACTCCTATACCAGATACTGACTTCTCCTTAATAGTAGAAAATTCATCTAATGGAGCACCACAAAGTAACACTATTACTAACAATATTACTGTTAAGCATAATGGTGGTGATGATATAGACTTATCAAAACTCTCCATACGTTATTATTACACCAAAGAAGGTAGTGCATCAGAAAGCTTTAACTGCGATCATGCTTCCATGCAGTTAAATGTGGCTCCTTATTATCTACCTTGTACTGATATTGTTGAAGGTAAAATTGTTACAATGACTAATCCTAAGACAAATGCCAGTTCATATCTTGAGATTACATTTAACTCAAATGATGGGTTTGTAGAGGGGGCATCACTTTTAATTAATACAAGAATGTTCAAAGGTGACTGGTCAAATTATGATCAATCAAATGATTATTCTTATGGTAATGCCAATAGAATTACTGTCTATTATGACAATGCCTTAATATACGGTATTGAGCCTTAGACTTATTAAGAATTTATAATAAATAAAATAATAATACTAATACATCCTATCATATGAAAATATAGTGGGAAGAAATATAAGGAGGTATATATGCGTAAATTATGTAGCATAGCACTTGTTATTAGTCTGCTTTTTTCGTCTTTATCATTAACTTCGGCAAAAGCAGCTCCAACATATAATTATGGTGAAGCTTTACAAAAAGCAATAATGTTTTATGAGTTTCAACGTTCAGGCAAATTACCAGAAGATAGAAGGGATAACTGGCGGGGAGATTCAGGTATGAATGATGGTGCCGATGTTGGATTGGATCTGACTGGTGGCTGGTATGATGCTGGTGATCATGTTAAGTTCAATCTTCCTATGGCTTATTCACAGACAATGCTAGCTTGGGCTGTTTATGAAGCAGAAGATGCCCTTAAGGCCAGCGGACAGTTAGATTATCTACTAGATAGTATTAAATGGGTTAGTGACTATCTAATCAAATGTCATCCATCAGCCAATGTATACTATTACCAGGTAGGTAGTGGTCATGCTGATCATTCCTGGTGGGGACCTGCAGAAGTTATGCAGATGGAAAGACCATCCTATAAAGTGGATATGGCCAATCCTGGTTCAGCGGTAGTAGGTGAAGCTGCAGCTGCTCTAGCCTCAGCAGCGCTTGTATTTGCTGATAGGGATCCTGCTTATTCAGCTACCTGCCTAAAACATGCAAAAGAGCTTTTTACATTTGCAGATACTACTAAGAGTGATAGTGGTTATAAGGCAGCAGATGGTTTCTATAGTTCACATAGTGGCTTCTATGATGAATTGTCATGGGCAGCAGTATGGCTTTATTTAGCAACTGACGATAATGCCTATCTTGATAAAGCTGAAAGTTATGTTGGTAACTGGGCAACTGAAAACCAGTCTACTGATATATCCTATAAATGGGCTCATTGCTGGGATGATGTTCACAATGGAGCATGTTTATTACTTGCTAAGATAACAGGTAAGGCCATTTATACAGAGGCAATAGAGATGCATCTTGATTATTGGTCTGTTGGATATAATGGCAACCGTATAACCTATACCCCTAAAGGTTTGGCATGGTTAGATACTTGGGGAGCACTTCGTTATTCTACCACAACTGCATTTTTAGCAGCTGTATATGCTGACTGGGAAGGTTGCAGTAGTGCAAAAGCTGATATCTATAATGATTTTGCTAAAAAGCAAGTGGATTATGCTCTAGGTAGTTCTGGAAGAAGTTACGTTGTTGGATTTGGAGTAAATCCTCCACTACGTCCACATCATAGAACAGCCCATAGTTCTTGGGGTGATAGTATGACTACACCTAATTATCATAGACATAGTCTAATCGGTGCCCTTGTAGGAGGACCTGGTAATGATGATAGTTATACTGATGATGTAAACAACTATATTAATAATGAAGTAGCAACTGACTACAATGCAGGATTTGTTGGTGCACTTGCCAAGATGTATGAAGATTTTGGTGGAAATCCAATAGCTAACCTTACTGCATTTGAGGAAGTAACTAATGATGAATTCTTCGTTATGGCTGGAATAAATGCATCCGGCTCTAACTTCTTAGAAGTTAAAGCCTTGATTCACAATCAATCTGGTTGGCCAGCAAAGCTTGGGGATAAGCTTTCCTTCCGTTACTTTGTTGATATAAGTGAGATGGTTAATGCAGGTTATAGTGTTGATGATATTAGCATATCCACTAACTATAACAGCGGTGCTAAGGTTACTGGCCTCCATCCATGGGATGTAGCCAATAATATTTACTATGTACTTGTAGACTTTACTGGAACCAAGATATACCCTGGAGGCCAGCCTGCATTTAAGAAGGAGATACAATTTAGAATGGCAGCTCCTTTAAATACAAGTGTATGGGATAATAGTAATGACTATTCCTATAAGGATATTAAGGGAGTTTCATCAGGCAATACTGTTCAATCAGAGTATATACCTGTATATGATGATGGTGTCTTAGTATATGGTTTGGAACCTGGCGGTGGTGGAGAGCAACCTCAAAACTCCTCTATATCCGTAACCAGTGCTACATTTGATAAATATACTACTCAGCAAAAAGATATTCAGACTGTAATGACCCTTAATGATAATAGCTTAAATGGTATTAAAAATGGAAGTGTTATTTTATTACCTGGTATAGACTATAGGGTATCAGGAAATACTGTAACAATACTTAAGAGTTACCTAGCTACTCTTAATACAGGAACAGCCAGATTAACATTTGATTTTAGTGCTGGCCTTGACTCTGTTCTTACAGTTACCATTGTTGATACAACTCCTGAAGATCCTGAGGATCCCAGTGCTACAATTAGTCCAACCAGTGGACAGTTTGATAAGAACCCAGAGGTTCAAGGAGACATAAAAGTTACTATTACACCAAATGGCAATACTCTTGTAGCCATTAAGAATGGTAGTGTAGCTTTAGTATCAGGAAGGGATTATACCATTGTTGGTAATATAGTTACTATAACAAAGGATTATCTTGCTAAACAGGCTAATGGTAGGACTACTCTAACATTTGATTTTGATAAAGGTATTGATCCAACTATTACTATTACAATAAAAGATTCAACAGTAGTAGAGGTTGATGGAGATATTAAAGTCCAGATGTATAGTGGTAATTCATCAGATGTAATGAATGGTATTATGCCAAGATATAAGCTTACTAACACAGGAACAAGTTCTATAAAGCTATCTGATGTAAAGATTCGCTATTACTATACCGTAGACGGTGAGCAGAGTCAGAGCTTCTGGTGTGACTGGTCAAATGTAGGAAGTAATAATGTTACAGCTAGCTTTGTTAAGATGTCACAAGCTACTGATGATGCTGATTATTACTTAGAGACTGGTTTTACTGAAGAAGCAGGTTATCTACAACCTAATGAAAGTATCGAAGTGCAAAATCGCTTCTCCAAGTCTGATTGGTCCAATTATACACAGAGTAATGACTATTCCTTTGTTGATTATAGTAGTTATTCTGATAATAATAAGATAACAGTATATATATCAGATTCATTAGTAAGTGGAATTGAGCCATAAAAAATGGGTATTCGTATTTCTTCTCTTAAATAAAAAGACTGCACTGAGGGGTAAAACCTTTAGTGCAGTCTTTTGCTGTGTGCCAGGCATGGAACTAATCTAGCAAGTGAAAGTCTAGCTACGGGTATTTACCGCCAAGTGTAGCGAACCACAAGTTGGTGTCAGTAATGACATGGATGAAGGAAGTGGTGTAGCAAAGTTCTCGAGCCTATGAACAGAAACTTGATAAGGAGATTAGGTGGGTGAGGTTGCAAAGCAAACTTAAGCCCAAACAGAAGTTGTCATGATGCAATAAGACAAGCACTAGAATACTTAAATAATGGATATGAATGGGTAATAGACATAGATATTGAACAATTCTT
>JAAYNY010000192.1 GCA_012520635.1 Clostridiales bacterium | reverse complement strand
TCATGAAATTTTACTAAAAATAATGACATGATGATTCGGAGGTTTCGTTATGGCTCTTTATAAAGTTGAGATATGTGGCGTAAATACATCAAAGTTGCCACTTTTAAAAAATAGTGAAAAAGATGAATTATTTAAGAAGATATTAGATGGGGATAAGGAGGCAAGAGAAGCTTATATAAAGGGTAATCTACGATTGGTACTATCTATTATCCAAAGATTTTCTAACAGTAATGAAAATGTAGATGACCTATTTCAAATTGGCTGTATAGGGCTTATGAAAGCAATTGATAACTTTGATATAACACAGAATGTAAAATTTTCTACCTATGCAGTTCCTATGATTATTGGAGAGATACGTCGTTATCTTAGGGATAATAATTCAATTAGGGTTTCTAGGTCTTTGCGGGATACTGCATATAAAGCGATATATGCTAAGGAAGCCTTGATAAAAAGACATGAGAAGGAGCCTACTATTACTGAGATAGCACAAGAACTTGGCATAAGTAAAGAAGATATAGTATATGCCCTTGATGCTATTCAAAGTCCGGTATCTTTGTATGATCCTGTATATGTAGAGGGTGGAGACGCCCTATATATTATGGATCAAGTTAGTGATAAGAAGAATAAAGAAGAAAACTGGATAGAGGCTATTTCCCTAAAGGAGGCTATGGAAAAACTTCCTCCAAGAGAAAATAATATAATTAAATTAAGATTTTTTGAGGGAAAGACTCAGATGGAGGTAGCAAAAGAAATCAATATATCCCAAGCACAAGTCAGTCGATTGGAGAAGTCGGCTCTTAAAAATATGAAAAATTATTTAACCGGTTAAAAAATAATATTTAGTAATAAATCTTCCCTAAAGCCCTTACTAATCTAAGAGTTTATGGTATTATATTCATATATGCAGATTAGACTTCTTTAGTTTCTAAGTGCTTATATGTTGACTAATATTTATAGTATAAAGGGGAGATAATATGAAGAATAAAACAATAAATTGGTTTAAAGATATTTATGGAGATAGTGAAGGAGTAAGTGTGTTCTTTGCACCTGGAAGGGTTAACCTAATAGGTGAACATACCGATTATAATGGAGGCCATGTCTTTCCCTGTGCTTTAGAGATTGGAACCTATGGTGCAATACGACTGCGTGATGATAATAATTTACGTTTTTACTCCATGAACTTTCCTGAGAAAGGAGAGATCTCTTCGTCCTTGGATAAAGTTTTGTCTGGGGATGAATTGATTTATCATAGAGAGAATGACTGGGCAAATTACCCCAAAGGCGTACTTTGGGCTTTTGCCCAGCATTCATTTCTAAAGAAGTATAATATAAAGGATGAACATGCCCTAATAAATCGTGGTATGGATATTCTTTTCTTTGGAGATATTCCAAATGGTTCCGGTTTATCCTCATCTGCAAGCTTAGAAGTACTTATGGCATATATGGTTAAGGAGATGTTTGGTTTAGAGATAAGCTTAAAAGAAATATCACTTTTATGCCAATATGCAGAGAATAAGTATATAGGAGTTAATTGTGGAATTATGGATCAATTTGCTGTAGCTATGGGAAGGAAAGGTTATGGGATATTCCTTGACACAGCCACCTTAGAGTATGAATATGCTCCTATTAATCTAGTGGGTAAGAAGATAGTTATAGTCAATAGTAAGAAGAGACGGGGACTTAATGATTCAAAATATAATGAAAGAAGAAGTCAGTGTGAGGAAGCCTTAAAGAGACTTCAGTCTGTAATGCCCATAAAGACTTTGGGAGATTTAAGCAAGGAAGAATTTGAGTCTCATAAAGACCTTATTAATGATGACACTTTAATTTGCCGTGCTAGGCATGCAGTATATGAAAATCAAAGAACAATAGAAGCTATGAAATCATTAAATAATAAGGACATAGCTAGATTTGGTGGGCTTATGAAAGAATCCCATATATCACTAAGGGATGATTACCAAGTAACTGGTGTAGAGCTAGATACTTTGGTTGATCTTGCCTGGAGACAAGAAGGAGTTATAGGGGCAAGAATGACTGGAGCGGGTTTTGGTGGATGTACAGTTAATATAGTTAATGAAGATTGTATTCAAGACTTTATTAAAGAAGTAGGAGAGGGATATAAAGAAAAAATAGGATATGAAGCTGAATTTTATGTAGTAGATATAGGAGGCGGACCAGCCTTATTGTAAAGCAAAAAAGGACTTATAGCCAGAAAGTAAGGCTATAAGTCCAAAATTTTAATAGTCTTTTAAAGCGATTCCATTAGAGCCTAGAGCTATCTCTTGATCAAGACCAACAAATTTACCATTCTTTTGCCATAGGGCTTCTTTTACAAAGGCGTATTTTTCTTCATCCCAAGTTGTAAAGTCATGTTGAACTAAGCCCCCTGTATCACCAGAGTTAGCATTAAAGCACCAAAAAGTATGGTGAAGTCTATTTTGGATAATGAAGTCTCTAAAATATGTCATCCATTTTAGGTTAGGAGAAGTCATAAATCCTCCCCATTCTCCAATAAGAAGTGGAGCTATGTTATCTTCATGGATATACATCCAGTTATCTTTCCAACAATCCTCATATAGACTTTCCATAGTAAAATCCTTCTCAAACCATGGTTGTGCTGAGATGGCAGGACCATAATCATGGGGAGAATATACTAATTTGTTCTGATATTGTCCAAGTTCAACAGGAAAATCCTTAACTCCTCTAAGGTTGCCACCCCACCAGTTATTGTGGTAGTCATTAATGTTTCTTGAACTATAATCTCTATTGGCATTAATATCCTTAGGATAAATCTGAATACCCTCTACTAAGACTAAAGCATTGGGGTTCTTTGAAAGTACCGCTAAGGAAGCTTTTTCTGCAACTGCCTTCCAGTTATTTGGATCATTAGAATCATTCCAGATGGCACGGACAATATCACCGACAGCACCATGAGGTTCATTCTTTAGGTCATAGGCGATGATGGTATCATCATTCTTATATCTATCAGCCATCCATGAAAGGGAATCAAGAAAATCCTTTTCAGAAATCTTATCTGTATACCATAGTGGAGCAAAATGACCTGCTGCATCAGTTTCAGCACTATGGATATCAATCATAATCTTTATACCATTTGCTCGGCATTGGCCAACCACATAATCAAAAATCTCCAGACTATTCATACCGTTTAAATATGGGTTGATGTAATCATTGTAGTTAGCTTTAGGATATACACCACTTTTCCATTGTAGGATTAACTCTGAAGAAAAAGGAATTCGAAGGATGTTAAATCCACGGTCTGCAATATCACTAATTGTGGTATTGAGATTGCAAGCCCATACGCCGTCAAATATATTAGTGCCAGTATTGTAGCCAAACCAGTTTACACCTGTTAACCATACTTCTTTACCGTTCTTGTCCACAATTTTATTACCGTCAGTATATAGCCAGTCATCTGTTGTGGGAGGAGGAACAGGTTTTGCAGTTGGATTATTTGGATCAACGGGATCCACAGGTTTTGGAGTAGGAGTAGGGTCTACAGGCCTTGGAGTAGGAGTAGGGTCTTCAGGTTTTGGAGTAGGAGTAGGTCTTGGAGTAGGACTTGGATTAGTAGGGACTCCTGGAATGATTAGCTGTGCATCTGCAAGGTCAAAAGCCTCTGGAGTTTCTATTATCATTCCAAAGGTTGCAGAGTTTCCAGCTGGAACAGATTTGTTATGATCCACACCTGTTATGGTAAGAATCCCATCTTCTATGTCGTAATTCATATTCCAACAGCTATTTATCTCACCTGAGCCCTTATAAGGAACAGTGACTTCCCAATTATTAATAGAAGATGAACTGTTGTTAGTAACTGTACCGTCCACTTGTGAAAATGTTTTACCCCCGCTTTGCCAAGTGTTAGCGGCTTTTAGACTGACACTGGAGTCACTAGCTGCAGAACTTGGAGATGTAGTTCCCATGGGATCCATGGTAACTAAGGCTATGGTCAACACCATAGTAAGTAAAATGCTAATAAGGTTTTTGATTTTTCTTTGCATAACAACCCTCCTAAATAATTAATTATTTTAATTCCCCGTGAGCTTACCTGGATTGGATAGCTCTAGATACACAGTACCATAAATTGACATAAATGTAAATGTTTAGCATAAAACTTTAGAAAAAATTCAGATTATTCCTCTACTACTTGGCAAAGGTGTTGTAATCGTGTATTATGTTAGATACTTATAATTACATTGGCTAATAAACACATAATTTATAGACTTAAGTTAAAACTAGATAATTGAGATAAAACCCTTGGGATGGGTTTGTTATTAGAATGGAGGAATTATATGGCTACATTTAAGGAGAATGCAAGAAAGCATCTTAAGATACAGGATAAGACCTATGAATATTATAGTTTGAAGTCCTTAGAGGAAGGCGGCTACAAGGTAAAGAGACTGCCATATTCCATTAAAATTCTGTTGGAATCGGTTCTTCGTCAGTGGGATGGACTTGTAATAACTGATGAACATATTAAAGATTTGGCGGATTGGACCAGCCATAAGGGAGGAAAGGGAGAGGTTCCCTTTAAGCCTTCAAGGGTAATTTTGCAGGACTTTACTGGAGTACCATCGGTACTGGATTTGGCTTCTATGCGAAGCGCTGTTGCAGAAACAGCCCAGGAAGCGGATTACACAGAATTGGTTAAAAGAATTAATCCGGAAGTACCGGTAGATTTAGTTATAGACCATTCAGTTCAAGTGGATTATTATGGTATGGCAGATGCCCTTAGACTAAATGTTGATAGGGAATTTGAGAGAAATAAAGAAAGATATCAGTTCCTAAAATGGGCTCAGAAGGCCTTTGATAATTTTAGTGTTGTTCCCCCATCAACAGGAATTGTACATCAGGTAAATCTTGAATATCTTGCTAAGATAGTAATAGCTGACAAGGATATAAATTTACTTTATCCAGATACCTTAGTTGGAACAGATTCTCACACAACCATGATTAATGGACTTGGAGTTCTTGGCTGGGGAGTAGGGGGAATTGAAGCTGAGGCAGGAATGCTTGGTCAACCTTCGTACTTTCCTGTGCCTGAGGTAATAGGAGTTCATATGACAGGTAAGCTTCCATCTGGAACTACTGCTACAGACTTGGCACTTAGGGTTACAAAGCTTCTAAGAGATAGAGGAGTTGTGGGTAAGTTCGTAGAATACTTTGGAGATGGACTTCGTAGCCTAAGCCTTGCTGATCGTGCAACTATTGCTAATATGGCACCAGAATATGGGGCCACATGTGGATTCTTTCCTGTAGATGAAGAGACCTTGAATTATATGTTACTAACTGGTAGAAGCAAGGACCACATAAATGTGGTTAGGACTTATCTTAAGGAGAACTATCTATTTTATGATAATGATAGGGAAGATGCTGAATATACGGAAGTTATTGAACTGGATTTATCAACAGTAGAGACTGCACTTTCTGGACCAAAGCGTCCACAGGACTTAATTCCCCTAGGTCAGATGAAAGAGTCTTATAATAAAAGCATAACTGCACCTCTAGGAAACCAAGGTCATGGTCTAACGGAGAAAGAGTTTGACAAGGAAGTTACCATAAAACTTGAGGATGGAAGAGAGGAAACCTTGCGTACAGGATCTGTTGTTATAGCAGCTATAACATCATGTACCAATACATCAAATCCCTCTGTTATGTTAGGTGCTGGGCTTCTGGCTAAAAAAGCAGTAGAGAAGGGATTAAAGGTGCCTGCCTATGTTAAGACATCTCTTGCACCAGGATCTAAGGTTGTTACTGATTATCTGGAATCAGCAGGACTTTTAAGCTACCTAGATAGATTAGGATTTAATATTGTAGGATATGGCTGTGCAACATGTATAGGTAATTCTGGACCTTTACTTCCAGAGATTAGCTCTGCAATAAATGATAATGATTTATTAGTTACGTCGGTATTGTCCGGCAATAGAAACTTTGAAGGAAGGATTCACCCCCTTGTTAAGGGCAATTATCTGGCCTCACCTCCACTTGTGGTTGCATATGCTCTTGCAGGTACTTTGGATATTGACTTTACAAAGGAAGCTATTGGACAAGATGCTGATGGTAATCAGGTATATCTAAAAGATATATGGCCATCATCAGATGAAATTCAAGCTTTTGTTATGAACCATGTAAAACCTGACCTGTTTAAGAAGGAGTATGGCTTAGTCTATGAAGATAATGAACTATGGAACCGTATTGATATAAATGAAGGTAATTTATATGAATTTGAAGAGGACTCAACTTATATTAGGAAGCCACCTTTCTTTACTAATCTTTCAAAAGAGGCAAAAGAGGTGAAAAGCCTTAAGAATCTTAGGATTGTAGCAAGCTTTGGAGATTCAGTTACTACAGATCATATATCACCGGCAGGAGCTATTGGTAAGGACACACCAGCAGGCAAATATTTGATGAGCCATGGTTTAGAGCCAAAAGATTTTAATACTTACGGCTCTAGGAGAGGTAATCATGAAGTTATGATGCGAGGAACATTTGCCAATATCCGTATTCGTAACAAGATTGCAGCTGGCACAGAAGGAGGTTACACTACCTATTGGCCTACAAAAGAAATTATGTCAATCTATGATGCCTGCATGAAATATAAGGAAGAGGATATAGGACTTGTAGTGTTAGCAGGCAAAGACTATGGTATGGGCTCTTCAAGAGACTGGGCTGCAAAAGGACCAAGCCTTCTAGGAATCAAGGCAGTAATAGCTGAAAGTTATGAAAGAATTCATAGGTCAAACCTAGTTATGATGGGAGTACTACCTCTACAGTATCTGGAAGGACAGACAGCTGAGAGTCTTGGGCTTACGGGAGAGGAAACCCTTGATATATTAATAGATGATAAGATGAAACCTGGAGATACTGTTGATATAATTGCAAGGGGTCAAGATGGAAAAGAGACTTTGTTCAAGGTCTTAGTAAGATTTGAATCAGTAGTAGATATGGAATATTACAGACATGGTGGAATATTACAGATGGTATTAAGACAGAAGATTAAAAATTAAGATTTATCCATCTAATTATGAATAAAGTCTATTATGAAACGTATCATTAACCAAGAACAGTTTTGCCATTATCATGGCAGAAGGGCTTGGGAATGATAGAGTTAAGAACTAGGACATATCAAAGTGAAGGAAGATATGTAACTTATCCTATTGTGGTGTCAGGGGCAGATCCTACTAGTATTAATAAGTTGAATAGTATTATATTAGAAGATATCAATAAGATCTTAGGTATATATTCTATGGATACTTATCCACAACCCTTACAAGGACCTGATCTATTCCTAAAAGACAGCTTGTATATTTACTACTATATCAAGCGACATGATGACAGATATCTTAGCATCCTATATACTGCTGATTATTATAATCCTTATGGGGCTTATCCAAGCCAGATGGTCTATACAACCAATATTGACTTGATAAACAATAGACGTTTGAATATCCATGACCTAATAGATATGGATACTCCTTCAAATATAGATCTTTCTTCATGGGAATTAGTAACCACTGGTATGGGAGGAGAGGCTTATAGAAAAATTGTTTTAGAATATATCTTAGGTTTAGGTGTGGAAACACTTAGAAAAGGTTTTTTAACAGCGGATATAATAGGTTATGAGAACTTACTGGGGATATTTTCATATATAAGGCCTACTAGAATAGGTATTAGTATATCAGTACCCCATTATATTGGTGATCATGCAGAGTTTGAAAGAGATATCGAATGAGTACTATAAAAATAGTTCTAAAAAAATATCGGGGTGCATTATAGTATATGCACTCCGATATTTTTTGTATAGATTTAATAATATTAGATCTCTAGTACTTTCTTTAGCTCGTCCATAAATGTGTTTACGTCTTTGAACTCGCGATATACAGAAGCAAATCTTACATATGCAACCGCATCTAGTTCTTTAAGTTTATCCATTAGGATTTCTCCGATAATATGGCTAGGAACTTCTTTTTCTTCCCTGTTAAAAATTATTGTCTCCACCTCATCAACCAAGGTTGTGATTTGTTCCACAGATATTGGTCTTTTGTGGCAGGAGCGGAACACACCGGACTCAATTTTAGAACGATCATAGGACTCCCGATTGTTATCTTTCTTAATGACCACAAGGGGTATTGCTTCCACCTTCTCGTATGTAGTGAATCTTCGGCTACAATCATCACATTGTCTTCTTCTTCGTATAGAAGTATTCTCATCAGCAGGTCTTGAATCAATGACTCGTGTGTTATCTTTACTACAAAATGGACACTTCATAATAAATCCTCCCAATCTGTTCCGACACAGATATTGTATTTAAAACATTTTAATACACTATACCTTGATTATATTGAAGTTTCTTCAAAGGGTCAAGAAGATAATTGTAAAAAATTTAATAATCATAAGAGTTATACAAATATAAGGAGTATTCTGAATAATAATGGTGTTTTTTATTACTCACATTTAACTAAACACTTTTCTATGTCCACATCCACAAGAATAATATCTAGACCAATCTGTTTAATATTACAGCTACTAATTACATACTCGTGATCTCTTCCAAGTATTCCAAAGACCTTACATGGACCAGGTACTATGATGTGGGTGATGCAACCTGTACAAATGTCAAACTCCACATCACATACATATCCTAGCCTGCGACAATCTCTACAGTTTATTACTTCCTTTTCTTTTAAATCGCAAATACGCATATAATCACCCCACTTATTTCCTTGGTTTATTATATGCAGAAATTATTTAAAGTCCTAATAAACTTATAGATTTAATAATAATTTCCTAAATTATTTAAAGTCCTAATAAACTTATAGATTTTATAATAATTTCCTAAATTAATTTTTAAAGCTTACTCCTCATCTTGATCTTCGTCTACAATTTTTGTTTTTGCCCCTAGTTCTTCTAATCGAGTTCTGATATTTTCAGCTTCCTCTATAGAGAGATTCTCACTAATTACTGATGGAGCTTGATCAACTAAATCTTTGGCCTCTTTTAAACCGCATTCAAGTATATCACGTAATTCTTTTATAACATTAACCTTTCTGTCACCACAATCTACCAATATTACTGTTATACCAGTTCTTTCATCATCTGTACCTGAATTTTCATCAATATATTTTTCAAAGGAATTAATCTTACCACTAGCTATTATTCCGTCATAGTAAATACTAAACTCTGAATCAATCATAAGTGGGAGGCCAGTAACCATATTAACTTCAGCTACGATAGTGCCATCCTCATTTAAAGTATCTTCAATAAAGCTAATTCTACAGGTTGTATCTGATGTAGTGAAAATGCAACTGGCATCGAAGGTATTTTTATAAAAGTCTTGATCCTTTTCTTCGAAGAAGGTTATTTCTCCAACGAAATAATCATGTATTGACTCTTTTGAAGCAAGAAAATCTCCTGCTTTAAGATCAGTTCTCTCCAAATCGGAAAGAAGTATACCAACTATATCACCTGCGTAAGCTGACTCAATTAATTCTCTAAATATCTCAATTCCGCCTATTCTTACAGTTCGTTTATTATTAGTTTGAGGATCGAATAAGTAGATCTCTGCACCAACGGAAATAGAACCTGAGGAAATCTTTCCAACAACTACAACTCCTCTACCTGTGATACTAAAGACATCATCTATTTCCATCAGAAAGTCATCACTTACTAGCAATGTTATATCTTCTAAGTAGGCTGTGTCTTCTACCTGGTCTTTAGCCATATCAACGACTTGAACTTCAGCTGAAGGCGTTGGCTCTGGTATATTATTATTAATAGGCTCTTCATCCTCTGATAAAGAGTCTTCAATCAAATCCAAGGTTATGTCAGATACATCTGGAACAAGAGTACTGTCTGATAAGCTATCCTTGTCTTTGGTCTTACAAGCTGTCAAGGATAGTATAAGAATGGTTTGAAATATTAAGATAGTTACTAGTTTTTTCATTTGTAATCTCCTCCAAGTTAAATTATACTCTTCCAATAATAGCATAATTTTGAAGTAAATGACAAGTTTTATGTTTATATACATTTCATAAAATATTTACTTTTAATTGTATAATTGTAATAAAGTTTTATAAATAGCTTTACATGTATTTACAAATTTTGCTATGCTCCTTATAGTGAATGATTTTCTATCATTGTGGGAGAGACAATGAAAGGGGAAAATCTTAATGTTCAGCAAAGCTTATAGTGGAACCATTCACGGGATTGAAGGACTTATTGTTTCTGTGGAGGCAGATGTAAGCGATGGACTTCCTTTATTTGAGATGGTGGGTTTACTTAATTCTGAGGTTAAGGAGGCTAGAGAAAGAGTTAGAATAGCTATAAAGAACTCAGGTTTTAGGCTATCTTCCAAGAGAATTACAGTTAATCTTTCTCCGGCAGATATTAGAAAGGAAGGTACAGCTTTTGATTTGCCAGTGGCAATAGCAATTCTTACATCCTTTGGATATATTCTGGAAGAAAATCTTAAGCAAACACTTATTATTGGAGAACTTAGTCTTAATGGAAATGTTAATAGGGTAAATGGTGTCTTGCCACTTGTGTATTCAGCCATGGAACAAGGTTTTTTAAGGTGCATTGTACCAAGGGAAAATGCGGGAGAAGGAGCAGTGGTGGAAGGAATAGAAACCTACGGTGTAAGTACTTTAAGAGAAGTTATAAACCTTATTAATGATTTTGATAATGCAAAAGCTGAGAAAGTGGATTTTAAGAAAATATTTAATAAGAATTTAGATAATGAAGAATTGGATTTTTCTGATGTAGTTGGACAACTGGCAGTAAAGAGGTCGGTTGAAGTAGCTGTATCTGGCATGCACAATATACTTATGATTGGTTCGCCAGGCTCTGGTAAGACCATGATTGCAAAAAGGATACCAACTATTATGTCTGATTTATCTTTTAAAGAAAGTATGGAAATATCTAAAATATATAGTATAGCAGGCCTTCTTGACAGTAAGGCACTTATTACTAAACGTCCTTTTAGATCCCCTCATCATACTATTACAACTACAGCTTTAGTTGGTGGAGGAAGAAATCCCAAACCCGGTGAAATTAGTTTGGCACATCACGGTGTCCTATTCTTAGATGAGCTTCCAGAGTTTCAGAAAAATACAATAGAAGTACTTAGACAACCTTTAGAAGAAAAAGAAGTTAACATATCAAGGCTTAATGCTACTTTTCGTTATCCTGCAGCTTTCATGCTTGTATCATCTATGAATCCTTGCTCTTGTGGTTTTTATCCGGATAGGAATAGGTGTACTTGCTCCCTTCCTATGGTAAAGAGATATCTTGGCAAGATATCAAAACCTTTATTAGATAGATTTGATATATGCATTGAGACCATGCAGATAGATTATAAGGAACTTAGGTCCAAAGAAAAAGGAGAGACATCTGCTGATATAAGACAGCGAATAGGGATTGCAAGACAAATGCAAATGGAACGATATAAGAATCATAATATATGGTTTAATTCAGAGCTTTCTCCAAGAAACATTAAAAAGTTCTGCAAGCTTGATTCAAAAGAGCAATCTTTACTTGAGCAAGCATTTATCAAGTTGAATTTATCAGCTAGGACATATCACAGAATACTTAAAGTGGCTCGTACTATTGCTGACTTAGATCAGAGTGAAAAAATAAGTACAAAGCATATAAGCGAAGCCATATGTTATAGAAGTCTGGATCAAAAGTATTGGGGAGAATAGGGTTAGAAATGGAGATGGGGATAGTGAGAGAGGAACTTTATAAGTACTGGATTGCCAGCATTCCTAATATCAGAGCTAATAAGATAGAAGCTATGCTAGAGTTTTTTGGTAATCCTGAAGATGTATTTCTTGCATCCACTAAGTCTATGTATGATATGAAGAAGTTCTGTGAAAAGAAAAAAATACGGATGACAAATAAAAATATAGATTTTATAATAGCAAGTAAGGATATGGATAAGATAAATAAGGAATACACTTACCTTCGTGAACATGGAATTAATTTTGTAACAAAATTAGATGATTCCTATCCTGAGAAATTAAGGCACATATTTGATGCACCATTTTCCCTTTATACCAAAGGCAAGCCCTTTCCTAACCATAGAAAAGCAATATCAATAGTAGGTGCCAGGGAATGTACTATATATGGAAGGGAAACTGCAAAATATTTGGCAGCAGCCATAGCCAGAGAAGGAATTGTAGTAATTAGTGGTCTAGCTAGAGGCATTGACTCATATGCTCATACAGGAGCAGTCTCTGTAGGAGGAAGTACTTATGGTATAATGGGATGTGGTATCGATATCTGTTATCCCAGAGAGAATATTAATCTCTATATGGAAATACAAGATAGGGGTGGACTTATATCAGAATATGGGCCAGGAGAAAAACCATTGGCATATCATTTTCCCATGCGTAATAGAATTATTAGTGGGTTAAGTGATGGCATACTTGTTATTGAGGCAAAAGAAAAAAGTGGCTCTCTTATTACTGTAGATATGGGATTAGATCAGGGGAAGAATATATATGCTGTACCTGGGAGGATATCGGATAAGCTTAGCTGCGGTTGTAATAATTTAATTAAAATAGGAGCTAAAATGGTAACGACACCAGAAGATATCATAGAGGATTTACTTGGGTATTCTAGTAGAAAAGAAGATGGCCAGTTAAATTTTAATGGTCTACTAAATGCTGATGAACAGATTATATATGAGAATTTAACCCTTTCCCCCAAACACATGGATGATCTGCTTACAATAACTGGATTTGAATTTGGACAGTTAATGGAAAATCTCCTTTCATTAGAGCTTAAGGATATGATAAATCAACCGATGATGAATTATTATGTAAAAAAATTATCTACTTGAAACGAATAGGAAAATAGTGTATGCTAGATATTGCGTTTTATTTGAGGAGGTTTATTACATAATAAATCTGACCTGATAAACTCAGTATAACTAATGTTTTTCACATAGAAGAGGAGTTTGATTATGCCAAGATATCT
>JAAYNY010000191.1 GCA_012520635.1 Clostridiales bacterium | reverse complement strand
TTGGCAGTCATTACTATTTCCGTCTTGATGCTCGTTGGTAAAACATCTCTTGCTTCTTCCGGTAAGTATCCCCAATCTAACATATCAAAATATGCTTGCTCTGCATTCTCACACGCCTGCCTCCAGATATCATATCCTCGGGTACCTCTTTTTAAGAAGATTGGTTCTATTACCGTAATCTCCCCTCCAAATCCATTTTTGGCATAGTTACAATACCTGGTAGATTCTTGACTATATGATGCCAATCTATGTCTGACTATCTCATGCGATACCCCTCTATCAACAATGAATTTTACTGAGAAACTGAAATGCTCAATAACTGATTCATGCCCTCTCTTTAGAATTGATGAAATAAATTTTACTGCTGATTCCGGGGTAATCTTATCTTCTGATTTATAACACACCCTACCTGCAATCTCTAATTTTTTTAGAATCGCCTCAGGGTTTAATTCATCTAATATCTCAATACTTGGTTTAATGATTTTCATTACTTGCTCTCCTCCCTGTTTAAGCTTCTACTTACTTCAAATCCATTTGGGTATCTTTTCTTGAGTTTATCAATATTCATTCGCATAATGGATTCCAAGTCATATCCCAATCCTTCTGCCATAATAGCAATATACCAACATATATCTCCAAGCTCTTGGGCTAAATTTTCTTTATCGAATTCATGACCTTGAAATAAATGCTTTTTAATAGGGTCAGCAACCTCTCCTGCCTCACCATTTAAACCCAATGCTCCATTCAATACTAATTTATCAGATTCTAGAGTATTTGCGGTTCTTAATGCTAATTCCTGATATTCATTAATTTTCATTTTCATCCATCTCCATTTCCACTAATTCCATTATGCAATAATTCGCTAAATCAAATAATGTATCTTCAATACTTTCATCATTTACCTTTTGTTCTGCCCCACCCTTTAAGGTTTTAAGTCTACTGTATTTATCATAAATACGTATTAAGATTGCATTATCAAATTCCTTTCTCATTTTAGCAAAGGAATCCCCATAATCATGATTCTTCTTTTCATATAAATCTGTCATGCTTTTACATATTTCCATATGAGTTTCTACTTTAGTTTTGGCCATCTTATTTCCTCCTTTAAAATTTTAATAGGTTTCCATCTTCATCTGTGGCTAAATTATCCTCAAACTCTTTCTTCTCATCTTCTGTCATATTTACAACTGCTTTAACCTCTCTCCCTGCTGTATTATCAAACTTAGGTTTATTGAAATTATTCTTCCTGTCTTTTTCCCACGGGGCGATAATCTGCATATAACCACCTGCTATTGACCCGTTGATTTTATCAATCGCAATCTTTGCGCTTTCTCCTGCATAATCTCTTAAATCATCTAAAATGATTTTCCATTGATTTGGTTGAAGGCCTTTCTTGACTCTAATATTAAAATACTCAAGTAATTTTTCCCTAATACTTTCATTCTCAGTAAAAGCATTTATCATATTTCTCATAGTTACTATATCTTTGGTCTTCTTAGCTTTTTTAGTTTCTTTAGGAATTAATGGTTTTTGCTTTTGGGTAATAATATCTTTAGATATTATTTTATTATTAATTATTTTATTATTATCAGTGAAATTATTTTGTATACCCCCTACAATATTTTTTGTATAGGTATTCAAATTATTTTGTATAGGTATATTATTTGCTATGCTGATGTGACGGCTTTGAATTTCCTTGCTATTCTCTTTATAGATGAACCGTACCTCTATATAGCCATTTTTCTGGAGGCTTGAAATCCAATTCGATATTGAGGTTTTAGTGACCCCATATAACTCAGCAAAATAAGCATTTCCTGCCCAACAATAAC
>JAAYNY010000190.1 GCA_012520635.1 Clostridiales bacterium | reverse complement strand
ATGGCTCCTATCCATCATCATTTTGAGTTAAAGGGATGGTCTGAGACTAGAATAGTCGCGGCATTTTCTATTATAACTACAATACTATGCCTGGTTGCCTTAATGGGAATAAATTAGCAGGTAGACGGAGGATTTCAATGAAGCTAGAAGATAAGAAGATTCTGGTATTTGGTGCAGGTAAAAGTGGGATTTCTGCTGCAAAGCTGCTACAGAGAGTAGGGGCCTTTGTTATACTTTATGATGGAAATGAAGCTATTGATATTGGAGCTTTTGAAGATAAATTAGGTAGTTGCAAGAATATAGAGGCCTACTTTGGACAGTTTCCCATGGATAAACTTGAGGAAATAAGTCTTATGATTCTTAGTCCTGGAATAGCTATTGATAATCCATTTGTAGAGGAAGTTAAAGATAGAGGTATTCCTGTATGGGGAGAAATTGAACTGGCTTATCGATACTCCAAAGGCAAGATAATTGGAATTACAGGTACAAACGGCAAGACAACAACAACCTCCTTAGTGGGAGATATAATGCGTACATATTACAAAGATGTATATGTTGTAGGTAATATAGGTAGCCCATATACGGACATCGCTTTAGATACTAGGGAAGATTCTGTTATAGTTATTGAACTTAGTAGCTTTCAACTTGAGACAATTCATGAATTTAAGCCAGATATCAGTGTAATTCTTAATATAACTCCAGATCATTTGAATCGTCATCACACTATGGAGAACTATATTCAGCTAAAGAAAAGCATAACTAAGAAGCAGGATAAAAACAACCTATGTATACTAAATTATGAGGATAAAGAGACCAAAAGTATAGGTATGGATCTAGATATTCCCCTTGTATATTATTCCAGTGAGGAAATGCTTGATAATGGTTTATACTTAGATGGAGATAATATTTTCTACAAGAGCGGAGAAAACGTAGAAGAAGTTTGTAATGTTAATGAACTGCATGTTTTAGGTAAGCATAGTTATGAAAATATTATGGCAGGAGTGGCAGTGGGAAGACACATGGGTATCCCCATGGACTTAATCCATCAGGCTATTACCTCATTTAAGGCAGTGGAACATAGAATAGAATATGTGGAGACCATTAATGGTGTGTGTTATTATAATGACTCCAAAGGAACCAATCCTGATGCATCAATAAAGGCGGTTCAGGCCATGAAAAGTCCCACAATATTAATAGCTGGTGGTTTTGATAAGGGACTGGAATTCGATGAGTGGATAAAGTCCTTTAATGATAAGGTAAAATGTCTTGTTCTTATGGGAGCCACTAGAGAAAAGATAGCTGACACCGCAAGAAAATATGGCTTCAATAATATTGTTATTGTTAATGATCTTAGGGAAGCTGTCCGCATAAGTGCACAAAAAGCTGAGGATGGAGATGCAGTATTATTGTCACCAGCCTGTGCTAGTTGGGGAATGTTTGATAATTATGAGCAAAGAGGTAAGAGATTCAAAGAATATGTAAGAGAACTATTAAAATAATAGATGGGTGATTAAATGGCAAGAACAGCAGGTGAAACTAATAAGAGAAAACTTCACAGCTATTATGATTATAGCTTGTTGTTTTTGACTCTATTTCTGGTTTGCTTTGGCTTGGTTATGATATATAGTACATCTTCATACAATGCACAAAGATTATATGGCGATGCGACTTATTATCTATCAAAACAAGCATTACTTGGTGGGGCAGGAATACTTATAATGCTGTTCGTATCTGAGGTTGACTATAGATTATATATTACAAAACTACCAATAATCAGGATAAGACCAATAACCCTATTATACTTATTATGTGTATTTCTTCAAATAGCAGTTATAATTTTTGGAGAGGAGACAAAGGGAGCAAAGCGTTGGCTTGAGATTAAAGGCGTCGGAAGTTTCCAACCTTCAGAGCTTTCTAAGATTGCTGTTATCCTTGTAACAGCCTACATAGTACAACTGGCACCTAGAAAATTGGATAAGATATGGGGATTTTTACGGGTTGTTTTAATAATTGGTCCTCTACTATTACTTGTTATATCAGAGAACTTTTCCACAGGTCTTATTATTGGTCTAATAATGGTAGCTATTAGCTTTGTAGCTAGTAAGAAGAAAGCCTATTTTATAGTATCAGGAACAATTATGGGAGCCCTTGCTTCCTTGATGATATTTTTTGTTGATTTTAGATCAGACCGAGTAGATGCTTGGAGAAATGTTGAAACCCATGAAAAGGGTTATCAGATACTACAGGGATTATATGCTATAGCCTCCGGTGGAGTATTTGGAAAAGGTCTAGGTGAGAGTATGCAGAAACTAGGCTTTATACCGGAATCCCATAATGATATGATTTTTTCGGTTATATGTGAGGAACTTGGACTGTTTGGAGCAGTATCCTTGATCCTGTTATTTATACTATTGCTTTGGCGTATTTTTATTATTGCTATAAATGCACCAGACCTTTACGGTGGACTTATTGCAACCGGAGTGCTAGCTCATATAGCATCTCAGGTGTTAATAAATATAGCGGTTGTAACAAGTACAATACCTTCAACAGGTATACCTCTGCCATTCATTAGCTATGGGGGAAGTTCCCTTATGGTTATCCTTTTTGAAATTGGGATAGTTCTTAGTATTTCCAATCAGATTAAGGCAGAACGATAGCCTTATAGGGTATCAATCACTAGGACAAAGGAGATATCATATAGTGGTATTATATTTCCTTCATAAGTCTGAGGTGTGCTATGTCGAGTATCAAGGTTATCGGCGGCGGGGAGTTAAAGGGTGAAATAAAAATACAAGGTTCAAAAAATGCGGCATTACCAATTATTGCTGCTACAGTCTTGAACCAGGGTGTTACTATACTAAAGAATTGTCCTAGAATTCTAGATGTATTTCACATGATAAGTGTATTAGAGGAACTAGGATCCGTGGCTAAGTGGGAGGGTAATACCCTTATAATTGACACCACTGAGATTAGCTCTACTAAGGTATCCGAAGGCTCAGTACAGAAGATGAGAAGCTCAATATTATTTTTAGGGGCATTATTAGGTAGAAACCATGAGGTATCTATAGCCTATCCGGGAGGTTGTTCTATTGGAAAAAGACCAATTGACTATCATTTGGACTCCATAAAAAGAATGAATGTCAATCAGGAGTTTCTAGGTGAGGACAAGGAAATAATTCATTGCTATACTGATAAAATTATTGGTAGTGATATATTTCTAAAATTCCCTAGCGTAGGTGCCACACAGAATGTTATATTAACGGCAGTGCTTGCTGAAGGTATAACCCGTATATATAATGCGGCCAGAGAACCGGAAGTAGTAGAATTATGTAACTTCTTGGTTGAAGCAGGAGCAAGAATCTGCGGAAGAGGTACAGCCTTTATTGAGATAGAGGGTGTTAAGAAACTTAATGATGTAGAATACAGTCTCTCTAGTGACAGAATAGTAGCTGGAACTTATATGGCGGCCGTAGCATCTACAAAAGGGGATGTGGTTTTAAAGGATCCTCCCTTGCATCAGATAGATTCTATTATCAGAGTTCTTGATAAGATTGGATGTAAGATAAAAACAGGTAATGACTATTTAAGAATAAGATGTGATAAACGGCTACTACCTTATAAAAATCTAAAAACACAACCTTATCCGGGATTTCCCACTGATATGCAATCACAATTAATGACAGTCTTAAGTCTTTCTGATGGGAAAAGCATTATAGTAGAAGAGATATTTGAATCACGTTTTCAGAATGTTAAAGAACTAAGGAAGATGGGTGCAAAAATCACAGTAGATGAGTCAGAAAGAAAGGCTGTAATATTGGGAGTTAAGAACTTGGAAGGTGCTGTAGTAAAAGCTCATGACTTAAGGGCCGGAGCAGCTCTGGTTATAGCAGGTCTTGGAGCTTTAGGAACTACAATTATTAAGGATACAACCAGTATTGAACGAGGATATGAAGATATATGTAGGGATCTAAGCAATATTGGTGCAAATATAAGGTATTGTAGCGAGAATATCCTATAGCATCATTTACTGAAACGGAGTACAATATGAGTAAGAAGTTGCAAAGGAAAAATAGCAGTGTTCTTAGGAGAATCAGCATACGCTTTTTGAAAATACTTATTTTCATAGGGCTACCAGTGGCTATATTTATCTATAATTTTCAGCTTACAAGTATAAAAGTGACTGGAACTAATCGTTATAATGAAGATGAAATCATAGAACGGTTGGTTGATTCTGAAGCAGATAAGAATACTATATTATTTTACCTTAAGTACAAATACTTTATGGATATTAGAATTCCATTCGTAGAGAAGATGTCCTTCCAATTAGTAGATAGACATTCTGTTAATATCAGGGTATATGATAAAAGAATTATAGGTTGTATAGATTTTATGGGAGATTATCTATACTTTGACAAAGATGGTATAATAGTAGAGAGTACATCAAGCAGATTAGATGATATTCCACTGGTTAAGGGACTAAAGTACCAAAAGATTGTATTAAATGAAAAACTTGAAGTTCAAAAGGAAGAATTATTTGATGTAATTCTAAACCTAACACAGCAGATAGAAAAGCAAGAAATAAAGGCTGATACCATTAGTTTTAACAATGACTATGAAGTAACACTGGTATCTGGAGACATAAGAGCACTGCTTGGACGACGAAGTACATATGATGAAATATTAGCAAAATTAAAGAATATTCTAACAGAAGCAGAAGGAAGAAAATTAACTATCGATATGCGGGGTAATACTGATTATTATATAGCTAAGCCTGAAATATCGTCTGATTAGATAAAGTTTTATCAAGTAATTGATAAAATCATAAAATTATGCTTGATTATTTGGGAATTAAAAGATATTATATATATTATAAGTGTCTACCATAAGTTGTAGTTGAAATAATTTTAATCCCATGATAATGTGGTTTTAGAGATATAGAATCTATATTGTGAAAGAATACGATGAAGGAGGAATTGACCTTGCTTGAAATAAGAACAAATGAGGCTGACATTACTGCAAAAATACTTGTTATTGGGGTAGGAGGCGCAGGAAATAACGCTGTTAATCGAATGATAGAAGAGAATATCTTGGGTGTTGAATTTGTTGGTATTAATACGGACAAGCAGCATCTGAAGAATTGCAAGGCTCCTGTATGCATTCAGATTGGTGAAAAACTTACAAAAGGACTAGGTGCTGGTGCACAACCGGAAATTGGACAGAAAGCCGCCGAAGAAAGCAAGGAAGAATTGACAGAGCTCATTAAAGGGGCTGATATGGTATTTGTTACTTGTGGTATGGGTGGTGGAACCGGTACAGGTGCAGCTCCAGTTGTTGCACAGATAGCTAAGGATATGGATATCCTTACTGTAGGAATTGTAACAAAGCCATTTAAATTCGAAGCCAAAACTCGTATGGCTAATGCGACTTCAGGAATAGAACGACTGAAAGACCATGTAGATACATTAATCGTAATTCCAAATGATAAGTTACTTGAAATTGTTGATCGTAGGACAACCATGCCTGATGCCCTAAGAAAGGCAGACGAGGTATTACAGCAGGGTGTACAGGGTATAACAGACCTTATCAATGTACCCGGTCTTATTAACCTAGACTTTGCCGATGTTAGAACTGTTATGAAGGATAAAGGAATTGCCCATATCGGCATTGGCACAGGTAGCGGAGATGATAAGTGTATTGAAGCTGTTAAACAGGCTATTACAAGCCCTCTACTGGAGACAACCATTCAAGGGGCAACCCATGTTATAATCAATATATCTGGTGATATTAGCCTTATAGAAGCCAATGAAGCTGCCACCTTGGTTCAAGAATTGGCTGGAGATTCTGCCAATATAATTTTTGGTGCCATGTATGATGATTCCAATCCCGATACAGCGTCAATTACTGTTATAGCAACTGGTTTAGACGGAAGGGCAAGGGAATTAGTTAAAACACCGGAATTCTTAAGAAGGGCAACACCTAGTTCTCCATATCGTGGTAGTACCATGAAGCCAGATATTGGTGCAAACAAGAGCTTTTCCAATCCTAGTCCCTATATTCCCCCAAGGAAAAGTAGCTATAATACCGATCCTAACCGTCCACCTGTTAGCCAGCCTGCTAAGGCTCCAACTAATACCAACACAGATCCCGGCGGTATAAAGATACCTGAGTTTTTGCAGAAAAATCGTAATAATAAATAAATAGAAAAAACATAATACATAAGAGATTTAGGCTGTCAGATTATTAAGTTAATAATAATCTGATAGCCTTTTTTGTACATAAAAGTACCTAAGAATAAAATAATGTAAAAATAAGTAAACGAAAAGTGGGAATACTCTACCAGAAAATGACAAATTATATAAGACTAACAAGTTATAATCATGATGATGATCATCATTCCATACTTAAGTGAGAAATGCTTGGAGGTGAATATTGTATTTAGAGGTCTATCCGGATATTGTATTTCTAATTAACTTTTCCTTTGATTTTATACTGATTTTCCTGCTAAAAAAGATAAACAAGAAAGGCACCAGTATGATACGGATGATTTTGGCAGCTATAGTTGGAGCAATATTTGCAGTTATTATTGCCATTTTTCCTTGGTTAAATAAAATCATTAAGTTTGCAATAATCTATGTGACTGCATCATTACTGATGATACGCATTGCCTTTGGTAAACTAAGCACTTGGGATATTATTAAGCAATGGATTGTCTTAAACTTGATTACATATTTTGTAGGTGGATTAATGAATTCAGTTTACTATCATACAAATCTAAGGTTGTTCTTAATCAAAATTGGTAATGGTAATATTTTTAGTAATATTCCCATTATATTTATTATTATTGCCCTGGTTATAATAACTCTAATTGCCAGTTTTATTATATGGTTTCTTAGACTCTATAAGCTTCATAGACCACTAATCTATGATGTAGAGCTTGTTCTTAAAGATAAGCATCTGCAAACCAAAGGATTGATGGATACTGGCAACTGTCTTTATGACCCAATAACTAAAAAGCCTGTTATGGTTATGGAAAACACCTTGATGGATGAGCTTATTACATCGGATATTAAGGGGGAGCTAGACCTTGCCAAACGTTATTTAGACGGAGAAATAGATGATATGCCTTGGGATTATAATGATAGAGTGTTTCGATTCAGCTTTATTCCTTACAGATCTCTTGAAAAAACTGGTATGTTACTGGGGATAAAGCTTGATAAGGTAACGGTCTTTACAGGAAAGGAAAGCATCTGCAATGAAAAAGTTACTGTAGCAATCTGTGATAACAGATTAACTGCTAGAGATGATTACCATGTTATTTTACATAAGGAACTATTGTAAGATACTTTATTTGAGCTATAAAAATGGGAGGGTATATATGCTTTTAAAGTTGTCAATACATAATAAATTTCAATTTCGAATGATTCCAGACCTACGAACTATCATCTTTGGACAAAGAGGAGAAATCCATTATATAGGAGGTTCGGATATACTGCCTCCCCCTTTGGATTCAGTTAGAGAAGCTGAAGTTATTAATGGGCTTGGAACTGAGCGGGATGGGGAAATGAAAGCCATCTTGATTGAACACAATCTTAGGCTTGTAGTATATATAGCAAAAAAATTCGATAATACAGGAGTAGGTGTGGAGGATTTAATATCCATTGGAACCATAGGTCTTATTAAAGCCATTAATACCTTCAATCCCGATAAAAATATTAAACTTGCTACATATGCCTCAAGGTGTATTGAAAATGAAATACTAATGTATCTTAGGCGAAACAATAAAACCAAACTGGAGGTTTCTATTGATGAGCCTTTGAACGTGGATTGGGATGGAAATAAGCTACTATTATCAGATATATTAGGCACTGATGAGGATGTTATATCACGGAATATCGAAGAGGAAGTGGATCGTAAGCTGCTTAGAAAAGCTTTATCCAAATTATCGGAGAGGGAAAGAATTATTGTAGATTTAAGATTTGGACTTAACAATGAGGATGGTAATGAGAAGACTCAAAAAGAAGTGGCAGATTTACTTGGAATATCTCAATCATATATATCAAGATTAGAGAAAAAAATTATAAAACGTCTGAAAAAGGAAATGGTTCGTTTTGAATAAAATCTAGATAATGGAAATTATTACAATGTAAATATCAGTATAAAGAGCTTAAAAAAAGTGAATCATTATTGTTAGCAAACATTTTAATGCATGGAGTTTATAGGCCTTCATGAATTTAGCTAATAATGATTACATGATGATTCGGAGGTTTCGTTATGGCTCTTTATAAAGTTGAGATATGTGGTGTAAATACATCTAAGCTACCATTATTGAAAAATAGTGAAAAAGAAGCATTATTTAAGAAGATTCTAGCTGGCGATAAGGAAGCAAGAGAAGCATATATCAAGGGAAATCTACGACTTGTACTTTCTATTATACAAAGATTTTCAAACAGTAATGAAAATGTTGATGACCTATTCCAAATAGGTTGTATTGGACTGATGAAGGCTATTGATAATTTTGATATAACACAAAATGTTAAATTCTCCACCTATGCTGTTCCAATGATTATTGGTGAAATACGACGCTATCTACGGGACAATAATTCAATACGTGTCAGCCGTTCTTTGCGTGATACAGCATACAAAGCAATATATGCTAAAGAAGCATTAATGAAAAAGAATGAGAAAGAGCCTACAATTACAGAGATAGCCGAAGAAATCGGTATAAGTAAAGAAGATATAGTCTATGCTCTTGATGCAATTCAAAGTCCAGTATCTCTATATGACCCTGTGTACGTAGAGGGAGGAGATGCTCTATATATCATGGATCAGGTAAGTGATAAGAAGAACAAAGAAGAAAATTGGATTGAGGCTATATCTCTAAAAGAGGCTATGGAAAAACTTCCCCCAAGGGAAAATAATATTATAAAATTAAGATTCTTTGAGGGCAAGACCCAGATGGAGGTGGCAAAAGAAATAAATATATCTCAAGCACAGGTTAGCCGTTTAGAAAAATCAGCAATAAAGAATATGAGAAATTATTTGATGGGTTAAGGCTTTAAAACCTATTTCTCCTATGGTATAATCTCCTTATCAGAAGATATAACATAATGGGGGCTAAACTTATGAAGATGAAAATGATGAATTGGTTTAAGAAAATTTATGGAGATAATGAAGGAGTCAGTGTTTATTATGCTCCAGGCAGAGTTAATCTAATTGGTGAACATACTGATTATAACGGCGGCCATGTGTTTCCCTGTGCGTTGGGAATAGGTACTTATGGAGCAGTGCGTTTGCGTGATGATAATACCTTACGCTTTTACTCCATGAATTTCT
>JAAYNY010000189.1 GCA_012520635.1 Clostridiales bacterium | reverse complement strand
ATGTTGACGTTTGGGTCTTACGCAACAGGAATTTGTGAACCGTGTCAGGTCAGGAATGAAGCAGCACTAAGCAAAAGCTCCTGTGTGCCGTAAGGCAACCTGGGCTGAGTTAACTGTAAAGGTAACGCTTATGGTAAGCATTCAAAGCAGAATGCACGGAAAAAATTTATATAGAACTGTTTTTAAGAGATTAAAAACAGTTCTTTTTTTATGAGAATTTCGCACTAGAAGGCCCTATTATACTTTAGATTGATAGGTATTTAGTATATAATCAAATTATCTATAAAACAATAATCTAAATGAAGTGGAGCGGTTCTATTGAAGCAAAAGATTAATTTGAATGCAGTGAATCAATGTAAAAAAGGAACAAATATTTATACAGAAGGTGATAATCTATATAGCATTGCCTTGCTTATTAAAGGTCGTGTCCTGATTCATCATAGGGGTGCCAAATATGAAGCCGGCTCTGGAACATTTATAGCAATAAATGATGTGTTAACAGGAAAGTATCAAAGTACATATACAGCAATTGAAGATCTGGTGTTTTACGTCTTTGCTGTGGATTACAAAGAAGACCTGGAGAATATATTAACCATAAATAAGGATTATCATGGTTTTATTATTGCCTCCCTAAATAGGGCCATATTAGAGCTAGATAATATTTATCAAGGAGTCTTAAAGCGAGGACGTTTCCTTTATGACTTCTTAAATGAACAATATAGTTTATACTATGAATCAGCATCTAAGCTTGGATATACTGCAAAAAGGCCCCAGTGGGTAGATGAGATAAGTGAATTTGAAAGTGACATAGAACCTGATAGAAATAAAATAAATTACTATAGAGAAAGTGCAGGTCTTCCAATAGATGTTATAAAGTCATATTATTCTTATAGTAATATAATCACCTTATATCAGATGGAAGATCAGGTGGAGCTTATCAATCAGCTAAATGATATTTTAAAGGAATACGTAGAAAAATTACTATACCTGGTGGATTGTCTTATTAATGAAAGTGATACCTGTCTATTTGGATTGGTGGCATCGTATGCAATTGAGCTTGTAAGTGCAGGTGGAAATAGTTCAGAACTAATGGATGCCATGGATGATATAGTAGACCTTGTGAATAATTTAAAGAAGTTTTTTGATAGCAAGCTTACTAGTAGCTTTAGTGTTAATAGGAAGCGAATGGAGGAGATATATAATCTTCTTCTAACAGGATCAAAGAATAAGGAAATCAATCCGCAGACATATTTAAAATATTCCATAGATGATTCAAAAAGAGCTATACTTGAGTTAAAAGATTCCTATCAGCAGATATTGGATTACTCAGGGATTGATAAAGAAGCGGCTCTTGAAATGCAAGGACATATGCTGGATTTTGTGAATTTAAAAGATCGACTATCTATGGATGATGGTGCCAGGCTTATAAGAAAGAAAGTTACTGACGGCCATTATGAGCTATATAAGGCTGTATTTATTAAAGCCTATGGAAGTGAAAATGTACCAAGACTAATAGATATGTTCCTGCAATATGGATACGCTGATGAGAGACTGTTAACTAAAGAACAAATATTATCCTTGTATTTTCTAAAAGAAGATAAAAAAGATGAAGATGTTCAAATTTATAATATAAAAGAATGGTTAACCTTAATATATGAGGGAAAAAAAGAACCTTCTAAAAATGAGTTTGATCAAGATTATAACCAGATGCTTCTTTCCCTTAAGAAAAGAGGTAAGTTAACCGATGCTCAGATAAAGGAATGGAGTAAAGATAGAAAGAAAAAGTTGGACTACGAGATACAAAACATGTTTCGATATAATAATAGAACTGCCAGTGGTCAGATAACTACATTCGTCCCTGTACTACATAAGGATGTACTTATTAACAGTCCAAATAAGTCATATCTAACCAGTAAGAAGATTTTAGAAGATATGAAGAAGGTTATGGATGTTGACTATTCTATATTTGATAGGGAAGTTCTATATGTAAATGAAAAGATGAATATTGAAAGGGAGTATATTATAAAGAGAATATACCCTGATATAATATTAATGCCTACAGTTGGTAGTAATTCTGTTATGTGGCAAGAGATTGATGGGAAGAAAAGGGATACCTCAGGTCGCTTTATGTTGCCAATTTTTTGTGAGGCCAATCTATTTCTTAATTTAGTCAGAGTATGTGGAAGATTTCGTTGGGAATTATGCAGAACCATAGAGGGTATGGCTTGGAATGATATAAAGCACAAATCTTTAACTTCTGAATACTCAGATTATCTTCAGTTTTATCGTAAGAATAGGGATTTGTCTGAGGAAAGGAAAGAAAAAGTTAAGCTTCAGATTCAGAAGGGAAGAAATAACAGTAGAGAGATTTTTGTTATTGATTACGAGGCATGGATTATGTATGAATCCAAGGGAGCAATAAAGCTAAATAAAATTGTCCGAGAGATTTTAGCCACCTATTGTCCTTTTTCAAAAGATATAAGGGAAAGGCTAATATTACAACCTATGTTTGAAGAGGCCTATGCCAGGTATAATAGAACTAGACTTAAGAAGATAAGAGAGACAGAAGGAAGACATAGATTGCTAAAGAGAGAGAGTATTATATTAACTAAAGAGTTAGTGGATACGCTGAATTACTATAAAGAAACATAAAAATTTATAAATAGCTATGCCACAATGAAAATATCTTTTCCATTGTGGCATTTATTGTAATTAAAGAGCTGATTTTAGGAGAATAAACCTTGTTAAAATCATGGGCAAATGTTAGTATAGAGGTTGGAAGTCTTATATTATATATAGGAGAAATATATGACTAAAGGATAAGGGCTAGCAAGAGCCTGTCTGTAGCGAATAATAAAGGCCTAATTGCACATAAGGAGGAAACATGTTGGGGAGTTATGATAATATCGTTAAGACAGAAGAGGTTAGAAGAAGAGTACAAGAAGGTGACTATGAAGGAGCCCAAAAAGTTATTGACACAATGAAGTTAAAGAGGGTTAAAAACTTAGCAGACCTTAGCCTTCTTGCAGAGGTTTTAACACAAAACAAACGATATGATGAGGCAATGGAACTTCTAAATCGGGTATATAAAAAATCTAAAACCAGAAGAACACTTAATCAGATGGTCTTTGCATCTATTGGAAGAAAAGATATTGTAGATGCTGAGAGATATTTAAGTGAGTATGAAGAAGTTGCACCAAATGATTATAATATCTATATTTTTAGATTTAAAATAGACAAATTAAAAAAGGAACCCTATGAGGTACTAATAAAATCCTTACAGGGATTAAAAAAGAAAATCTACATGGAGAAGTGGGCTTATGAGCTTGCAAAGTTATATTATAAAGCAGGCCTGGAGAAAGAATGCATAAAAGAGTGTTCAGACATAATCCTTTGGTTTGGTGAAGGAAGTTATGTGGAAAAGGCAAAAATACTTAAGGCCTACTATTCAGGTGAAGTTGATAAGGAAGAGATATTACAAAATCTTAAGAAAAGGGCCTCTAAGGCAGATGATGATTCTATTGATGGTTCTAAAGAAATAATACAAGAAGAATTAGAACATAGTTCAACAGTGGATGAAATTGAAGATCTGCAATTAGCTGCTGACTTAGAAGAAGGTGATGACCCTAGTCCTGTAATGATTTCAGATAATAGTAAGGATGATCTTGATAAGCTTGTAAACTTATCAGAAGAGCTTGATGTGGATATAATTCAAATATTTAGTAGCTTTCTTCATGTAAGCTCCATACAAAGTCAACTGCTAAAGAGTATAGAGCTAATAACTAATAATACAACAAAAAGCCTACAAATGATCATAACAGGTGGCCCAGCATCTGGGAAAACCACCTTGGCCAAGTATATAGCAATATTTTTAAATAAAATAGGTAAACTTTCTAGCTCAAGGGTTGTCAAGGTATCAGCCTTAAAATTAAATCAAATAGAAGATATAAAGAACAAAGACCAGTTAAAAGGCTGCTGTATGGTTATAGAAAATGCTAATGAATTAAAAGGACATACCATAGATAAGATCTTGTCTCTTATAAAATATTTTCATGGAGATATAGCCGTAATCTTTGAGGATAATGATAAAGATATGAATAAGTTGTTTGGGGAAGAGCCCAAAATAAAGGATATGTTTGAAAACAGAATTCATCTTCCTCAGTATACCGAGGAAGATTTACTTGGCTTTGTACATTCCCGAATAATACTAGAAGGCTATGAAATTGATCCATCAACTCTTTTAGTAGTAAATGAAAGTTTAAAAGAAATAATTGGGCTTACAAGAAAAGATAAGCAATTAGAAAGTATTTTCAAGTACGTTGATAATGCAATTAGCTATGCCAATATCAGGACAGGGAAACAATTATCTAAAAGCCCTCAAGGTCAGCTAATGGATTCTCAAGTCTTGTATTTGTTACTAGAGGACTTTACCATGATTTTATAGCTTGAATTGTATGGTTATATCATTTGCTAACTTTTTTCCTCTTTTGGACTCCACATTATTAGATATATTTAACAAATAAGATTCATTTCTATTATATGGCTCTAAAGGCTCTATCTCTATATAGTTGTTTACAGAATCATATTTGATATTTGTTAATAAGGGTTTATTATTTAAGGTTGTAACATTAAGGTTTTTGTTGTTTACGGTAGAGGGTTTCAAAGGAGCAGTAAACTTAATACGCCATACGAAGTTTCCAGTTCTGAATTTTAAGTTTTGCTTAACACGATTACTTACACCACCGGAAACAGATTCTATCTTTATGTAATTTGATGCCATAAGATCATCTCCTGTTATAAAAAGAAAATTATGTTTTTTTTAATGTGTATTTTAAATTGAATTATATAAGTAATAAAGCTGAACACCTTGATTATAGCATGACCAATTTAATAATTCAATAATTTGGAAATAAATGTACAAGGATAAAATACTTAATATAAGGAATTTATTAATGTTTTTCCTATCATTTATATAAACTATTTAGAATATAATTATCTACATTTATTAAAATAAACATATCAAATTCTTTAAGGAGGAGGAAATATGGCACAATATGTATAAGATAGCAATATTAGGTAAGTCGAAAAACTGAAATCATCATTTACAAAAACCCACTATGTGGTATAATCTATATAGCGAATTATATCTTGACACAATTTGATTAAAAATCTTGGCATATATATTTATAACAAAATGATAAAATACGAGGTGTGCAATGGAGCAATATATTATTAAGGGTGGGAAGCCGCTAATGGGAGAAGTTACAATTAGCGGTTATAAAAATGCGGCCTTAGGTATAATAGCCGCAGCAATCATGACCGACGAAACCGTTAAAATAGATAACGTACCAGACATAAGTGATATTGACATGTTACTAAAGGTAATCGAAGAATTAGGTGCTAAAGTTGACCGTATAGGCAAGAACAAAGTTAAGATAAATGCATCTAAGATAAGTACAGTTACAGCAGATACAGAATCTGTAAGAAAGATTAGAGGATCCTATTATCTTGTAGGAGCATTACTTGGAAGGTTTAAAAAAGCACAGATTGCCTTACCAGGTGGCTGCAATATTGGAAGCAGACCTATTGATAGGCATATAAAAGGCTTTGAGGCTCTAGGGGCAGAAGTAAAGATTGAACATGGATTAATATGTGCTAATACTGATAAATTAATTGGAACATCCATTTATTTTGATGAGTCTAGTGTGGGAGCAACAATTAATGTTATGTTGGCAGCATGTTTGGCAGAAGGACAGACAATCATTGAGAATGCCGCAAAAGAACCCCATGTTGTAGATGTGGCAAACTTCTTAAACAGTATGGGTGCTAATATAAAGGGAACAGGAACTGATGTAATTAGAATAAAAGGTGTCCCTAAACTTAAGGGTAGTGAATATTCCATAATTCCTGATCAGATAGAAGCAGGGACATTTATGTTTGCAGCGGCAGCTTCAAAGGGTGATGTTCTTATTAAGAATGTAATACCCAAACATCTAGAGGCTTTTACAGCCAAACTTTTAGAGGTTGGTGTTAGAGTAGAAGAGTATGATGACGCTATTAGAGTAACTACAGACACTAGACCTGGCAGTACCCATGTTAAAACCTTGGCATATCCAGGATTCCTAACAGATATGCAACCACTTATGACCACCCTCTTGTCCTTGTCAACTGGTACAAGCATTGTGACAGAGAGTATATTTGAGAACAGATTTAAATTCGTTGATGAACTTACCAAGATGGGAGCATCAATTAAGGTAGTAGAGAGTAATACAGCAATAATAACTGGAGTTGAGAGACTTACAGGGGCAATAGTTAGTGCATCTGACTTACGAGGAGGAGCTGCACTGGTTCTTGCTGGTATTATGGCTGAGGGTTATACTATTGTTGAAAATGTAGAATATATAGAACGAGGCTATGAAGACTTTGAATATAAAATGCAGAAGCTAGGAGCAACCATGGCCAAGGTAAATTCCAATGATACAAAAGCAATTAGAAAATTTAAATTAAAAGTAAGCTAAATTAAGAAAAATAAATAACAGCTTTGCTGACAGTAATGTCTAGCAAGGCTGTTTTCTTATCTAAAACTTTATCTATATTAAAGCTTCAATATATAAGTTACGTTGTTTGGATAAATCAACAAAATCACCATCTGTCATAACAACAGGTCTAGATAGTTCAAGTTTATTAATCATTACTATCTCACCTTCTATACCGTTATTTAAACGTACATTGTTATGAATATATGTGTTTACTATACCTTCTAGGAAGGTAAGAAGATATTTGGTGTCATATTTCAAATAACCTTCTTCTTCAAATAGGGCAATTACTTCAAAGGGACATAGGGGTCCACGGTAAACTCTTGCACAGGTCATGGCATCATATACATCTGCTATAGCAACCAATTTAGCAAAAGGGTCTATTTCATAGCTTATAAGTCCATTGGGATATCCACTGCCATCACATCTTTCGTGGTGCATTAAAGCCACATTTCTAACTCTTTCATCAATCCTCTTATTCTTTAATACGTTATATCCCCTTGTGGTGTGGGTCTTAACTATTGCGAATTCTTTATCAGTTAGTTTAGCAGGTTTAGAAATTATGTTATTAGGAACCAATAGCTTGCCCAAGTCATGAAAAAGGCCACACAGAGTAATAACCTCTAATTCTTCATCAGAAAAATTAAGCCATTTACCCATAATGTTAGAAATTAAAGCAACATTTAAGCTATGGACATAAGTGGCATCATCAAACTCTCTCATGCAATGTAACATATTAAAGACTTCTATATTGGTATTACAATCGTGTAAAATGTTACTTACATCAGATAATAGTCTATCCGAATCCACTTCTTTTGAATTATTTGCAAAGTCATTTATAGAATCTTTTAACTGATTGACCGTATTCACATAGGCTGTACGAAATCTCTTAAAAGCTTCACTTTTTTTAATTTTTGTATAAAAAGTATTTTCCATATATTCTGCTTCTTCCTTAATTGACAAATCATCAGAATATATAGAAAAATCAGTTACAGAGTAAAATTCCAATCTTGTTATGATTTTATCTGTAAGGATTGTATCTTTAGCAATTACGAGATTAAGGTCTTTGGTATATACATCTTCAGAAACAACCATCCCGGGAACTGCCTGCCTAGTTAAAATCTTGTATGTATTCATAGGATAATTAGCAGCCAATGAGTTAAATATCTATGGCACTCCTTTCAAATCTAGAGAAAATTACGAGGAAATTATGTATAGACATGATGTTATAATTAGTTAATTATAGTATAATAAAAACATGAAAAAAAGTCAATCTTATTGTCGAAAGCTCAAGTAAGTCAAGTGAAATTAGATAAAAGGCAACAATAAGTCAATTTTTGTAAAAAATCTTGAATTAATCAGAAATAGCTTGACGAATGGAGTACTAGAGTATATTATCTATGTATAAATGAATTTTCTCTTATTCAGAGTGACGGAGAGGTAAGGCTCGATGAAGTCACGGCAACCCCGTAAATGGTAGGTGCCAACCTGAGCGAGTAATCGAACAATAAGAGGGTTTGATTAGTAGGTATCAAGTCCACTTATAGTGGGCTTGTTTTAACGTTTAGGATAAGGCATCCTCATGTTATCAAAAGGAGGATAACTATGCAAAAAAGAATTTTTACTTCAGAATCAGTTACAGAAGGACATCCGGATAAAATCTGCGATCAGATTTCAGATGCAATCTTGGATGAATTATTAAAGCAGGATCCACTAAGTAGAGTGGCCTGTGAGACAGCCATAACAACCGGTCTGGTACTTGTTATGGGAGAGGTTACAACCCAAGGTTATGTAGATATTCAAAAGGTAGTTAGGGATACTATAAGAGAGATTGGTTATGACAGATCTGACTTTGGTTTTGACGCAGATACCTGTGGAGTAATTGTATCCTTAAATGAGCAGTCACAGGATATTGCTCTTGGAGTGGACAAGTCCCTTGAAGTTAAGGAAAAGGTCAGTGAGAATGATGAGTTGTCTATGATAGGAGCTGGAGATCAGGGTATGATGTTTGGCTATGCAACAGATGAGACCGATGAGTATATGCCTTATGCCATATCTCTTGCCCATAAGTTAACTAGAAGGCTTACAGATGTAAGAAAAGAAGGAATTTTGGACTATCTTAGACCAGATGGTAAATCTCAAGTTACTGTGGAATATGATGATCAGGGAACACCAATTCACTTAGATGCTGTTGTACTTTCCACCCAGCATGATGAGGAGGTATCCATAGAGCAGTTAAGAAAAGATATTAAAGAGCATATCTTTGACCAGGTATTACCAAAGGATCTTGTGGATGATAGAACAAAGTTCTATATAAATCCAACCGGAAGGTTTGTTATTGGAGGCCCTCATGGAGACAGTGGACTTACTGGAAGAAAGATTATTGTTGATACTTATGGTGGCTATGCTAGACATGGGGGAGGTGCATTCTCAGGAAAAGATTGTACCAAGGTAGACCGTTCTGCATCCTATGCTGCTCGTTACGTAGCAAAAAATATTGTGGCAGCAGGACTGGCAAAACGTTGTGAAATTCAACTTTCCTATGCCATTGGTGTGGCAGAACCCACTTCAGTTATGGTGGAGACCTTTGGTACCGGCAAACTTTCTGATGAGCAACTTGTAGAAATCATAAGAAAGCACTTTGATCTTCGCCCAGCTGGAATAATCAAAATGTTAGACCTTAGAAAGCCTATATATAAGAAGACTGCATCTTATGGGCATTTTGGAAGAGATGATCAGGACTTTACCTGGGAAAGAACAGATAAAGTAGAAACTTTAAAGGCTTATCTTAAATAATCCATAAAACATAATTACTTATGGCTAATCCATAGAAGTTACTGCTTCAGGCTATCCTGGAAAAAGTAATCTTTCTATGGATTAGTTTATTTATATTAAAAATTTATAATTTTTATATATACTTAAGATGTAAGTATATGCTAACTATGTTATACTTAATGTTAAAGTATATAATTTACAGAAGGTTTATAAATTACTAAGAAGATAGGTGAAACGATGAAGCTTAAGCATAGATTAATTATTGCCTTTCTAATTATGATAGTTATGCCAGTAATGTTAATATCAATTACGGCAGGTACTATCGTCCGTTTTCAGATGGATTCTATACATGAGTCTTATGATGTTGAAGCTAAGACAATACAGGTAATTACTAACCCTATTCAGATTCTTAACAGAATAACTAGGGGTATTTATAATGAGATAAAGCTTTATTCCACAAGCATGCCTGATAAACTCAGTGATCCTCACTACTATGAAGAATTAGATATACAGCTTGAGCCAAAGCATTCATTTTTGGCAGTACGTAAAAATGGTAAGTATATTTATACAGGTAGTGAAAGAAAGCTGGAGATGATATCAGTGATACTTCCTGCTTACGGTACTGGAGGTACCGAGGTTGATGGTGGTATCTATATTGGCGGAAGCAATCCCTTTCTAGTTAAGGTGCAGGACTTTTTGTTTACTGATGGAGGAAAAGGAACCATATTTGTTGTCACAGATCTTAATGTACTTATGCCACAGGTTAAAGCAGTAGCAATTCAAAGCTCAGTATCATTTATTGTTATATTATTCTTAACAGCTTGCTTATTAATCTTATGGGTATATCGAAGTATCCTTAGACCCCTGAATGTATTAAGGGTTGCTACCAATCACATTAAGGAAGGGGATCTGGGCTATTCAGTTCCCTTGGTATCAGATGATGAGATTGGTCAGTTGTGTGATGACTTTGAGAGTATGAGACTACGTCTAAAGCAGCTTATTGATGATAGATTAAAATATGAAGAAGATATAAAAGAAATGATAAGTAATATATCTCACGATTTAAAAACCCCCCTTACGGCTATCAAGGGATATACAGAGGGACTAATAGATGGAGTTGCTGATACTAGTGAAAAACAAGAAAAATATCTAAAGACAATATATATGAAGGCCAATGATATGACCAGCTTAGTTGATGAGCTTGGTTATTGTGCTAAGATAGACTCCAACGCCATATCCTATATGTTTAATAATATTAGCATAGCTGAGTATTTTGAGGACTGTATGGAGGACCTTCATCTAGAACTTGAGTTTGAGAATATTAAAATTATTTTTGAGAATTTAATTAAACATGATGTGGAGGTAATTGCTGACGCAGAGCAATTAAAGAGGGTGGTCAATAATATAATAGGTAACTCTGTAAAATATCTGGATAATTCTGAGGGTATCATCAAAATTGGAATACAGGATAAAGATGAATTTGTTCAAGTTGATATAAAAGACAATGGATCTGGAATTGCTCAGGATGAACTACCATTTATATTCGATCGTTTTTATAGAGCAGATGCTTCTAGGAATTCTAAAAGAGGAGGCAGTGGACTGGGACTTGCCATTGCCAAAAAGGTAATAGAAGATCACTCAGGTACAATTTGGGCAACTAGTGAAAAGGGCAAGGGAACAACAATTAGCTTTACACTAAAAAAAGCAAATAAATCTTAATATTATCATAATAAATAATGGACTAATCTAAGTTAGGAGGACTTATATGAAAAAAATTCTTATAGTTGAAGATGAGTTAGCTATTGCAGAACTTGAGAAAGACTACCTTGAGCTTTCTGGATTTGAAGTAGAGGTGGAGACCACTGGAGATGTAGGTGTAGAGCGAGCTTTAAATGAGGATTTTGACCTTATTATTCTAGACCTTATGCTTCCTAATGTAGATGGATTTGAAATTTGTAAGAGGATTAGGGAAGAGAAGAACATTCCTGTTATAATGGTATCAGCCAAAAAGGATGATATTGATAAAATTAGGGGACTGGGAATGGGAGCCGATGACTATATTACAAAACCTTTTAGTCCTAGTGAACTGGTTGCAAGGGTAAAAGCCCATCTTGCAAGATATGATCGCCTAATTGGATCTGGACAAAGGGTAAATGAAGTGATAGAAATAAGGGGTCTTAAGATAGATAAGACTGCAAGAAGGGTGTTTGTAAACGACGAAGAGAAGACATTTACAACAAAGGAATTTGACCTCTTAACATTTTTGGCTGAGAACCCCAATCATGTGTTTACCAAAGATGAGTTGTTTAGAGAGATATGGGATATGGAGTCCATAGGAGATATTGCTACTGTAACAGTTCATATAAAGAAGATCCGTGAGAAGATAGAATTTAACACATCAAAACCTCAATATATTGAAACCATATGGGGTGTTGGTTATCGCTTTAAGATTTAAGATTTAATTTAAGGAAGTTCTTGACTAAAATTTAACAAGGTGTTAAAATATCCTTGCTAATCTAGAAGGTTTTCCTGATAGAAAGGCATAGGATAATGTAAATTAAGAAAGACCTGATTTTTAGGATATATCCAAGGAAGAAGGAGCTGACTTATAATTTATTATGATGAGTAATTAGACCCTATGCCCTTGGTATAGGGTTTTGTATTTAATTAATTGGAGGTGAAGGAATGAGCAATGAGACTAGGATAGCTCACATAGGCATAATAGTTGAAGACATGGAGGCAGTAGAGAAGTTAAATGGCTTACTTCATGAATATGGTCAATATATTATAGGCCGAATGGGAATTCCCTACCGAGAGAAAGACATCAGTATTATAAGTGTAGTTCTAAATGCAAGGCAGGATATAATTAGTACCCTAGCAGGTAAACTAGGTATGTTAAAGGGAGTCAGTGTAAAGACGATTTATTCAAAAAAATAAATTTAGGAGGTCTTTTATGAAGAAAGTATTTTTAAAAAGTCAAATCAAGATAATGGTTCTATTGATGGTTCTATTATTAAGCATGGTTTTCGCTGGATGTAGCAATGATAAGGAGAACGATAAAGACACAGATAAAAACAAACAGAATATAGAGACGGAAGAAGATATAGAAGATAAGGAAACTGAAAATCAAGATACTAAAGATCAGGATACAGAGATATTAGATGATGAAGACCATGAAGAGGTAAAGGAAAAGGTAAGTATAAATGTAGCTGCCTTAAGAGGACCTACAGGTATGGGTATGGTAAAGATTATGGAAGATGCTGAAAATGGCAATACAGCCGGGGCCTATAAGTTTACAGTTGCTGGTGAGGCAGATGTTATCAGTACTGGGCTGATTAGTGGGGACTTTGATATTGCAGCAGTTCCTTGTAACCTGGCTTCGGTATTATATAATAAGACAGAAGGTAAGATAAGTATATTAGGGATAAACACCTTAGGTGTTCTTTACATTGTTGAAACAGGTGATTCTATAGAGACAGTGGAGGACCTTAGGGGAAAGACCATCTACTCTACAGGTTATGGAACCACTCCTCAATATACCTTGAATTATTTACTTTCTGCTAATGGAATAGACCCTGAAAAGGATGTAACCATAGAGTATAAGACTGAGGCTACAGAAGTAGCAGCCTTACTGGGAGGTTCTGCAGAAGGAATTGCCATGTTGCCTCAACCTTATGTAACAACAGTTATGATGAATAATGATAAGGTAAGAGTTGCTCTTGATATTAATGAAGAATGGACCAGACAGAATGAGGATGGAAGCGGTGTTGTAACCGGTGTGGTAGTGGTGAATAATGACTTCCTTGAGAAGAATCCAGAAGCTGTAGAAGCTTTTATGAAAGAATACGCTGAAAGCGCTAGCTTTGTTAATGAGAATATAGATGATGCTGCTATGCTTATTGAAAAACATGACATCTTTAAGGCAGCAGTTGCGAAGAAAGCTATACCCTACTGCAATATAACATTTATCAGTGGCCAGGATATGAAGGAGATGGTAGAGGCCTATCTTAATGTGTTGTACAATCAAAACCCCAAGGCTGTTGGTGGAGAAATGCCTGCTGATGATTTTTACTATGTTAATTAAACTTTAGGAGTTGTGATATGAAAGATAAGCAAAGAAAAAATCCAGTTAAGAAAATACTAATACGGCTCCTTGTTCTTTGCTTCTGGCTTTTGGTCTGGGAGATAGGAAGTAGGCTTATTAATCAAGAGCTTTTTCTTCCATCCCCAAAAAGTGTGCTGATTACCACATTTGAACTTGGAAGGACACCTCAGTTTTGGATTACTATTATAAATTCATTTGTTCGAATTACCCTAGGCTTTTTTGTGGGTCTTGTGGCAGGTTTGGTTTTTGCAATACTTTCCTACAAAAGCAAACTAATAT
>JAAYNY010000025.1 GCA_012520635.1 Clostridiales bacterium | reverse complement strand
TACAAAGACGTAAAATTTGACAAAAAAATATAGCCATTTCAAGGCTTTCAAAGTTTTTTCTTTATTCAACTGTCAAAGACCCGTATCGGGGGAATATATTTGTATTATCTCTATTGACATGGCTTACTGCAAGTGTTAATATATATTTACGAAAATGTGAAATATTGCTTGAGGTAGAGGCGCAATATTCATTAGTACACTGTGGATATTTCAGGGATAAGAGATACAGTGGAAAGGGAATGTTGCCGAAGTGATAATAATCCTGAGTTATTATTGCTGGGCATATGGTGAATAACTATATGACTGTCATCACTTAAAAGATGGAGGGCTGCCTAAAGAAATTATTACGGTAAGATGTATTACCTATATAATTCTTTAGTGTCGACTCTTAGGTCGACTTTTTTACTTTATAGGAAAGTTGTTCTTTTAATATAACTCTTATATAATAACCACATATTATATTATTAGCGCAATATTTTTACGAATATCGTATGCTACTATAAAAATAGATTGATTAAATCTTGGAGGTGTCATAATTATGACTTTGTTCAAAGGTGCAGGTGTTGCAATCGTTACACCATTTAAAGAGAATCGTGAAGTGGATTATGAGAAATTAGGTGAACTGATTGAGTTTCAGATTTCCAATGGTACAGACAGTATAATAATATGTGGTACAACAGGGGAAGCATCCACCCTTACTCATGATGAACATCTAGAATGTATCGAGTATACCGTAAAGAAGGTAAACAAAAGAGTTCCCGTAATTGCTGGAACAGGATCCAATTGTACTGATACAGCCATATTTCTTTCAAAAGAGGCGGAGGAGCATGGTGTAGACGGATTACTTGTGGTAACACCATATTACAATAAGGCAACACAAAAGGGACTAATTGCACATTTTACGGCTATAGCCAATAGTGTATCAATTCCTATAATATTGTATAATGTACCAGGAAGAACAGGTTGTAACATGCTACCACAAACTGTGGCTACATTGGTTAAGGATGTGGATAACATCATTGGAATTAAAGAGGCCAGTGGAAATATTGCGCAGGTAGCAGAAATTATGCATCTTACCGAGGGGAAAATTGATATGTATTCTGGTTGTGATGAGATAATCGTTCCAGTACTATCAGTAGGTGGAAAAGGCGTAATATCAGTAGTTTCAAATATATTGCCCAGACAAACTCATGATATGGTTATGAAGTATCTAGATGGAGATCTTGTAGGGAGTAGGGATTTACAATTAAAATATCTTCCACTTATAAATGCTCTCTTTTATGAAGTGAATCCTATTCCTGTAAAGACAGCACTTAATATGATGGGCTTTAATGTTGGAGGTTTTAGAGCACCTTTAACTGATATGGAGCCAGCTAATGTAGATAGGTTAAGACGGGAATTAAATAATTGTGGTATTGAAACAACAGATTAAATTCTAAGGATTGAATTAGGCAATCCTAAGATCGGAGGAAGCACATGACAAATATCATTTTACGAGGTTGTAATGGTAAAATGGGGAGAGTAATTACTCAGATGGTTAATGAGGATGAAGGAGCCAATATTGTAGCGGGAATTGATATTAGTATGGATGTTGATAATAAATATCCTGTATATTATAGTTTTGAACAGTGTAATGTTCCAGCAGATGTAATAATAGATTTCTCAGCTCCTGTTAATGTTAAAGAGATGATTGATTTTGCCATATCAAGAAATATTGGTATTGTACTTTGTACTACTGGATTTTCCAAGGAAGATCAAATTCTCATAGAAGAGGCTTCAGCTATAATTCCAATTCTTCGTTCAGCAAATATGTCTATGGGTGTGAATTTATTACTTAAACTAGTTAAGGATGCGGCAATGATTTTGACTGATTCAGGTTTTGATATTGAGATTGTTGATAAGCATCATAATAGGAAAGTAGACGCACCAAGTGGAACAGCACTTGCTCTGGCAGATTCCATTAATGAAGCTCTTGGGAATAGGTATGAATATGTATACGATAGGACGAATATCAGAGCTCCAAGAGTTAAGAATGAAATTGGGATCTCTTCAATACGAGGGGGTAATATAGTTGGTGAACATGAAGTTATCTTTGCAGGTACTGATGAAGTTATTGAGATAAAGCATACTGCATATTCAAAGGCTATATTTGCTAAAGGTGCAGTTCAAGCAGCTAAGTTCCTTCCTGGTAAAGGGGCTGGAATGTATTCTATGAATGAAGTTATAGGTTAATATTTAATAATTAGCATACCTTAGGAAACTGGGGTATGCTTTTTTGATTTGTCTAATTCTTGGTACATCTTATAACTTGTACGAATATTCCCTTCATTGACATAATATATTAGCATATGGGATAATTAAATTATAGCAAATCGGGCTACTTGTCTAAATCATGTTGTCCGGCTAGTAATAAGGCCCGTGGAGGAGATGCTATGGATAATAAGAAAAAGATAGTCATAATGGGTATCTGTGTAATAATTGTATTACTAGTGCTAACAGCTAATGTAATACGTCGTATAAAATCAGGGGATAGTGAGAAGGATAATGCTCTTATAAAGGAGAATGTCATATCAAAGGCTGAGGCCTATCGCCTCTTAAGTTATCTTGATTATGATAGGGCGGCTAGAGAAGCACTGGCTATGAACATATCATATGCAGATAAGAGTATGTCAGACTGGTATGATGAATATGTGAATGCTGTAAGCAAGATGGGTCTTATTGAAGCCAGGATTACAGAATCACCTAAGGAGCCTCTTACACTAGGACAATGTAAGGTCTTAATTGATAGAATGATTACAAAGAGACCTCATTTGCAAGGGGTATATATAGACTTGTCATTTGATTTTCTAAATGCAGATAAAGAGATGCTTATACCTGAGTTTTTAGAACTTTATAGGTCTTTACTAGATTTGGTTCCATTAGAGGAGCAGTTAGTAAAGGATGAGCTATTATTTGTGCTAGATTTAGATAGGGCAGGTGGAAGTAAGGAACGGATTGTTACAGATAAGGGTAACTACTACTATAAAAATACTAGAGACTATGAGAAAATTACTAATTCTTCTGTGGATAGATCTAATGACAGGTTAAGTGGTGAAGAATTATTAAAGCGTTTTAATAATAAAGGAATAAAGGTTCTTTCTTGTGGTCTAGAGATTGTCTATATCGATAGTATATATAATGACAAGATCGTTCTTAATAATGTATGGATTAAGCAGGGTAAGGAACTTGAAATCGATATATTTATTAATGGCATAGATAAGAAGTTCTCCACTCAACATAGACTTTCGCAGGATATTAAAAGGCTAGTAGGAAATATTACTGTAGAGAATGAAAAAGTGGTAAGTATAAGCATAAAGCCTGATATGATTCAGGGTAAGGTTCTGCTTTCCGGTAAGGACTTTATTGAGATAGAAGGTTATGGAAGACTTCCACTTGAAGAAGATTATAAGATATATAAGTTATATGGCAATATCTCTATGGAGAAAACCAATAGTATCTTGGTTGGTTATGATACAACAGATTTTGTAGTGTCAAACGGGAAAATAAGTGCAGCTTTAATAATGGAAAGTATAAAGGCTGAGAATATTAGAGTACTTCTTCATACCACAGGATTTAAGGATATTTATCATGATAAAGTGGAGTTTAGTGCAACATCAGACTATACCATAAGGGTAGATGATGTCGAGACAAGCTATAGTGCTGGTGAGACTGTAAGCTTAAAGCCCAATGATATAATGTTATCTTCTGGTAGGATTATTATTGAACCAAAATCTGACTCAGGAAGGATAAAGATATTAAGTATTGAACGGTCCACGGGAAATCCCAAATACCGAGGTCGTATAGAGATAGTAGAAGAAGACAAGGGACTACTTATTGTAAATGAGTTGCCTTTAGAGGAGTACCTCTATGCAGTTATACCCAGCGAGATGCCAACATATTACGGTCTGGAACCCCTTAAGGTTCAGGCTATCTGTGCAAGAAGTTACTCCTATAAGCACCTTATGGCCAATAGTCTTAGTGCTTATGGTGCCCATGTTGATGATAGTGTGTCTTATCAGGTTTACAACAATATTGAGGAAAATGAAGATTCAATCCTTGCAGTTAAGGATACATATGGCAAGGTAGTAGAGTATGATGGAGATGTAATTACAGCATATTATTTCTCCACCTCCTGCGGACATACAACAGGAGTTGAACATGTATGGGCAAATGGCTCAGAGATACCTTATCTAAGTGGCAGGCTCCTTAATGTGGATGAAGATAGTGAAGCTTTATCAGATCCAAAGGTTAGCCGAATTTATAGTGATTTATCTAAGGAAGACAATTTTAGAAGTTTTATTCTTGATGATGAGTTTACTACCTATGATAGTGGCTTTAATTGGTACCGCTGGAATGTGACTATAGATGCAGAAAGCATTAGAAAATCAGTTGATGAAAAGCTGGCTAAAAGATATAAGGCAAATCCTAGTCTCATTAAGACATTAGTAAGTGGTGATAATCCATATGATGAAGATGCTGTATATGAAAGTCTACCTATAGATACAGTTGGGGATATTGTGGATATCGCAGTAAAAACTAGAGCTACCGGTGGAATTATCTATGAACTTATTATTCAGGGAACTAAGAGCACGGTCTTAGTTCAGACAGAATATAATATCAGGCTATTATTATCTCCGGCAAATAGCACTCTATATAGATTAGATGGAGAAGGAGTAAAGGGCTCAAGCTTGCTACCTAGTGCATTTTTCTATATTGATCAAAACAAAGAAGACGAAAAGCTTAAGAGTATCTCTATATATGGAGGCGGTTATGGCCATGGGGTAGGAATGAGCCAGAATGGAGTTAAATCTTTAGCAGATGCAGGTAAAACCTATGAAGAAATTATTAAGTATTTTTATAAAGGAACAGATTTAGGATTTATATATGAGTAAAATGTGAAGAACTCAGCCCGTTCTTAAGAAGAAGGGCTGTCGGAGGGTTTACTATATATCTCCTTAATCTCTTCAATCATGTCTTTATTTTGAAAGAGTAGATTAACTTCAGCACCGATAAATAGAATGTACATGCAAAAATACATCCAAAGCATAAATAGTACTATGGTTGTAAGGCTTCCATACATTGAGGTAAAATTAGAGTAATGGTCAATATAATAGGAGAAGGCATAGGAAAAACCCATCCATCCTCCAGCGCATAGAATGGCTCCTGGAAGTTCATTGGATATCTTGGTCTTTCGATTTGGTACAGCCATATATATGATCAAAAAGAATATCATAAGAGTAATTAGACCCACAATGGTTCGAAGGCTAATAACTACAAGGGCTAAATCTTCTAGTACAGTAAACTTATTGGTAATCCATAGATATAATTTGTTACCAAATACAAAAAGTATCATGGTTACAATAAGCATAATGGCGAAAATCAAAGTATATATTGTGGAAGTAATCCTAAGAAAAAAGGATTTCCTGGTTTCATTAATTCCATATATGGAGTTTAAACCTTTCATAATGGCAAGAAAGCCCTTTCCTGCTGACCAAAGGGCAGTGATTGCAGTAACAGAAATCAAGGTTCTGGAATTAGGAGTATCATAAATCTGAGTAATAATACTTACAATCAAGGACCTAAAAGCACTGGGGAAGACCTGAGTAAAGGTTCTAAGTACCGTACTTTCTTCTATATTAAAGTATGGTACTATACTTAATAAAAACATAACAAAAGGAAAGAAAGAGACGATTATAAAGAAGGCGGCCTGTGCAGAAAAGGCTGACACATAGTCGTCTCTAATTTTTTTGAAAAATGTATTTATAATATTTAAGGTTGATTTAATCATAGTTACCCCAATCTGAAATAATAAAAGTTTCAATATATTATATGTGTGATTTATATATACTATTAATTTTATTGTAAATGATTTGGTGTTTTAGTCAAGTGCCTTGTATCTGCCATAGTAGGGCTAAAAATTGCTGTCTAATCTATATATAAGTCTTGATTTTTATTGATTTTATGGTTATGATGATAGGTAGAAAATATTTTAGTTAATTTTGGATAAATATTAGGATATATGATCCAGAAAAGGAGATTAAGCGGATGATTAATTTTGAAGAAGAAATCGAAAAATTCCAACCTAGTCCGGAAATCGAACAGGCAGAGGATGTAATTTATAATAATGATCTGACTGATATCTCGGATATATTAAAAGAGTTAATCAAAGATAAAAGTCAAAACTAATTATGATGATGAAAGAGGTTAGGTGGGGATAATATGATTTGCCCAAATTGTCAAGGCAAAATATCTGGCAAGAAATCACGTTGCGATAGATGTGGTCAGGACTTAACAATATATAAGAAGATACTTCGTTCTTCTAATTCCTATTATAATAAAGGCCTTTCGAGAGCCAAGGTTCGTGATTTAACAGGGGCTATAATTGCACTTAAGTACAGTCTAGAATTGAATAAAGCTAATACTAATGCTAGGAATTTGCTTGGATTGATATATTTTGAGATGGGGGAAACCGTATCTGCACTAAGTGAATGGGTAATTAGTAGATATTTTAAGCATGAAGATAACGATGCTGATAGATATATCAATGCCATTCAGGATAATCCTACCAGACTTGATAGCCTAAATCAGGCTATTAAGCGTTATAATAATGCACTGGCATTTGCTAAGCAGGGGAGTGATGATCTTGCAATTATACAGCTTAGAAGAGTATTATCACTAAATCCCCATTTTATAAGAGCCTATCATTTGATTTCTCTGCTTTACATTAAAAACGGAGACAATGATAAGGCTAGGAAACACCTTATAAAAGCAAGAAAGATAGATGTATCTAATACAACAACACTAAAATACTTAAAAGAGCTGGAACCAAGTCAGGTTTCATCTCGTGGTGGGGACACTAATTCGGACAAGGATAATCCCAAGGGGGGTATTGTACCCATATCCTCATACAGGGAGGAAAAACCCAATATAATAGCTTATGTTAATCTGATTGTTGGTCTCTTAGTAGGATTAGCAGTAGGAGCCTTTTTACTTTACCCATCATTAAAACATAAGAATATTTCTGAGAACAATCAGAACTTAGTTGATTATAGTGCTGGCTTGGCCGCCATAGAGGAAAAGGAAGCAACCATAGCTACTCTTCAAGATGAAAAGGCTGACTTAGAAGAAAGACTTGTTAAGCTACAAGCTGAACTTGATAGTATGGAGATTCCAGAAGATAATCCTAATATATATGATTCATTATTTGAAGCAACAAACTTATATATTACTGAATTAGGCAAAGCTAAGAAGGACAGGAAGCTACTAGAGGTTGGGGAACTCCTTAGATTAATGGATACAAGTAACTTTGAATCAGAAGCTCCTTTACAACTATTAGATTATCTGAAAGCTGAAGTATATCCTATAGCATCAGATGAATATTACGATAAAGGCCATGATCTCTATAGTGAATACAAATATGATGAGGCACTAGAGGTCTTCCATATAGCAAATCAATATGATCCAGAGAATGTAAATGCCATATACTTTTTAGGCCGTACTTATCATCGTCTTGAAGATTATGAAAGTGCAAGATTATATTATGAGATTGTAATTAATGATTATCCTGATTCAAAAAGATATAAAAATGCCAAGACCTATTACAATCGTATAGCAAATTTGGACTAAAAGATAAGTGATTAAATAACATATGATAAAAGATAAAAAAGACTTTTTAAAGAAGGGGATTGACCTTTTATTAAAATGTCTTTTTTGTTACCCATGGCTGGAGTAATAAGACATTTCTTTACTATAAATTACAAGATTGGAGGGAAAGTATCCGATGCAAGATAGCAAAAAATATGGAAAAACAACTAATAGATCAGGAAAGGAGGGGACAAGCTATGAGATAAGTCAGAGATGTCTAATCATAAGGTTAAATGGAGAGTTAGACCACCACAATGCTGTAAAAATCAGAGAAAAAGCAGATAGGTTGATTGATAGAAATCATATAAAGCATATAGTTTTTGATTTTTCAGATGCAAGCTTTATGGACAGTGCAGGAATTGGAGTGATTATGGGCAGGTATAAAAAAGTAATATTTATTGGCGGAAAGATTGCCGTTGCCAGTGTCAATTCTGCAGTAGATAGGATATTTAAGCTTTCAGGCCTTTATAAAATCATTGATAAATACGATACGGTAGAGGCAGCATTAAATCACTTAAGATAAATAATATTGGGAAGAAGAAAGGGGATAAGTAAAAGGATGGATAATACAAATAGTATGATATTGAAATTTGAAAGTAAGTCAAAAAATGAAAGCTTTGCACGGACGGTAGTTGCTGCCTTTGCAGCTACACTTGACCCCACAATAGAGGAGTTGGCAGATATAAAGACAGCAGTATCAGAGGCTGTAACTAACAGTATCATACATGGCTATGCTGACGGTATGGGTATGATTACTATGAGATGCCAGATAAGTGGAGATGAGCTTACAGTTGAAGTAGAGGACTGGGGGACAGGTATAGAGGATATTAATAAAGCCATGGAACCATTATACACAACAAAGCCGGAGCTAGAAAGATCCGGTATGGGTTTTTCATTTATGGAAGCCTTTATGGACCAGCTGGAGGTGGAATCAGTTATTGGTAAAGGCACTCTTGTAAGGATGAAAAAAAGTATTGGAAGACATGCTCTTAAAGGGTATACGCAAAGAACCGAACAAGATGCAGTTTAACCCATTAGTGACTAGTGAAGGGAGTGAGGTTTAATGTGGATACGCTTGAGCTAATTAGAAGATCAAAGGAAGGAGATAAGGAAGCTAGAGATAGAGTAGTTACAGAAAATGTTGGACTGGTTTGGAGCATAGTAAGAAGATTTGCCAACCGTGGTCATGAGATGGAGGACTTATTCCAGATAGGTAGTATAGGGCTGATAAAAGCAATAGATAAGTTCGATTACTCCTATAATGTAAAATTTTCAACATATGCTGTGCCCATGATAACAGGAGAAATCAAACGGTTTTTAAGGGATGACGGCATAATTAAAGTAAGCAGATCCCTTAAGGAAATCTCTACAAGGATAAGAGCATATAGGGAGATATACAGCAGTGCAAATGGTATGGAACCTACAGTTGAAGAAATTGAAAATGAATTAAACATATCAAAAGATGAAATACTAATGGCCCTTGAAACAGGGGCAGAAGTAGAATCACTATATAAAACAATATATCAAGGAGATGGCAGTCCCATATATTTAATAGATAAACTAGCCGAAACAAAAGATGAAAACGAAAAAATGATAGATAGGCTTGCCTTAAAAGAAGTAATAGGAGCCCTAGATGAAAGGGATCAGGAAATAATCAAGCTTAGATATTTTAAAGATAGAACACAGACTGATATAGCAAAAGAACTTGGCATATCCCAGGTTCAAGTATCCAGAATGGAAAAAAGAATTTTAAAAGTTTTAAGAGACAAATTAGGAGCTTAAATGTATTCATTTTCCAGTATAGTAAGTTTCCTAAAACACATAATAATACCAAAGACAAAAGACATGGGGACGTTTTCGCTGTCTTGCAGACATGGGCAGACATGGGGACGTTTCCGTTGTCTTATTTATAGAAGGAGAGATTACATGTTACTTAAAAAACGAAAGCTAATATTAGTTGCAACATTCCTTATTATTGCGGCAATTGCATTGGTATTATTCGTAGGCTATTTTACGGGGGATAAGAAATATGAATATGAAGGTACTTTAGTTGAAACTCAGACAGAATATAGATGCTAGATGGCGTGAGGTGATTTTGTATGGAAAATCAAAAAGATAAAATCTCAGGTATTGTTAAGGAGAAGAATGTCACAATTAGAAATGAATATTACAACCAATACGTTAAACAGGTTACTCCTACTTTCAGTACAGTAAAAAACTGTGTTAAAGCATATATAGTAGGTGGATTAATCTGTACCTTGGGTCAAGGCTTTACTAGTTTCTTTTTTGATAGGTTTGGTGATATGGAACTGGCTAAGGCTTATACAACTACATGTCTTGTGTTTTTATCAATTCTCTTCACAGGTCTAGGTTTATATCAAAAACTTGCTAAATTTGGTGGGGCAGGTACATTAGTGCCTATTACCGGATTTGCCAATTCTGTAGTAGCTCCTGCCATAGAATACAAAAAAGAAGGTCAAGTATTTGGTATTGGATGCAAGGTTTTTACCATAGCGGGGCCTGTTATTTTATATGGGATATTTTCTTCATGGCTACTGGGCCTGATCTATTATATTCTAAAACAATTTAACATCGTATGATAGATGACTGAAAATGCTTGCAAATGAGAGGAGTTGTTAAAATGGCTGGAAATGTTGGTGGTAAGAATAATGAAATTGATATAAAGAAGCAGGTAGTTGATGGGTCTAGGATGGCTGGAAAGCAAAGTGTTATATTTAGGAATCCACCATATATAATTGCCGGATCATCTATGGCAGGTAAAAAAGAAGGAGAAGGTCCTCTTGGGGATATGTTTGACCAGGTACATGAGGATTATATGGTAGGGAAGGAGACTTGGGAAGAAGCAGAAAGTGAACTAATGAAGTTGGCAGCACAAAAAGTTATTGAAAAGGCTGGACTGAAAAACTCTGATATCAGGTATTTGGTAGGCGGAGATTTGCTTGGACAACTAATTGCTACATCCTTTGGAGTAGCAGAACTTAATATTCCTATATTCGGTGTATATGGGGCTTGTTCAACTATGGGAGAATCCATGGTACTTGGCTCAATGCTTGTAGAAGGTGGTTTTGCTGACAGGGTAATAGCAATTACATCTAGCCATTTTGCTGGAGCAGAAAAGCAGTTTAGATTCCCTCTTGATTATGGTAATCAAAGACCCTATTCAGCCTCTTGGACTGTTACTGGTTCAGGTGCTGTCATTATTGCAAATCATAAAGCGGCCAATAAAAAAGAAGGTGAACTTGATGTTGTGATTACTGGTGTTACTGGAGGAAAGATTGTAGATTATGGAATAAAGGATTCCATGAATATGGGAGCAGCTATGGCGCCAGCAGCATTTGAAACTATAAAGCAAAACTTTGAAGACTTTAATATTAGACCTAGTTATTATGATAAGATTATTACCGGAGATCTAGGTTATGTAGGTGCTAATATCTTAAAAGAACTTCTAAAAGAAAATGATTATGATATATCAGAAAATCATATGGATTGTGGTATGGAAATATATGATCAGGAAACTCAAGATACCCATGCAGGAGGAAGCGGCTGTGCTTGTGCTGCAATTACATTTACATCCTATGTATTAAAGCAGCTAAGAGAAGGTGTATGGAAGCGGGTATTATTTGTACCAACTGGGGCTTTGTTGTCTCAAGTAAGTTTTAATGAAGGAAATGCGGTTCCTGGAATTGCACATGCAGTTATGGTTGAGTCTAAGTAAGGATAAGAAAGGAGTGAGATGTAAATGGATTATATTAAAGCATTTTTGGTAGGGGGAGCTATATGTGCCCTGGCTCAGATTTTATTAGATAAAACCAAGTTGATGCCAGGAAGAGTTATGGTTATATTAGTTTGCTTAGGAACGGTATTAGGAGCAATAGGAATATATGAGCCATTTGCAAAATGGGCAGGAGCTGGAGCAAGTGTTCCCTTAACTGGTTTTGGTAATAGCTTATTTAAGGGAATAAAAAAGGCAGTTGATCAGGAGGGCTTTATAGGTATATTCAAAGGTGGATTTACTGCATCTGCTGTGGGAATCTCCGCAGCCCTAATTTTCTCATATATAGCATCATGGATATTCAATCCTAAAATGAAATCATAAAAAATAAAGAGGATGCTTCGTAATAAATGAAACAGCCTCTTTATAAATTTTAATAATAGTTTTTAGTTTGATGGGAAGAGCCATGAGTTATCGAAGTTATTTATATCGTCTTCGAAACTACTATCATCTTCATAATCTTCGAAGTCATCTTCAAAATAATTGTAATAAGATGGATCAAATGGTGGTTCATCTTCATAATATCCGGAATGGACATCACATGTTTCCTTAGGTAATAAATAAGGGGTATCATCTGTGACACCAGTTTCCGTTTTATTTAGATATACTGATTCTTTTTGTGATGTAATAGGGCAAAAATCAGTTGCAAGCTTGCCTGAGTCTTTGCATATGGATCCCTTTACATGAATATCACATTGTTCAGTTGGCTCAGTTCCTTTTGCAAAATACTCCACTCGAGTAGCATTTCCTTCAAGATATTTGTCACATAAGCCGTCTACAGCTAATTTTCCTGATTTGGTACATATTTTAGCTGAAACAATGGTACTAGGCATAGTAAAGGTCTTTTTCTCAAGTCCTTTTTCTATATGAACTCTTTCCATAATAGTACGCCATATTATTCTGTTAAATGTACGCTCTGTTTGTGTTTTGTTATTATCAAAGCCAGCCCATATAGTAGCTGTATAATAAGGTGTATAGCCGGAAAACCATAAATCATAATAATCTGATGTTGAACCTGTTTTACCTGCAACTGGCATATCTATTTCTTGCAGCTTTAGAGCCTTACCAGTACCTATGGTTACAACGTCTTGCATGGCACTTGTAAGTAACCATGCAGTGGATTCTTTAAGAACCTGCTCTTTTCTAGGTTCATTTTCCAGTAATACATTTCCCTTACTATCAAGGATTTTAGTATAGAAGATAGGCTCTGTATAGACTCCCTTATTAGCTATAGCAGCGTAGGCAGCAGTAAGCTCAAGGTTGGTTACGCCATCAGTTAAGCCTCCTAATCCCATGGGATAGTTGATATCTGATACAACTCTGCCATTAGACTCAGTTCTAGATTCAACTAAGGTAGTAAAGCCTAATTTCTTAAGGTAGTCATAGGCAACCCTAGGAGTAACTTCAACCAAGGTTTTCACGGTTACTATATTCATAGAATCGTAGATGGCTTTTCTTATGGTACTTAAACCTTGATATTTTTTTGTTTTTCTCCAGTTACTTACTTCGGTTTCAGTATCAGGATAATAGTATGGACCTGCATCGTCAAAAATACTAGCAAGGGTAAGGCCTGCAGAATCCAATGCTGGTAAAAAGGTGGATACAATCTTAAAGGTAGATCCTGGTTGTCTCTTTGTATTGATAGCACGGTTTAAGGTACGGTTACCGGTCTTTTCACCCCGTCCCCCAATAATGGCCAGTACATGGCCTGTATGCTGATCCATAACTACAAAAGATAATTGTGGCTGTATTGTGAAATTAGCCTTCTCACCTAGGATAATATCTCCTTCTTCTATAACTGCATTCTTAAACTCTTCAATCTTACTTTGCATATCCTCCTTGTCTTTAAATAAGAGGGAGAATTTGCTTCCTTTGTCATCAACATATAAATTATCTGGATCATTATAATCTTTAAAAAATTCTACAAGGTCATTACCGTGGTAATGTTTAGTTGTTTTTTCTTTATCATTTTTTTGTATGGATAGGGCATATGTTAGTTCCCAGTATGATATGCCGATTTCGGGAAAGTATGATTCATCAGCAAACACTTCATCGGATATTCTTTGGATTGTAGGGTCTTGTGTAGTTATAATACCAAGTCCTCCACTATATACTAAGTCAGCAGCCTTGGCTTGAGTATATCCAAGTTTTGACTGTAAATCCTCTAATACCTGTTCTATTACAGCGTCTGTGAAGTAGCTATAATATGAGTTGGTAGAAACGTATTCTTTATTAACAGTTTGGATTCTAGAGTATACATCGTCTTCCAAAGCCAGATCAAATTCTTCCTGAGAGCAATATCCTAGTTCTAACATTTTTCTAAGAACGTCATTCTTTCTAGCCTGATTCTTTTCGGGATTTGTAATTGGGTTATGGTAGACAGGAAGCTGAACAATAGCTGCAAGTACTGCTGATTCCGAAAGTGTCAGTTCCCAGACATTCTTATCAAAATACCTTTTGGATGCTACTTGTACACCATAAGTACCAGAGCCAAGATTTATAGTGTTTAGGTAATATTCAAGAATTTGCTTCTTGTCCAGTTCATTTTCCAATTGAATGGCAAGATACTGTTCTTGAATTTTTCTCTCAAGACGATCTACAAAGGTTAGTTCCATACCGCCGTCAAATATTTGGTTTTTTAGTAGCTGTTGGGTGATTGTACTTGCACCTTCATCAAATTCTCCGCCTTTAATGCCGGAAAAGAAAGCACGAAAAATACCCCTTATGTCAATACCGTCATGATTATAGAATCTTTCATCTTCGATAGCAACAAATGCATTCTGAACAACTTCAGGAATTTGGCTAATTTCCACATACTCACGATTAGCCTCAGCTCCGATTAAATACTCAACTATATTGCCTTCTCTATCATATATTTTAGTAGTATATCCTTTAGGAACAACATCAATCTGAGAAATATTAGGAGCACTATCAACTAACCCCTTAATATATCCTAGACCTGCATAGACGCATATTATTGTTACTACGATAGCCGTTACAATAAGTACACGAAAGATTGTAATGCGTAATTTTGAGGTAAGGCGTCTTGAAGTTGACTTTATATAATTTTGTTTTTGTTCAATACCTTTTTTACTGTAATTCATAATAATCTCCATTCTGCTTTAAACTGCGAATTTGAGTTATAGTATTCGCATAGATATAAGCGATAAGTAGAGTATAACAAAAAATGTAGATTAAATAAAGTATTATTTCGTTTATAACCAGTATTAACCAAATAATGCAAATGAAATACAAAAGGTTATGAATAGTACCCATTATAACAGGACTAAATACCTATATATAGTTACAATTTGCTAAAAACCATGAAATTTATGTATAATACCCTAGCTTCACTGGCAATGTGTCGAAAAATAAAAAACATATAATATTGTGCGTTAAAAATTACTTTATTTAATGTCAATTTAAGTGTATAATTAGATTTGTCAGTTGTTTCAATAGATTTTCATTCATATGGGGGTAATAAGATGGAAAAGATGGAAAAGATGGAAAGGATGTTTATCAACGAAGTAACTTTGGAAGACAACAGAAGTATGCGACTTGAGTATAATTTGACCGAAAATCGTGAATCTGACAGCTCAGAGCCTTATTTTGGCATTCAAATTATCAAGTTACTAGATGATAATTTGGAAGCAGAGGAAATCAAGGGGATTTCCTATTCAAAAGAAAAGGTGGAAACAATGACTCGAATTTTATATCAAAACCAAGTCACTCCGATTTCAATGGTAGAAATCGTAGATGACTTAATTACACTTGAAGATATGTGAAAGCATGTTAAAAATTTATCAGTAACTGCTAGTTAGATTTTACATATCTGCTTAAGTTGACATAAAACGTACATATATAAGAGACTATGAAAAAAGGTGTATTTTGCCATCAATAATGGCGAAGTATGCCTTTTTTATTTCTTTAGCACTTAAGGTACCATTTGATAGATCGGCTAATTTACTATGAAAACTACTAACCCTATCTGTAGGAACTATCAAGTCAAATTTTACTGTATCAGTATAGTCGGATGATAAAAGGTGATAGTTTTCTTGATTTATAAAATACTGTATCTTTCCAACCAAGTTGTAATCCGCTATAAGTTCCATATGAGTTCCTGGTTCTTTTTTTATAATAATACTTTGTTCAAGACCTTCTACAGTGGCAGACTGATATGCCTTCACTAGTCCTCCGGTTCCAAGAAGTGTTCCCCCAAAGTACCTGGTAACTACTACCACAAGGTTAGTAAGTTCTTTGGCAAGCAGTACATCAAGCATAGGCTTTCCGGCTGTTTGGCTTGGCTCCCCGTCATCTGAGCAACGCATAATGGGGTTTTTAGTGCCAATCACATAGGCACTGCAATTATGGGTCGCATCCCAATATTTCTTCTTCAAGCCTTCGATAAATTCTAGTGCCTCCTCTTCAGACTGGGCGGGACTTACTGATGCAATAAATCTGGATTTCTTCATAATTGTTTCTCCTACGCCACCCTCATATATGGTATAGTATGGATCTTTGATTTCTTCCATTATTTATCCCTCCTTAAATGTTTTGCTCATTGTACCTAGTCTATTATAGCAATACCTTATTATATACGCAAGACAGGTGTTTATGGATGAAACATCAGTTATGGGATTGAAAGCCATTAATTGCATCAAATCAATTAAGATAGTATAATATAATAAACAAGAGAGATATAAACAAGTAAAGAGGTGACAGAATGGATTTGTTCGATTATATGAGAAATAACAAAATGAAAAAAGAATCTCCTCTTGCATCAAGACTTAGACCATTAACATTAGAAGAGGTGGTAGGGCAACAGCATATTATCGGTAAGGACAAGCTTCTTTACCGTGCTATAAAGGCGGATAAATTAAGTTCGATTCTATTTTACGGCCCTCCCGGAACAGGAAAAACTACACTGGCTAAAGTGATTGCCAATACCACAAGTTCTATCTTTATGCAGATTAATGCAACTTCCTCTGGAAAAAAAGATATGGAAGCTGTAATTAAAGAAGCTAAGGATAGCTTGGGGATGTATGGGAAAAAAACCATCCTTTTTATTGATGAGATACATAGGTTTAATAAAAGCCAGCAGGATTACTTACTTCCTTTTGTGGAGGATGGCACCATTGTATTAATTGGTGCAACTACAGAAAATCCGTATTTTGAAGTAAACTCAGCTCTGATATCTAGATCTATAGTATTTAATCTTAAGCCTCTAGATAAGGAAGATATCAAGGTCTTATTAATGCGAGCTGTTACAGATACAGAGCGTGGACTTGGATCCTATAAAGTAAAATTACATGATGATGCTTTGGAATTTTTAGCTGATGTAGCAAATGGAGATGCAAGGGCAGCCTTAAATGCCATAGAACTGGGAGTTCTAACAACAGAAAGATCAGAGGATGGCCTTATTCATGTAACCATAGAAGTTGCATCAGAATGTATCCAGAAAAGGGCATTAAAGTATGATAAAGATGGGGACAACCATTATGATACCATATCTGCCTTTATAAAGAGCATGAGAGGGTCAGATCCTGATGCGGCAGTATATTATCTTGCCAGGATGTTATATGCTGGTGAAGAAGTAGCATTTGTAGCAAGAAGAATAATTATATGTGCAGCAGAGGATGTGGGAAATGCAGATCCCAATGCCTTGACAGTGGCAGTAAGTGCCTCTCTTGCATCAGAGCGTCTTGGTATGCCTGAAGCTCAAATCGTACTGGCCCAGGCTGCAACTTATGTGGCATGTGCACCAAAGAGTAATTCAGCAGTAAATGCTATAGGAACAGCTATGAAGGTAGTAGAGACAACAAATACAGCAGCCATTCCATCATATCTGCAAGATGCTCATTACAAGGGAGCTGAGAGGTTGGGACATGGTATAGGCTACAAATACGCCCATGATTATAAGAACCATTATGTGAAGCAACAGTATCTACCAGATGAAATCAAAGATTACAAATTTTACATTCCCTCAGATAATGGATATGAGAAGACCATACAAGAATATTTTAAGAAAATAAAAGAAGAGGCAGAAATGTAGAGGTTGGGCTTATTTGCTAAAAAATAAGGTATACCGATTCCATGGGCTTTGTCTATGATTGAATCGGTATACCTATTTATTTTTGTGACTAATTATTTTATTCTTCCCTATCTGATTCTTTAGTAGTATCAGTATCTTGATCATTCCTGTGGACATACTTGTATACTGCAACTATGCAATAAATTATAATAGGAACAATTAC
>JAAYNY010000188.1 GCA_012520635.1 Clostridiales bacterium | reverse complement strand
GATAAACTCAGTATAACTAATGTTTTTCACATAGAAGAGGAGTTTGATTATGCCAAGATATCTTGTAGTAGTGGAATCTCCGGCAAAAGCGAAGACAATAAAAAAGTTTTTAGGAAGTAATTATGAAGTCCTTGCATCCAATGGACATGTTAGAGATTTGCCCAAAAGTCAGATGGGTATTGATATCGAGAACGATTATGAACCTAAATATATAACTATTCGTGGAAAAGGAGAATTACTTGCCAAGCTTAGAAAAGCTGTAAAAAAGGCAGATAAAGTATACCTTGCAACTGACCCGGACCGGGAAGGAGAAGCAATCTCATGGCATTTGGCTAATTCATTAAAGCTAGATGATGATTCACAAAATAGGATAGTATTTAACGAAATAACTAAAACAGCAGTAAAAGCATCTATAAAGAATGCTAGAAAGATTGATATGGATGTGGTTGATGCTCAGCAAGCAAGAAGAGCTCTAGATCGTTTGGTGGGATATACCATAAGTCCACTATTGTGGGCTAAGGTAAAGAGAGGACTTAGTGCAGGTAGAGTTCAATCAGTAGCCCTTAGGATAATATGTGATAGGGAAGATGAGATTAATGCTTTTATTCCTGATGAATATTGGAACTTAGAAGCCCACTTTAATCTTAAGGGGAAAAAGACCCCTTTAATTGCCAAGTATATTGGTAAAGACAAGAAAAGAACTGTTATTGGCTCTGAAGAAGAGGCTTTAGGTATTGTTAATGATATTGGTACTTCTAAGTTTCTTATAAAAGAGATAAAGAAAGGTGAAAGAACTAGAAAATCACCTTTACCTTTTACCACTAGTACCTTGCAGCAAGAAGCAGGGAAATTGCTTAACTTTTCAACTAAGAAGACAATGCAACTGGCACAACAGTTATATGAAGGTATCACAATAAAAGGCCATGGTAGTGTTGGTCTTATTACTTATCTGCGTACAGATTCAATTAGAATTAGTGATGAAGCTGATGGAGCAGTAAAGAAATTTATAGAAGAAACATATGGTAGTGAGTTTGTGGTAACGAATTCCAATACTGGCGGCTCTGGGAAAAAGATTCAAGATGCCCATGAGGCTATTCGTCCTACCAATATGGAATTTGATCCAGCAATGATAAAAGAATCACTTAGTAGAGATCAGTTTCGTCTTTATCAATTAATATGGAAGAGATTCGTTGCAAGTAGAATGAAGCCAGCCAGATATGAAACTATTTCGATTAGAATAGAAGCAAATGGTCATTGGTTTTCAACTTCAGCCTCTAAGCTGTTATTTGAGGGCTTTTTAAGTGTATACAAGCAGGATGCTGAAGAAGATGAATCAAAGGCAGATTATGGCTCACTAGCTGAAGGAGAATACCTAGATCTTAAGGAGCTGAAAAAAACCCAGCACTTTACACAGCCACCTCCTCATTATACGGAGGCTAGTTTAGTAAAGACTTTAGAAGAACTTGGAATAGGAAGACCAAGTACCTATTCACCCACAATTAGTACAATTCTAGCTAGAAGATATGTAATTAAAGAAAATAAAAATCTTTATGTTACAGAACTTGGAGAAGCGGTAAATAGCATTATGATAAGGGAATTTCCTAGTATCGTGGATGTTAATTTTACGGCTAATTTGGAATCCCTACTTGACTGTGTGGAGGATGGAACTGTTCAGTGGAAGACTGTGATTAGAAATTTCTATCCTGATCTGGAAGAGGCGGTTAATAAAGCCCATGAGGAACTGGAAAAGATTGAGATTGCTGATGAAGTAACAGAAGAAATCTGTGAACTTTGTGGTAATAATATGATAGTAAAGTATGGACCCCATGGCAAATTCTTAGCATGTCCAGGATTTCCTGATTGCAGAAATACAAAACCTTACCTTGAGAAAATCGGAGTTGAATGCCCATCTTGTGGTGGGGATGTAGTGATTAGAAAGACCAAAAAAGGTAGGAGATATTTTGGTTGTAGCAACCATCCAGATTGTACATTCATGACCTGGCAGAAGCCATCAAAAGAAAAGTGTGAAAAATGTGCCAGTGTAATGTTGGAAAAGGGAAATAAATTAGTGTGTAGTGATGAAAATTGTGGTTATGTAACTTTGAATAAGAAGAAGGAAATGGACTAATTTCTTTTTTGATGTCGAAATATTTTATAAATTGACAATAAAATAAAAAATTGTCTGTTAATGAGTGTCGAATTACAGAAAAAAGTATTGTTTTTAAAAATAATTTGTGATAAAATGAAAAAGATGATACAATTACAAGTATTCAAGAGGTATTACCTTAATCCGCTATGAATCTTATTGGATTTATTAGATAATTTGTTTGTTAGAATTAATATTGGAGGAATTATTAATGAGTGTACAATTACTTGATAAGACGAGGAAGATTAATAACCTTCTTCACAACAACAATTCCCATAAGGTGGTTTTTAATGATATTTGTATTGTTCTTAGCGACATACTGAATTCTAATGTATTGGTTATAAGTCGCAAAGGTAAAGTCCTTGGAATTAAGAACAGACACGATATCTTAGAAATTGGTGAGCTGATTAAGGATACAGTCGGGAGGCATATTGATAACTTGTTAAATGAAAGACTTCTGAACATTTTATCTACTAAAGAGAATGTTAATCTTAGTACCTTGGGTTTTGAGTTTGATGGGTTGGAGGATTACCAAGCTATTATTACACCCATAGATATAGCAGGGGAGAGACTAGGAACATTATTTATATATAAGACTGGTGAACAGTACGATATAGATGATATTATTCTTAGTGAATATGGTACAACAGTAGTTGGACTTGAGATGATGAGAGCAGTGAATGAAGAGACTGCTGAGCAAAATCGTAAGGTTCAGATTGTAAAATCAGCAATTAGTACTCTGTCTTTTTCAGAGCTTGAGGCTATACAGCATATTTTTTCGGAATTAAAAGGTAATGAAGGAATTCTTGTGGCAAGTAGAATTGCAGACAGAGTAGGAATTACCAGATCTGTTATTGTAAATGCTCTTCGAAAGTTTGAAAGTGCCGGTGTTATAGAATCTCGTTCCTCTGGTATGAAGGGGACTTATATAAAAGTAATTAATGACGTGGTTTTTGATGAACTAAAAAAACTTCAAAAATAATCAAATTTTAGATGAAAAAGGATTTATGGTGGGCCATAAATCCTTTTTTGCATATTTTATACAAAAATTTTACAGGTCGATGCTACAATATGTGATACTATTCTACTAAATTATCAAATATATCTTGTGTTTTATGTAAAATATATTATAATAAATTTAATGG
>JAAYNY010000024.1 GCA_012520635.1 Clostridiales bacterium | reverse complement strand
GCATCTGCATTAGACGAGCTTTGAACATGAAGTATTTGCCTGGATTGCAACTTTCATTTTCTGCAATCATTGCATAACAAAGCATGGTAAGATCTTGTTTTAGCTCTGCAGATGTGTTAATAATGCAAGATCCATCTTTGGTTTCGATGGAATTTGGAGCCATATTTTTGAAATGAAAATCAGTAAAACCGGCTATAAATTCAATTGTAGGTTTCTTTGTGTTGGTTACAATATGGGTATGCTTTACTCCGGGATTACATATAATCAAATCTCCAGCTTCTACATCATATTCCTTACCGTCTATAAGGTACCTGCCCTTACCAGATAGGATATAGGCAAGTTCAGCACAATCATGGTCATGGTAGACCCCATTTTTCGTCATCTTACATTTGGACACATAAAATACGGTAGGATTAAAATCATTATATGTTAAGTCATATTCAAAGGCCATGTTTTTCACCTCTTCTTAGCCTGCAATTATTAAGAATGTCTTGTACATTCCTCTATTGTGGATATTATACCATAGATTTGGACTTTTAGAATATTAAAATTTATACCCTATTATATAAATAATTACATTACTTTCTTAATAATCTACATTTAATATATATAATATATAAGTTATACTTGCTTAGTATGATATGATGCATGGAAGAGGCAGAGTGGCTGGACATGTTGCTAAACTGCCTTTTTAAGATGTTACTTAGGAGGAAGATTATGACAGCAATGCAATGGTTTTTTTCTTATTTGAGAAATTACCGTAAACAATTAATATTTGCAATGGTCTTAGTTACATTCACCTGTGTGTGTGCAATAGTTAACCCACAGATATCTGGAATCATAGTAGATGATGTTATTAAAGGTGGTAATAGGGAGGCTTTGCCTAGGCTTATTGTGATCTTAATAATATCCACTTTAATAAGGTCCATAGTTAAATATTGCTTTCTTTTGATATTTGAAAAATCCTCACAGGGATTACTATATACTATGAGAGATTATGTATATAGAAGGATTATGAGACAGGATTTTAACTTCTATAATAATAATAGGACAGGAGACTTGATGTCTAGGCAGACGGGAGATATGAATGCCATTAGACATTTTGTGGCTTATACAATGCATGCTATATATGAAAATGCCTTATTGTTTATATTTGCTCTTGTAATGATATTTGTTGTGGACTACAGATTGGCTCTTTGTATGATAGCTGTTATGCCTATATCTGTTTATATCACTATAAAGCAACTTAAAGCTGTAAAGCCTGCTTTTCACAATATAAGGGAGCGTTTTTCAAGCTTAAATACTTTCGTTCAGGAAAATGTTAGTGGTAATAGGGTGGTCAAGGCATTTGCTAAGGAAGATTATGAGATTAGTAAATTTAAAAAAGAAAATGATGCTTATAGGGATTCTGAACTCCAAGCCGCACAGATATGGAAAAAGTACGTTCCCGTATTTGACTTCTTAGCCAGTTCTTTAACAGTTATCTTGTATCTGGTTGGAGGTATAATGGTTATAAAAGGATCCATGACTATGGGTAAGCTTGTTATGGTAAGTGGTTATATATGGATGCTTAATATGCCCCTTCGACAAGCTGGATGGTTGGCCAATGATTATCAAAGGTTTGTTACCTCTATTGAGAAGATATATGCCACCATCAGTGTGGAGCCAGAAATTAAGAATCCTGAAGATGGTATTGTCAAGAAAAGCTTTAAGGGAGATGTGGAATTCTCCAATGTTAGTTATAAGATTTCAGGGGAAGAGATTCTTAAGGATATCAACTTTCGTGTTAAAGCTGGACAAACTGTTGGTATAATCGGAGCAACAGGTTCTGGTAAAACTACTCTAATGAACCTGCTTTGTCGCTTTTATGATGTGACCTCAGGTCAGGTTAAACTTGACGGGATAGACGTAAGGAATATTGATCTGTATAACCTTCGGGAGAATATTGGAATGGCGATGCAGGATGTGTTTTTATTCTCCGATACTATTGAGGGTAATATAGCATTTGGAAGACCAGATTGTAGTATTGATAAGGTTATAGAGGTGGCAAAGGTTGCCAATGCCCATGATTTTATTCTTGATATGCCCCAAGGTTATGACACCATAGTTGGCGAGAGGGGTGTAGGTCTATCAGGAGGTCAGAAGCAGAGGATTTCACTGGCAAGGGCTTTGCTTAAGGAACCTTCAATTATAATTCTTGATGATACCACCTCCGCTGTAGATATGGAGACTGAGGCTTCAATACAGGAAGAGCTTAGGATGGTTGATGGAAAACATACTGTATTTGTTATCGCCCATAGAATATCTTCAATTATGGATGCGGATTTAATTCTTGTTATTGAAGATGGCAGAATTATAGAATCAGGAAATCACCAGGACCTACTTGAAGAAAAGGGCTACTACCATAGAGTGTTTTATCATCAGTATGGGGATTTTGATCAAATATCAAAGAATGGGGGGAATAGTATTGGCTAGAAATAAATATGACGTAGATGAATCCTTAGAGACAGAATTTAATTTATCCCATTTAAAGCGTTTGGCAGGATATATTAAGCCCTATGGTAAGGAAATGTTTATAATAATATTGATTATGACTGTTTCTTCTGCATTAGGTATGCTGACTCCTGTTATACTAAAAGACATTCTTGATGTGTATATACCTAATGAAGATATTAGGGGAATTGTTCTTATTGGTGTTGGATTATTAGTGATTAATTTTATTATTGCTTTAACTACTAGGATTAAGATATCTGCCACAACCAAATTGGGACAAGATATAATTCATACCATTAGAAGTGACATATTTAATCATTTGCAGAAGTTACCATTCTCATATTATGACGATAAACCCCATGGAAAGATTCAGGTAAGGGTTGTTAACTATGTGAATGCATTAAGTGACCTTCTATCAAATGGTATAGTAAATACCATTACAGATTTGTTTAGTCTATTCTTTATAGTGGCTTTTATGCTTTATTTGAATGTTAGACTTAGTATTATCTGCTTGCTTGGCCTACCATTACTTATGATACTTATATTTATTATCAAGAAAAAACAAAGGGTGGCATGGCAATTACAAAGCAATAAATCCTCTAATCTAAATGCTTGTATTGCAGAAAGTATTAATGGTGTTAGGGTTACCCAAAGCTTTACTAGAGAAGAGGAAAGTATTGAGATTTTTAATAATCTCAGTATGGAGTATAGTGAGTCCTGGTTAAAAGCAGTTAAGCTAAATTTCTTCCTGTGGCCAGCTATAAATAATATATCTATCTGGACCACAGCTGCTGTATATGTGGTAGGAATCGCCTGGCTTGATAAGGGGCTGGCAGGCATTACTGTAGGTGTACTGGCTGGTATGTCAGGATATATAGGAAGATTCTGGGCTCCCATTAATACCTTGGCTGGATTTTATAATTCTCTTCTTACTGCCATATCATACCTGGAGAGAATATTTGAAACTATAGATGAACCTGTACTAGTAAAGGATAAGGAAGATGCATACGACATGGGGGCTATAGAAGGACAGGTGGAATTTAAGGATGTGTCTTTTAGTTATGAAGAAGGAGTGCCCATATTAAATAAGGTTAATTTTAAGGCTAATCCAGGTGATACAATTGCTATTGTTGGACCAACTGGTGCTGGAAAGACAACTATCATTAATCTTATAAGTAGGTTCTATAATCTTGATTCTGGACAGATAACCATTGACGGAATTGACATTACTGATGTAAAGATAGCATCTCTTCGAAGTCAAATGGGAGTCATGCTTCAAGATAGTTTTATATTTTCGGGTACAATTATGGATAATATTCGTTACGGTAATATGACGGCCAGTGATGAGGACGTAATAAGGGCGGCAAAAACTGTTCGAGCCCATGAATTTATTATAAATCTAGAGAATGGTTATGATACTGAGGTTAATGAAAGAGGAAGCAGATTATCTGTTGGACAGAGGCAATTAATTAGTTTTGCCAGGGCTTTACTTGCTGATCCTAAGATATTAATTCTTGATGAGGCTACTTCAAGTATTGATACAGAGACTGAAATCCTACTTCAAGAAGGACTAAAAAAACTTCTGGTTAACAGAACTTCATTTATAATAGCTCACCGACTATCTACAATAAAGAATTCAACTAAAATCCTCTATATAGATGAAGGAGAGATTAAGGAAATGGGTTCTCATGATGAGCTTATAGATAAAAAGGGTCTATATCATGATTTGTATCTATCCCAGTATCAGTTTTTAGAAAAAGATAAGATAAGTTAGAAAGAACTTATAATTTAGAAATAAGAAAAAGTTAAATTCGGTATAGCAAGCTGTGATATATGGTTGTTATACCGAACTTTTATATTTATGACTCTAGGATTTTTTAACATTGAATTTCCATTATGAATTGTAAAAAAGTATGATTGTATTAGTATCTGGCATAATCTTATGGTAGAATATAGAATCAATATAAGTAGATTGTAAGGAGTGAATCCCATGATTAAACTTTTATTAGTTGAAGATGATGGAGCCATAGCACTGGGGCTAGAGTATACATTAAAACAAGAAAATTATGAAGTGGTAGTCTGTAATGATGCAGCTTCTGCCAGAGAAATAATTAAACATGAGGATTTTAATCTTGCAATTCTTGACGTATCATTACCAGATGGTAATGGATTTGAGCTGTGTAAGCTTATAAAAGAAAAGAAAGATATACCGGTAATATTTTTGACTGCAAGAGATGACGAAGCTAGTGTGGTTATGGGTCTTGATATAGGTGGGGATGATTATATTACAAAGCCTTTTCGCCTAAGGGAGTTACAATCAAGGATAAGAAGTGTACTTAGAAGGACAGGTAAAAAAGCAGAAGAAAATCATCTACTACGCTATGGGGATGTAGAGATTAACACTTCAGAAGGCAAAGTAAAAAAGAATGGTGAAGATGTGTTTTTAACAGCCTTAGAGTACAGGCTCTTTCTTACTTTGATTAATAATGAAGGACATATTATATCTCGAAATCAACTTCTAGAAAGTATATGGGATGTGTCTGGAGAATTTGTTAATGATAATACCCTTACTGTCTATATCAAGAGATTAAGGGACAAGATTGAAGATGACCCACAAAATCCAACCATTATTAAGACCGAACGGGGATTAGGTTATCGGATATAAGGAGAATAGGAGTATGTATGGTAGGAACAAGGAAATTAAGCAAGTTGTAATAGCTATTCTTATAGTATCTATAATTATGTCCTTTATTGGCTTTTCTCATAGTATATGGACTGGTAGTATAGTCTTAATTACAATATTTTTATTGTCTCTAATATTTCATATATTTACATTCAAACGTTATAAGAATATTAATAAGTTATCTGAGTACTTAAGAAGGATATCTTCAGGTGATTTTTCCTTGGACATACGGGATAATATGGAGGGGGAACTAAGTATTCTAAAAAGTGAAATCTATAAGGTTACCCAGATGCTAACGGAGTATAATGGTCAACTGCAAAGGGAAAAGGTGCTGCTTTCAGATAATATGACAGAGATATCCCATCAGCTTAAAACCCCTCTAACATCAATGATGATGATGGTTGATCTTCTTAAGGATGAGAATTTACCTATGGAAAAACGTAGGGAATTTACCAATTTAATTAATGCTCAGTTAGAACGGATTGAATGGCTTGTGGCATCACTTCTTAAGATATCAAAACTAGATGCTGGGGTAGTAAGGATGAAAAAAGAACTCATTCCTGCAAGTGTATTGATAGATAATTTGTTACAGGTATTTCTTATAAGCATGGAGTTAAAGGGGATTAGCTATACTAAGACCATAGCTAATCATCTTAATGTATATTGTGATGAAAAATGGACTCTTGAAGCTCTTATAAACATCTTGAAAAATTGTATCGAGCATACACCAGAGGGTGGTCATATTAATATATCTGTTATGGATAATGCACTATATTCAGAGATTATTATATCGGATAATGGTAGGGGTATAGGGAAGGAAGATTTGCCCCATATCTTTACTCGTTTTTATAAGGGGAAGAATTCTTCCCATGACAGTGTTGGGATTGGACTTGCCATGTCATATAGAATTATAAAAAATCAGCAGGGTGATATCCAAGTAAAGAGCCAGTTTGGAGAAGGAAGTACCTTTTCTATTCGACTATATAAAACCATAGTATAAGAAGTAAAGTGACATTTTTGTAATAATAATAGTCATCTGATTGTCACCTCTATACCTTATACTCCAATATGTAAATGGAAATTTTAAAAAAGCATTTTAATAAGGAAGGTTAGGATAAACATATGGAAATATTACGAGTAGAAGAGCTTACAAAGATCTATGGCAAAGGAGATACAGCGGTCACAGCATTAGATCATGTATCTTTTTCTGTTAATAAAGGCGAGTTTATTGCAATAATTGGACCATCAGGCTCCGGTAAATCTACCCTCTTACACATGTTAGGAGGAGTGGATAGACCATCTTCAGGAAAGGTATTTATTGATGGAACAGATATTTATAGTCTGGATGAATCAAAGCTGGCTATATTTAGACGTAGGCAAATAGGACTTATCTATCAATTTTATAATTTAATACCGGTACTAAATGTTGAGGAGAATATTACATTACCCTTACTTTTAGATGGTAGAAATCTTGATAAAGATAATTTACAAGAGCTTATAAATACCTTGGATATAAAGGATAGGTTAGAACATTTACCTAATCAACTATCAGGAGGACAGCAACAAAGAGTCTCAATAGGCAGAGCCCTTGTGAACAATCCAGCAATTGTATTAGCTGATGAGCCTACTGGTAATCTGGATAGTAAGAATAGCGAGGAAATAATAAGTCTACTAAAGCTATATAATCATAAGTACAATCAAACCTTGATTGTCATTACTCATGATGAAAAAATAGCATTACAGGCTAATCGAATCATAAGCATAGAGGACGGAAAAATTGCTAAGGATGAGGTGATTAGGTAATGAATATCATGAATAGGGTGACCTTAAAAGGTTTACTAAAAAACAAAACCCGTACTATTGTAACAATAATTGGAGTAATCTTATCTACAT
>JAAYNY010000187.1 GCA_012520635.1 Clostridiales bacterium | reverse complement strand
TATGAGGATTTTAAGTCTAGGTTATCCTAAAATAAATTAATAAGGCACCTTACCAGTATTAGTTTGTAGGGTGCCATATAAAATATTAATCGTCTTGCTCAACCTTAGATTCAATAATCTTGCCTGTTATTGCATCTACTTCATACTCATATTCTAATCTGTCTACTTGAAAATCAACCTCATAGATGGGGGTGTCATCATCATCATGATTACCATCTAGTTCAATTTCTAACTCAGTTACATTTCCTCCATTAACCCCTGCATGTTGAAATACAATCTCTTTTATCTTAGATTCACTAAGATAAGTAGTCTGGGACTTAGATGTAGTATTATTGCTTACCTTGGATTGGGATTTTAATACCTCCCCTGTGTAGGCATCGATCTCGTATTCGTATTCAGTATCATTAGACTCAAAATCAATCTCATATACTACACTATTATAATCTTTATCTAGTTCAATCTCATAATCTCTGATAGCTGATTCATTGACCCCTGCATGATTTAATGCTATAGCTTTGGCTTCATCTTTTCCTATATAGTCCTTTTCAGAAGAGTTGTCTGATACTGGTTTTTTATCAGAATTACTAGATTTTTTATCCTCTCTTTCAAATTCTAATACTGCTCCAGTTCTAGCATCAATTTTATATTCATATTCAGCCTCGTTAGTTTTAAATTCAACCTTGTAAACTTCTTTGTTATCATCATTATCAAAATCAATTTCAATCTTTCTTACCTGATTTTCATCTACTTTGCTATGACTTAGTGCAGCTTTTTTGGCTTTATCTCTTCCTATAAAGGAAGAATCTTTTGATATATTTTCATTCTGATTACTATTATTGTTCCCTTTAACTTCTTTAGAGTGGTTTATGATCTCACCTGTTACGGCATGAATTTCGTACTCATATTCTGTGCTTCCTACATTAAAATCAATTTCATACAAGATAACTCCATCATCAGTATCAAATTCAATTTCTTCTATTTTGGCCTGCTTACTGTCTACATTTGCATGGGCAAATGCAATGGCTTTAGCCTGTTCTTTACCTATATAAGCTTTTTCACTGGCATGGCCACTTCTTGTAATCTCCTTAGTTTCTATTTCTTTATACTCCATAATAAGGGCTATTTCATGTACTGATAATTGTGCTAATTCTTCAAAGGTTAATTTATTATCACCCTTAATTATTTCATTGATTAGGGAGGCCTTTCCCTCAGATATATTATATTGGTTTGACAGTTCTACAATGTCTTGATTAGCAACTACTGTTTGGCTAAAGACTAGGGAGTCAAGATGATTGCTACTAAGTATTTGCTCAATTTCTTTTGTTAGTCTGGCTTGCAAGCTGGCACCTTCTGCTTCATCATCATTTTCAACAGATACTAAAATCGCATTTTGTATATCTGAAAGATATCCGTTTTGAAGCATGGAACCTAGTAAGGCATTAATTGCTACATTCAAATCAGTATTTTTTAGATTCATGTTTTCAAGAACTTTTTCACCTTTATTGTTTTTTGCCTCAGCTGAAAGCACTTTTTCTTTATTGCTTACATTAAGTTGGATACTTGGATTTACATCTAATATTACCCTTGAACTTACTGAATTACTTAGAGTCCATCTGTAAATAGTAATTCCACCGCCTATAATTAGCACTAAAGCCACTACTGCTATTAAGGGACTTATCCCCCTTCTTCTTCTATTTAATTTTTGTTTTTTCATCTTATTCACTATTCCTTTCTACTAATCTGTTTATGTTTTACTTTGTGATTTATTTATACTGGATATATTCATAGTTTCTCTCCTGTATACTATATTAATGTACCAGATGTGCATTTTATTGCATTTAATTATAAAATAATTAAAAAAGTCTCTAACCCTTAAAAATACTAAGGTTTAGAGACTTTTAAATTCTTATACATTTAAAAATTCTTATATTAGCTTGTTTAAATAATATTAATTTGGCACATTTTCATGGTGGTCAGGGCTGCTTCGTGGGATTCAGGGGTGATTCCAGCACAGCAACTTGAATCTACTGTAATTTCAACTTCTGGTAAAAATGCTTTTGTTATAAGGGCATTTGAAACCACGCATATATCAGTGCAAACTCCTACCATTTCAACTTCAATCTTTTCTTCAGGATGTGCTTCTCCTTTTTCTTTAATAAAATCAGCAAGGTTTATTGAGCCAAATGTATTCTTGTCAATGTAGACTACATTTTCATGGTCTTTAAGAGCGTTTTTAATCTGGTCGTTTATGTCCCATCCGAGGGTGTTAATTATACAATGGGGGACAGGTAGTTTCTTACCTTCTTGGGTCTGAAGATAATCATCATAGTGGGTATCTCTGGTTACTAGAATGAAGTTTCCTTTATCTTCATGCGCCTTAATCTTATTAACGATATTACCTACAATGGCCTTTGTCTCTGGATTTTTTAAGCTTCCGTCAATAAAGTCATTTTGCATATCAACAACAACGAGAATTTTCATTATCATACCCTCCTACTTTACTCAGGTCTTATTTCAGAGTCGTCCTTGTTAATAAGTCCTGTATTAAATGTGGTATTTGTCTTATTATCATTACTTTCTTCACCAAACTGAGATACTTTACCTCCTAGGAAGCCGGATATAAGGGCTTTTAGATCTATTCCTAAACTGGAGGATACTCCTTCTGTTACTTGAGTAGTTCCATTTACAATATCACTAATTAATTTGGTGTTATTACCTTCTCCATACATGGTAATCTTATCAACTTTAGATAGAGGTTGTGCTACATTTTTAGCGATTTCAGGCATTGCATTCATTATGATCTCAATTACAGCAGCTTCGCCGTATTTTCTCATAGCCTCAGCCTTCTTATCTATACCTTCTGCGTCTGCCAGTGCCTTAGCCCTTATAGCATCAGCCTCAGCCAGTCCTAATGCTCTTGTACCTTCAGCAGCCTGCTCTTTGGCAAATCTTTCAGCCTCTGCAGCCTTTTGTTTAGCAAATAATTGTGCTTGAGCCACTTGTTCTTGTTTGTATCGTTCAGCGTCTGCCTCTGCACGAACTTCAGCATCAAGTTTTTGTTTGGCAACTTCAACTTCCTGTTTCTTAAGAATAGCATCACGTTCAGATCTTGCTATATCCGCATTAACCTTAGCTGTTTCAATTCTCTTTCTTTGTTCTAGCTCCTGCAATGCATAAGCTGCATCAGCCTCAGCCTTTTTAGTATCTGCAATAATTTTTAATTCAGCTTTTCTAATCTCTAACTCGTTATTTCTTTCTTGAATTTCAGTTTCAGAAATAATTCTAGCATCATTTGCTTGTTTATCTGCTTCTGCTTGGGCGATAGCCACGTCTCTGTCAGCTTGTGCTTTTGCAATGGCTGCATTTCTTTTAATTAAGGATGTGTTATCAGCACCAAGGTCTTTGATTAATCCGTTTTCATCGGTAACATTTTGAATATTACATGATAGTATCTCTATACCAAGCTTCTCCATGTCTTTAGATGCCTTTAACATCACTTGGTCTGAGAAAGAATCTCTATCAGTGTTAATTTCTTTTAGGGACAAGGTGCCGATGATTTCTCTCATGTTACCTTGTAGTGAGTCTTGTAAATCCATGGTAATTTCTCTTGGACTTTTATTCAAGAAGTTTTTAGCAGCAAGCTTAATTCCATTCTCAGTGGTATGTATTCTTACCTTTGCAACTGCATCCACATTTACGTTAATGAAGTCATTAGTGGGTACACTTAATTCAGTCTTAATATCCACTGTCATCTGACCTAAATATAACTTATCTAATCTTTCGAAGAATGGTATTCTCACACCAGCTCTACCAACCAATATCTTTCCATCTTTCTTTAGTCCGGAAATAATAAAAGCTTGATCGGGTGGCGCTTTTACATAGCCAATTATGGCAATAATAATGATTAATGCTAGAACAATTCCTATGACTGGTAAAGCCAATAAAACATATTCCATATTATTAACCTCCTATTTGTTTTTATATAAGTATTTTGTCGAATTGTATATATATTAACAATATTTCTTATACTTGGCAATTGATAGTTTGCTTTTTTAATATTTTTAATGATATTCTAATATGGGATCAAGATCTTTCCGACTAAAAAATGTCCTTTAATATTATATGAAGATTCCAAGTTAATAGTATAAGAAAACTAGTACATGTTTTTACTCCATAAAATAATAAAAATTTTATTATTTCTTTATATTATAATCTTATCTTTATGGTATACTTAAGGGCAAACTATAGGAACATTATGGCTTATACTGAGGAGGATTTATTATATATGAATTCATTTGTGAAATTTGATAATGTTAATAAGATATATAAAACAGGAGATGTTGAACTTCATGCCCTACATGAAGTTTCTTTTGAAATTGAAAAGGGTGAAGTCTGTGTTATTTTAGGTCAGTCTGGAGCAGGTAAGACAACCCTGCTTAATATATTAGGTGGAATGGATACCCTATCTTCAGGAAGAGTAACCTTAGGAGATAAGGAGATTTCATCACTAAATAAAAAGGGACTTACTACTTTTAGAAGAGAGGATATAGGCTTTGTGTTTCAGTTCTATAACCTAATTCCAAACCTTACAGCACTTGAGAATGTTGAGATTGTAACTCAGATGATAAAGGATCCTCTTCCTGCTGATGAGGTACTTGCCAGCGTGGGTCTTGGGGAAAGACTTAATAATTTCCCAGCACAACTATCTGGTGGAGAGCAACAAAGGGTGGCCATAGCCCGAGCACTAGCCAAAAGACCAAAGATTCTTTTGTGTGATGAACCTACTGGAGCTTTGGATTATGAGACAGGCAGGCAGATATTAAAGGTATTACAGGATCAAAGTAGAGAGAATGGTATCCTAGTGGTTATTGTTACCCATAACTCTGCACTTGTAGATATGGCAGATCGAATAATTCGAATGAGGAGTGGAAAGGTAATTTCTGTACAGAAAAATGATAATGCTTTACCTATAGAGGAGATTGAATGGTAATGAGAAGAAACTCGGCGTGGCACAAGAATAATAGGCGTGAAATTAAATATACTTGGGAAAGGTATGTAGCTATTATGGCTATTATTATCCTGGGTGTAGGATTTTTTGCGGGACTTAAGGTTACAAAAACTGCAATGGTAAGTAATTTGGATAATTATGTTAAAGAATATAACATGTATGATTTTCAACTCCTTAGCACTTTGGGGCTAACAAGGGAGGATGTGGAATATTTTAATGAGTATGAGGGTATAAGGGCAGAGGGCCAAGTATCAGTAGATTTTATTGCGGACTTTGATGTAGAGGGAGAAGAAATGGGAAGGGTCTTTAAAGCCCACTCCATAACTGATTTAGTTAACAATATAAATCTTATATCTGGAAGAATGCCAGAGGCTAGTCATGAAATAGTATTAGATGCTAGTGTCTTTACTGAGGACATGATTGGGAAAATGATTAAAGTATCTCCTGAAAATGATGAGGATACCAGAAAATTGTTCTCTCATAAGGAATATAAGGTAGTCGCAATAGCAGATTCAGTTAGTTACCTAAATTATGATAGGGGAACTACAAGCCTAGCTAACGGTTCAATTCATGGATTTGCCTATTTATCAGAGGGTGGATTTGACACGGATTACTACACTGAGATTTTAATTGGTTTTGAAGATGATCTTTTGGATAATGAAGCTTACAAAAACCAAGTAACAGTCTATACCGATGAATATAAGGATTTGGTTTCGGAATATGAAGAAATTCTTGAAGAAGCCTTGGAATTAAGAGCAAATCTTCGCTATGAGGAAATTGTAGATGAGGCAAATAAAGAATTAGCTGATGCAAAGAAGGAATATGATGAAGGTTATGAAGAATATATAAGAAATAAGGCTGATGTAGATTCTGAGTTAGAAGAAGCCTTGGTTAAGCTTGAAGATGCTAAGAAGGAAATCTTAGATAATGAAGAAAAGTTAAATGATGCCAAAGTAAAGATAAGAGAGGCAGAAGAGGAATATCTAGAAGGTCTACGAAGTTATGAAGATGGTTTAAAGGAATTTGAAAAAGAAAAAACGGATGTGTTTTTGACTTTAGAAGATAATCAAAAAGAGCTTGATTCTAATAAAGAAAAAGTAGTTAAAGCCATGGGTCAGATTGAGGAAAGTGGAGTGCTTATTCAGTATGAAGAGCTTACTAAAGCAGTTCTTCAACTAGAAGAAAGTCTTTTATTCTTAAATGACCCTAGTTCTGAAGAATATCTTACTGTTTTAGCAAGTCTTAATATGTCCAAGGCAGCATTAGAGGAGATAGAAGCAACAGGTGTTACCCAGCAATATGCTAGATTACAGGATTCTTTGATAGAGCTTGAGCTAGGACAAAGAAAATTAGATGAAGGAAAAAAAGAAGCTAGCCAAAAGTTTGCCATAGCTGAACAAGAGTTAAGGGATGCAAAAGCAAAGCTGGATTCTGGATATAGGGAAATTGAAGATGGTAAGAAAGAGATTGAGGATGGCATGAAAGCCCTAGAGGAAGGAAAGGTAGAATATGAAGAGGGGCTTTTGGAATATCAGGATGGTAAAGGAGAAGCGGGAAAAAAATTTTTAGAGGCAGAAGGGGAACTTGCAGATGCAAGGACTAAAATCTTAGATGCAGAAAAAGAAGTGGAGGACATACCGAAACCAAAGGTTTTTGTCCTTAATAGAAATTATAACTCAGGATATGCTAATTTTGATAATGACTCATCTATAGTGGATGGCATTGCAAAGGTTCTTCCAATCTTCTTTTTCTTAGTTGCAGCCTTGGTCTGTTCCACAACTATGACAAGGATGGTTGATGAACAACGAACCCAGATAGGTACACTAAAAGCAATAGGATTTAGTAACGGGGCAATCACTAGAAGGTATATGTTTTATTCGGGCAGTGCTGCCTTGATTGGATGTGTTATTGGTTTTGTCTTAGGAACAAAATTCTTCCCCATAGCCATATGGGAAGCTTATGGCATGATGTATGAATTTTCTCCGATTGAATATGTTTTTGATCTTAAGTTAGCACTTATATGTTTCTTCATCTCCTTATTGTGTTCAGCAGGAGTAACGTTTGTTTCATGTAAAAGTGAGTTGTTAAAGATGCCTGCGTCCCTTATAAGACCTAAGGCTCCAAAGGCAGGAAAGAGGGTTCTGTTAGAGAAGATTCCCTTTTTGTGGCGGAAGGTCAGTTTCCTTCACAAGGTGTCCATCCGAAATATACTTAGATATAAGAGGCGGTTTTTTATGACGGTTATTGGTATAGCAGGTTGTACATCTTTAATAGTAGCCGCTCTTGGGATTAGGGATTCTATTAAGAACGTTGCCAATGACCAGTATGGAACCATAATGACTTATGATTATGATATTTCATTTACAGATGTACTTAATAAGGAAGAAAGGGAGACTTTTGCTGATTCCTACAAAGAAGAATTGTCAGAATGCGTCTTTGTCACCACAGATGACCTAGAAGTTGTATATGACGGCCATGTGAAGAAGACTTCAGTTGTTGCTACTGATGATCCTAATATAACAAATGTTATAGGTTTGTACATGGATGGGGAGACAATACCTTATCCCTCATTTAACAAAGTTGTTGTAAGTAATATGTTGGCCAGAAATTTAGATATAGACATGGGTGATTATATTACGTTTCGCATAAGTCCTACTGAAACTGTAAGCGTAGAGGTCGGTGGAGTATTTGAAAATTATGTTGGCAATTACGTGTTTATGACAGGTGAAACTTACCAGGACTTATTTGGACAGGAAGCAGAATATAAGAAGGCCTATGGGAAAGCTAGTAATGAGGATATCTACTCTGTGTCTGCATTATTACTTAATGATGATGATGTTCTAACTGTAAATGTTATTAATGATTTAAAGGTTATGGTAGATAATATGATGATAAGCCTTGACGGCGTAATCTGGTTAGTTTTTGCCTGTGCAGGTGCCCTTGGCTTTGTTGTAATCTATAATCTTAATAATATTAATATTACAGAGCGAAGCAGAGAGATTGCTACCTTAAAGGTAATTGGCTTTTATCAAAATGAAACTTCATCCTATGTCTTTAGGGAGACAATTTCCCTAACCTTAATTGGAGGGTTGGTGGGACTTGCTCTAGGTAAGCTGCTTCATATGTTTATTATGAGTCAGATTAATGTAGAAATGGTATCTTTTAAGGAGCAGATATATGGCCCTAGTTACTTAATAGCCTTTATTGCCACCCTTGCTCTTACCTTATTGGTAAATTGGATGCTTAGAAAGAAGATAGATAGAATAGAAATGGCTGATTCCTTAAAGTCTGTGGAATAAATAATCAGGGACAAACCTTATTCCCCTTATACATCAGTGTATGTAGGGTATAGGGTTTGTCCCTTAATGTTTTTGGCGATATTTCTTAGTCTTGTAATGATAAATAGATTTCTTCAGCTAGTTGATCTAGCTCATGCCCCCGATCTTCTCTTAGGGAAGATTTAATATCTATAGGATTCCCCACAATCTCCATGTTCTTCATATTGTTAACCAACTCAGTCATTTGCTTAAGAGCAGCAGATGCCCAAGTGTGGTTTCCAATTAGAGATACCTTGCGGTTGCAAACATTAAGAACTGAAAGCTCTCTAATTAGTGAATCCATAGGGAAGTATAATTGTAGGTTATAAGTAGGGGCAGCAAATACTACATTACTGTACTTAAAGATGTCTGAAATTATATAAGATGGATGGGTTTTAGACACATCATACATCCTAATATCTTGAATGCCCTTATTAGCTAATTTTGTTGCTAGAGCATTGACGGTGTTCTCTGTATTGCCATACATAGAACCGTAAGCTATTACAAGGCCTTTCTTCTCAGGAATATATTTACTCCACTGCTGGTATTTATCCAAGATATAGGAAATCATCTCCCCTCTCCATATATGACCATGGAGGGAACATATCATATTTATATCAAGACCTTCAAGTTTTCTAAAAAGTGCCTGTACCTGATTGCCGAAACGACCCACTATATTGGTGTAATAACGCCTAGCTTCATCAAGAAAATTACCTTCATAATCTACTTGGTCAGCAAATAAATTGCCGGATAAGGCTCCGAAGGATCCAAAGGCATCGGCTGAGAAAAGTATTCCCTGAGAAACTTCATAAATAACCATAACCTCAGGCCAGTGAACCATAGGTGCCATATAAAAGCGTAGGGTATGGGTGCCTAAAGAAATCTCTTGACCTTCCTTAATCTCCAAGCGGTTGTCCAATATATCCATACTGTAATACTGATTAAAGAACTGGAAAGTCTTTGCATTACCAACAACCTTAACATCTGGATAGCGACGGACTATCTCTTCAATATTTCCGCAATGATCAGGCTCCATATGGTTAATTATAAGGTAATCTAATTGTCTTCCATTAAGCACATGGGTAATGTTTTCTATATACTCTGCAGTTATGGCAGTATCTACTGTATCTAGTAAAGCAGTTTTCTCATCCCTAATTAAATATGAGTTATAAGCAACCCCATTTGGCAGGGGGAACATGTTCTCGAATCTCTCTATTCGCCTATCATTCCCACCAACCCAAAAGATATTGGGCATAATTTCATAAGCATTATTCATAATAACAACCTCCAAGTTTATCATTTATACAATTATATATTTCTAATAGTAATAGTAAATATTAAAAATATAGAATAATTAAAAATAAATTAAATTGTATACAAGTAATAATTACTATTATCACTATACACTAGATTTATAAGTAAATCAACTCCAATTCCTGAACTTTGAAGGAGTCATATGATTTTTTTCCACAAATATTTTATAGAAATATCCTTTATTCTTGTAGCCCACCCTAGAGGCGATTTCATCTATGGTAAGCTCTGTATGTAGAAGGAGTTTCTCTGCTTCCATAAGGCGAAGATTTTGTACATACTCTGTGTATGTCATACCAGTTTTAGATTTTAACATCCTATTAAAATAATCTTC
>JAAYNY010000186.1 GCA_012520635.1 Clostridiales bacterium | reverse complement strand
TAGCTACAACTTCTTCATTAAAAGCCCATAAATCCTCGATTGAGCCTCCCCCTCTACCAATGATTATTACATCTACCGATAGTTTATCCAAGGCCTTAATACCTTTTACTATACTACTTGCAGCTCCTGTTCCTTGAACCAGAGCTGGGTATAGGATTAGTTGAGTATATGGGTTTCTACGTTTTGATATATTAATAATGTCCTGAATGGCTGCCCCAGTAGAAGCTGTTACGATTCCCACTCTTTTAGGATATAGGGGAATAGGTTTTTTATGAGCTTTATCAAATAAGCCCTGTGCTTCTAGATCTTTTTTTAACTTCTCATAACGTTCATAGAGTAGTCCAAAGCCATCAAGAACTATCTGATTAGCATATACTTGATATTTACCATCTCTTTCATATACACTTACACTACCTCTTACAACTACACTTTGTCCTTCTTCTAATCGAAATGTAAGCCCTCTTCTTTGTCCTGCAAACATTACACATGATAATTGCCCCTGGGTATCTTTTAGTGTGAAATAGATATGCCCAGAGGTGTGGTATTTGCAATTTGAAACCTCTCCTTTTATATAAATAAAATTAAGGTAGGGGTCTTTTATAAACATGTTCTTAATATATTGATTTACTTCTGTAACTGTATAAGCCTGTCCCATGTACTACCTCATTTCTAATTGGCTTACGCAAGTTTTGCCAGTACACCATTAATAAAGCCTGGGGTATCGTCCCCTCCAAAGCCCTTGGCAAGTTCTACAGCCTCATTGATAGCCACCTTTACAGGTATTTCATCATCATATCTCATCTCAAATACTGCAAGTCTAAGAATTGTAAGTTCTACCTTTCCCATACGGCCTAAGGTCCAACCACTGGCAGTATTGGTAAGTAGCTTATCTATCTCATCTATTTTGCTTAATATAGCTTCAAGACGTTCCTTAAGATAATTATTTTCCTCTTTATTAGGTTCTTCCAGATCTGATAAATACATCTCAATCTGCTCTATTAATTCTTGTTCATTATGAAATTCTTTGCGAAATAACATAAGGAAAATATGTTCTCTTATTTGTCTTCTAGTCACCTTATTTCCTCCTATAAGTTATGCACGAATAAACAAGGGGTTGCTGCAAATACTGCCTCCACGGCAGTATCCGTTGACAATATTTGCAACATCCCCTTGTTTTTTTATGATTTAACCTTTAATTATATTTACTCCTGCTATCCTTATATTTACTTCCTTAACTTTAAGTCCTGTCATATTCTCTATAGCAAGTTTAACCTTTTCTTGTACCTGTTTAGCTGTCTCAGCAATTCCATATCCATAATCTAATGTAAGAGCCATATCTACCGATACTTCATCTGGACTAACTGAAACTTTAACTCCTTTAGCCAAGTTCTTTTTACTGAATTTGCCCACAATTTCATTGGTTACATTTCCGCTTGTGGAACTAACGCCTTTTACCTCTGTTGCTGCAAGCCCTGCAATAGATGCAACAACTTCATCTGCAATCTGAACCTCACCAACACTACCATTTTCATGTATTTTATATGTGTTCCTGTTTTCCGTTTCTTTATTCACAGTGATTACCTCCTATGTTACACATTATCTGGTCTTCCTATATAACTATAATCTTACATTTGTTATATAGTATTATACCAAACTTCTCATCTTTTGCAATTATTAATAAATATTTTCATTATTCAGCTACTACAACAGGATTTATTGTAATTTTATCAATAGATACTTTAGTTTCTGTCATTACAATATCTTCTATAATAGCCACTTGTTGGTCTGAAAGTGAAGGGGTATTAATAACCACATTTACATCTTTATCTGCATTCATAGTTACCATGGCATCTGCAAAGCCCTTAGCTTCTAACATAAGCTCTGTATTATTTTCTATCTCTGCTATATTGGTAAGTTCAATCATCCTATCAATAATCGGTTCCTTAGATGCCTCAGATATATTAGAGCTTTCTATAAGTTCTTTAAGATCTGCCCTACTCCTTGCTCTGTCTTGTTCTCTCTCAAGTCTTTTGCTTACAAAGAATCCACCATCCAAAGTAGTACTTGCAAGAACTGCCTCTCCTGGAACCTCATCAACCTTTAGTTCACCCGTATCTGTAACTTCATTGGCTGTTGCTAAAACATCATCTTCAGAAGCCTCTCCTAGTTCTTGTATATCGGCATTTTCTTCAACATTGACAGGAGTTGTTTCATCATTATCATCTTCAGTTTCTAAAATATTCACGTCACCATTCTCATCTAAGGTTTCATTAAGGGTATCTCCTGTTTCATCATTTGTTGTGTCATTATTATCTGTATCTCCTATATCAGTAGTACTTTGAGCAAACTCATCACCTTCTAGTCCGGTTACAATATCATAATCCGGATTTGAGGTAACTAAAGAATCTTTGTTGTCCGGTTCATCACTATTGGTAAAGCTTAGATAACCGGCAATCACTATCATAATTGCAAGGGCAGTAATTATGATTTGATTTTTTTTGAATATATTTTTCATTTATAAACCTCCTGATCATTTAATACCGTCACTCATTTTCATTACCTTAACTTTATGCACAGGAATATCAAATAATACCTCTGCAGCCTCTACAATATCTTTTATTATTAGAATATTATCCCCGCCTTCGGCAATGACTAGAACACCTTCAATCTCAGGTTCTACCTCTTGTAATATGTATGGCTGGGTGTCCCCATCCTTTGTAACCATAACAGTACTTTCTTCTTTCTGGATACGACTATTTGTTCTGCTTCCACCCTCCCCATCATCTTCATCTGAGTCATCCCTAGTATATGGTGCATCTTTAAGGGGAATCTGCTCCTTGGATTTTTTTAGGGTTATCATAACCTCTACTTCTCCAATACCACTTACCTTCCTAAGGATGCTCTCAAGCCTATTTTCTAATTCTGCTATATAGGTATTCGAGTCATAGCTTGTCGTATTCGTACCAATTTGCGAAAGTGATGATTCTGTGATTGTTTTTTTATCTTCTTTCCCCTTATCCCCTCCCAATAAGCCTGGGAATGTTAGAATAATAAGCAAAATCCCTGCCACAAGCATCATTATTAGCTTCGGCATTCCAATATCTTTTAGGGATATTTTCTTCTTTTCCATAACAACTCCATTCTACAAAGATAGTAAACATTCCTTTATTATCTTTGTATATTAATATTTATATTATCTTGTTCCATATTATAGAAGTCTGATAACTTGTTTTTTATTTGAATTTCCTCAGGTGAATCTATCTTTTGTAGAGCTTTTTCAGATATAACAATTCTATCTATACTTATCTTTTGAACAGGGGCACTTTCATATTTTTCATACCCTGCCTCAATTTTAATATCCTTAATATGTCCAAAGTCCTCACTGTCTTCATCCATATTCATCACTAGATCAAAATCATATATATAAAGACCATCTTTCGATATAAGTTCCTCCACTTGCTCTTTTATCTTTTCCTTATAGTCTGTAAAAACTTCATCTCTTTGCTTATCTTCCATAAGCTTTAATTCTCTTTTAAAATCCCTTGCTTCTGAATTATATATATTAGAATTTAGGTAATAATCCATAATCCCATCCATCCTAAGTAATTTTAAAAATGGGGATAATACTATTAATAACAAGATCATACCAGATACAATGCTTACATACTTTTTATAGCTACTGCTGCCTAATAGATTCATAATTACAGTATTAAGTATTAAATAAATTACAATATTTCTTACCCATTCATATACAAATTCCATAAGATCCCCCTTTTCTAAATCACTTTTCCTGTTGATATGGCAACTATAGTTATTGTTAATAATAATAGGACTGCACCTATAATCACCGACTTAAGAAGTAATTGGGTTGAGGATGCTGTTGCACTAATACACTCAATAATTCTTTTATCCGATACAGGTTGTAGTACAGCACCACTTAATCTATATATCAAGGTAACTACAGCTAGTTTTATTATAGGAAGTACGCATATTATTATAATTACCATAAGACCTGCAACTCCAATTGCATTTTTCAGAAGTATTCCTGAACCTATTACAACTTCTGTAACACCACCTATTGCTCCTCCTACTCCAGGTATAGCAGATGTGGCTTTATAAAATGTGGATCTTTTTATTTGATCAGCCACCGGAACAATCAAGCCTTGGATTGTATTAAATCCTATTACTGCTGCCAGTAGGCTTCGAAGAACCCACTGAATAATTGTTTCAATAAGTCCTGCCAGTCTAGACAGCATGTCCTCCTTTGAGAGGTTATTAGCCAGTACTATGATAAGATAAAAGTTAATCAGGGGAATAACCAGTTTAATAATGACTAAATCCACCAAAGTAATAATAATAAGTGTTGCCTCATAAAACACAAAGGAAGTCATACTTCCCGAACAATAAGCCACCGACATAAAATATGATGGAACCAAGGCTTTCATAAAATCTAACAGCTGGCTAATTACTTTAGCAGCAATATTAGAGGCTCCAATAAAGGAAGTTATCAATAGTCCAAACAGAAGAATATATGTAACATAATATCCCGTTTCAGATACCTGATTGAACTTAAATGCCATGGATAGGTTGGTAAATATGGCGGCTATTAGGGATATGGCAATTATCTGACCAAAGGTACTTATATTAGCCTTAAGTTCTCCCCTAACCTGGGCTAACAACTTACTTCCAATAGCTGTAATGGAAAATGACTCTTGTCCTTTTATTAGTCTTTGCACATAATTCCCAAAGTTCATGGCTTCATTACTATCCATTATATTATCAATAGAATCCTGAATATCATCGTAATCAATAGCACCATCCAAATCAGATGATCCATAGGCTAAGCTTGTACCATATAGACTTATAATCCAGCTAATAAGAATAATGGCAAGAATCTTTATGTATTTAGAATTAATATCTATTCTTATCATATACAAAATGTCACCATGCCTTCCTAGCTAACTACAAGAAAATTATTAATTGTATCAAGTAGTGCCATTAGGATTGGCATGCTCATGGCCAGAACTGAAATCTTACCAATCAACTCCACTTGATTTCCTATGGCACCGTATCCTGAATCCTTGCATAAGGCTGCGGCAAACTCAGTAACATAGGTAATTCCAATGATTTTAATGAGTATATTGATGTAGGTGTTATTGATATTAATATATTCCTGTAGCCGTTTTATGCTATCTAAGATAGTTTCTAACTTTCCTATACCAAGGAGGAGAATGATTATACAGGCAGCAATACTTATATATAGGGAATACTCCTCCTTCCCTTTCTTAAAAAGTATGGCCATTATCACCGCTATAAGACTTATAAGAGCTATATCAATCATTTTATCTAACCTCCTATGAAGAACTAAATCATGCCAAATAGATCCTTAAATGTAGAAAACAACTCTGTTATATATGGAATAAGCCAAAACAAAACTAACATAAGGCCTGCTAAGCTTGTCATAAAGGCCAATTCGTCCCTGTTTGCCTGCTTTAATATTTGATTTAATATGGAAACCAATATTCCCACTATTGCTATTCTTAATATTAAATATATATCCATTTTTACCCCCATACTTCATAGACAGAAGCTTTCGTGAAATTCACTTATTTGTATAAAAACCTACAACAATATGATTGTTATAAAAATTCCTGTCATAATACCTAAACTGTTATATAGATACACTTTTTCCTTAGCTGTTTTTGTAAGTTCTTTAATCTCCTCTTCTACTTGTAAGATAAATAAATTCAAAGTATTCATCTGCATTTCTTTATCTAGATAACCTAGATTCTCACCAAACTGAATTAACTGTGACTTGTCCTGCTTGCTTAAGCAAGTCTCCAATAGTTCCTCTTCTACAGCCTCTTTCCAGATCTGGGCAAAGGTACTACCACCAAACTCACCAAGCTTTTCAGATACCTTAGTAAAAAAACTTTTAAAGGACCCCTCATGTCTTCTTGCGATAGAACTTATGGCCTCTGGTAAAGGAGTGTTGCTATATCTAATATCTCCACGTAATAGTACAATCAACTTCCTTACTTCCCTTAAATCTTCAATCCTGCATTTTAGCTGATTACTATAATAAAAACCCATTAAAGTTGATGATAGAATAATCAATATACAACCTACTACCTTTGTAATCTCCATATCCTACTCCCTTTCTTCGTAACCATGTGAATATATTTTCTCACCTAAGGAATTATATATATCCTCTACATGTCCTATTCTACTAACATTGTTAAGTACGATATATCGCTCAAACAATCTCTCTTTTAACAACTCTCCTAGAACGGGCTTGTTCTTCACATCCTCTAATGAACTTCCATGGACAGTAGCAATTAATTTGCACCCGCAACTTATCACATAGTCAATAGCATCAAGATCTTCTCTAGAGCCTATCTCATCAACAGCAATAACTTGAGGAGACATGGATCTTATCAACATCATCATTCCCTTTGCCTTAGGACAACAATCTAGAATGTCTGTCCTAATACCTAGATCATTTTGTGGCTCCCCCATATAACAGGCCCCTATCTCAGAACGCTCGTCCACCACTCCTACATTCATACCCTTTAGCTTGGAATATCCATTGGAAATCTGCCGAATGATATCACGAAGTAGGGTTGTCTTTCCACACCTTGGTGCAGATATAATAAGAGTATTATATATTCCTTGATATGATTCATTTACTATATAAGGCATGACAATATCCCCACACCCCTTAACCTGATGAGCAAGCCTTATATTAATAAAGGAAATATGCTTCATAGATTTAACCAAATCTTCATAAATTATGGTCTTTCCCGTAATACCTATTCGGTGACCTCCATTAATGGTTATGAAGCCTTGGCGTATCTCCTCCTCAAAAGCATAAAGGGAATAATTACTTATATACTCCATGGTTTCCTTAATTTCATTTCTCGTAATTAGAATTCCCATTGAAGGAGCATCCACAAGCTTTGAGTCCTCAGATACAAAGTACTCCCGATTGCAATAATTAATAATAAGAGGGCTATTAATTCTAAGACGTATCTCCTGAAGGTTTTTAAAATCAATTTGCAACTTACCCAGTAT
>JAAYNY010000185.1 GCA_012520635.1 Clostridiales bacterium | reverse complement strand
CCAGAATAGAGATTGCAGAAATTTCCGAAGATAAAAAATTTGGCCGATTTGTGGTAGAACCATTAGAAAGAGGATATGGTACAACCTTAGGTAATTCCCTTAGAAGAATTATGCTTTCTTCCTTACCAGGTTCAGCAGTAAGTCAGATTAAGATAGACGGAGTGGTTCATGAGTTTAGTGTAATCCCAGGCGTTAAGGAAGACGTTACTGAGATTATCATGAATATCAAGAATCTAGCAATCAGAAATACTAGTGATACGAATGAGCCCAAAGTTGCTTATATTGAGGCTGAAGGCGAAGTAGTAGTTACAGCAGGGGATATACAGGCTGACCCGGATATCGAGATACTTAATCCAGACCAAGTGATTGCTACTTTATGTGGCGGCGCAGACAGTAGATTATATATGGAACTTACAATTACTAATGGTAGAGGTTATGTTAGTGCTGAAAGAAACAAAAAAGATGACCTGCCCATAGGAGTTATACCCATTGATTCCATTTATACTCCTGTAGAACGGGTTAATTTATCTGTTGAGAATACCCGTGTAGGGCAGATTACTGACTATGATAAATTAACCTTGGATGTTTACACAGATGCTACTTTGGTACCGGATGAAGCTCTTAGTTTAGCTGCTAAGGTATTAAGTGTACATCTAGATTCTTTCATTGATCTATCAGAACATGCAAAGACTGCAGAGATTATGGTAGAGAAGGAAGACGACGAAAAAGAAAAAGTACTCGAGATGAATATTGACGAATTGGAATTATCAGTTCGCTCTTATAACTGCTTGAAGAGAGCAGGAATCAATACTGTTGAAGAACTTACTAACAAGACAGCTGAGGATATGATGAAAGTTAGAAACCTTGGACGTAAGTCTTTAGAAGAAGTATTGACCAAACTGAAAGAGCTCGGTTTAACCTTAAAACAGAGCGATGATTAAATCAGTCAGGAAATGATTCAAAGGAGGGAAAGAGATGGCAGGTTATAGAAAGCTTGGCAGAACATCAAGCCAAAGAAAAGCTTTACTTAGAAACCAGGTTACGAATTTATTATATCATGGTAAAATCGTTACAACCGAAGCCAAGGCTAAAGAAATCCGCAAAATTGCGGAAGGTATGATAGCACTTGCTGTAAAAGAAAAAGATAACTTTGAAAATGTTACGGTAACAGCTAAGGTTGCACGTAAGGATAAAGATGGCAAAAGAGTTAAGGAAGTTGTAGATGGTAAGAAAGTTACCGTATATGACGAAGTTGAAAAGACAATAAAGAAGGATAATGCTTCCCGTCTTCATGCAAGAAAGCAGATGATGAAGTACCTATACCCTATTACTGAAGTACCTGAAGAAAATGCAGGTAGAAAGAGAAATACAAAGTCTATCAACTTATCTGATAAACTTTTTGATGAAATTGCACCCAAGTATTCAAACCGTAATGGTGGATATACAAGAATAGTTAAAATCGGCCCTCGTAAGGGCGATGCTGCAATGGAAGTTATTATAGAGTTAGTATAAGGTAAATTACTACTCAGATGCAGAAATTGTAGATATTAGGGGACGTAAAACTTATAAAGGTTAACGTCCCTTTTTTAATATAATGCTTTACAATTGGCAAATAAAACATTATATTGGATACAGTAAAAGTATCTACAAAGATCCGGGCATTAGTTCCGTGGAGGTTGATAGTAATGGAAATGGTTAAAGTTGAAAATCTAGCATTTGAATATATAAGAAGAGATGAAGAAGGCAATGTGGAATCTATAAATCGAGCCATAGACGGAGTAAACCTGGATGTTAAGAAGGGTGATTTTATAGCTGTACTTGGAGCTAACGGTTCCGGAAAATCCACTCTTGCAAAACATATTAATGCTATTCTATATCCTACTGAAGGAACAGTATGGGTTAATGGATTAAACACTTCTGAAGAACAAAACATCTGGGAGATAAGAAGGTCAGCTGGAATGGTATTTCAAAATCCAGATAACCAGATAGTTGCTACTGTTGTAGAAGAAGATGTAGGATTTGGACCAGAGAATCTAGGAGTACCAACAGATGAGATTTGGCAAAGGGTAGAAAAAAGCCTGGAGGCAGTTAATATGTTGGAGCATAGAGACAAGTCTCCCAATAAACTGTCTGGTGGACAAAAACAAAGAGTGGCAATAGCAGGTATTATGGCTATGAAACCTGAGTGTATAGTATTAGATGAACCTACCGCAATGTTAGATCCAGATGGTAGAAATGATGTTATTTCAACCATACACAAGCTTAATCAGCAGGATAATATCACAGTTATTCTTATAACTCATCATATGAGCGAGGTGATAAATGCTGATAAAGTATTTGTTATGAATAAGGGACAAGTTGTCTTACAAGGAAGTCCCAGAGAGATATTTTCTGAGGTTGACAAGCTTAAAAGCTACCGCTTGGATGTTCCCCAAGTAACAGAGTTAGCCTATGAGTTAAGAAAGGCAGGGCTCGATATTCCTAAGGGAATATTATATGTAGAAGAGTTGGTAGAAGCTTTAGGGAAAATCAAGAGATAATAGTTAAATAGGATTTAATATGATGGTAGGTGATAAATTTGCAGATAGTTTTTGATAATATAAATTATGTATACAGCAGTGGTACGGCTTTTGAGCAACATGCTCTAAAAGATATAAATCTAAAGATAAGTAAGGGAGAATTTATTGGTCTAATTGGACACACAGGATCCGGTAAATCAACTCTTATCCAGCATATGAATGGGCTAATTAAAGCCAGTAGTGGTGGGATTTATTATGAAGGACAGAATATTTATGACAGCAACTACAGTATGCGAGAATTAAGAAGTAAGGTAGGACTGGTGTTCCAATATCCTGAACATCAGCTTTTTGAGACTACTGTCTTTAAGGATGTATGTTTTGGACCAAAAAATCTTGGACTGGACAAACTAGAAGTTGAACTTCGTGCCTATGAGGCTCTTAAGATGGTTGGAATAGGTGAAGATCTACTTGATGCCTCTCCATTTGAACTATCAGGTGGGCAAAAAAGAAGAGTAGCTATAGCTGGAATTTTGGCCATGAGACCTGAAGTATTAATTCTTGATGAACCTACAGCAGGCCTGGATCCTATGGGAAGAGATGAAATCCTTGGTCAGGTAGCAAATCTTCATAAAGAAAAGGGGCTCACTGTAATATTAGTGACTCATAGTATGGAAGATGTTGCAAAATATGTAGACAGGATTCTGGTTATGAATAAGGGTAACTTGGTTATGGATCAAGAGACAAGGAAAGTGTTTGCAAGATATAAAGAACTAGAAGAGATGTATTTGGCAGCACCTCAGGTTACTTATATAACGAATGAATTAAAAGCAAAAGGCTTGGATATAAATACTGATGCAACTACAGTGGCCGAGGCAAAAGAAGATATTTTAAAATATATTAACAATTAGTATATGTATTTACAGGAATACTTTTACCTAGAGAAAGTGGGAAAGTTATGATTCGAGATATTACAATAGGACAATATTATCCAGCAGATTCCATCCTACATCGTCTGGATCCAAGACTAAAACTTAATGGAACGCTGATATTTATAATATCAATATTTTTATTTAATACATTTTATGGATATATTGCTGTCACAATATTTTTGGCGTCAATAATTAAGATGTCAAAAGTGCCATTTAAATTTATTGCAAGGGGACTAAAGGCAATTATAGTCATACTTCTATTTACCATGACCTTTAATCTGCTCCTTACACCTGGAGATGTTCTCCTTCAAGTAGGTTTTTTAAAGATAACAAGACAGGGGCTTCATTCCGCCTTATTTATGGGAATCAGACTCACATATCTCATACTTGGTTCATCCTTAATGACATTTACAACAACTCCAAACCAACTTACAGACGGATTAGAGCGCTTGTTATGGCCCCTAAGACGTATTAAGGTTCCAGTTCATGAGATAGCTATGATGATGTCAATTGCACTTCGTTTTATACCTATATTACTTGAAGAAACAGATAAAATAATGAAGGCTCAGATGGCAAGAGGTGCAGACTTTGAATCCGGAGGCATAATAAAAAGAGCCAAGGGACTTGTACCATTATTGGTACCATTATTTGTTTCAGCCTTTAGAAGAGCCAATGACCTGGCTATGGCTATGGAGGCTAGATGCTACCGAGGTGGCGAAGGTAGAACAAAGATGAAACCCCTCCGCTATGAAGGAAGAGATGGCCTAGCTTATATAGTATTGTTGGCATATTTGGCAGTTGTAATAGTTATAAGTATATTTGAAGATCGTTTACCAGTGATATTATAAAATACGGGTGCCTGGCACCGTTCACGGAATGTTCACAATTTTGACACAGGTACCTGACACCGTTGGAGTGTATATATGAAGAGAATTAAATTAGTAGTTGCATATGATGGAACTAGTTATTGTGGTTGGCAAGTGCAGCCTGAGGAAGTGACCGTAGAGGGAGTATTAAATCAGGCACTATCAACCCTATTAAATGAAGAGATTGTTGTAATAGGGGCAAGTCGTACTGATTCAGGTGTTCATGCTCTGGGAAATGTAGCTGTATTTGATACAAATACCATGATACCAGCTGAAAAAATATCATATGCGGTGAATCAGCATCTACCGTGGGATATTAGAGTTCAAAGCTCAGTAGAGGTTTCAAAAGACTTTCATCCTAGAAGGGTTAATAGCAAAAAGACCTATGAATACAATATATTAAATAGAAGCATATCCCTACCAACAAAGAGGCTTTATTCTAATTTTGTTTATTATGATCTTGATGTAAATGCTATGGATGAAGCTGCTGGTCTTTTAATAGGGGAGCACGATTTTAAGAGTTTTTGTTCTGTAAAAACCCAAGTATCAGATACGGTAAGAAGAATTTATGATCTAAGGGTTGAAAAGGACCAAGATATGATAAAAGTTAGAGTTGTTGGAAATGGCTTTTTGTATAATATGGTTCGTATAATTGCAGGAACATTGATTGAGGTAGGTAGAGGGGCAAAGTCCCTTAAGGAAGTGGAGAAGATGCTTAATGGACTTGATAGAAGCTTAGCTGGACCTACTGCCCCTGCCCATGGACTTACATTAGTTAAAATAGAATATGATAATGAGTAATTGATTTTGTGATCTGGGAGTGATGCTATGTTTGAGTTTTCTACAGATTTATCTTCTATTAATGATACTACAATAATAGTGAGATTGTTACTTGCTGTAATACTTGGAGGTATAATTGGATTTGAAAGGGGAAGGTCGGGACGTCCTGCAGGATTTAGAACGCATATTCTTGTATGTATAGGATCCACGCTGGCCATTATGACAAATCAATATATCTTTGAGGAGTTTGGGGTAAGTGATCCTACTAGGATGGGGGCACAAGTTATATCAGGGATTGGTTTTTTGGGAGCAGGTACAATCCTTGTTACCGGTAGACATCAGGTAAAAGGTCTTACTACGGCAGCAGGCCTATGGGCAACTGCATGTATGGGTCTGGCCATAGGAATAGGTTTTTATAAGGCAGCTATAATTGGATGTATTATGATAACATTTGCCACTGTTATCCTACATAGAATTGATAATTTTTTGCTATCCAAATCAAAAGTTATTGACTTATATATGGAATTTTCTAAGTCGGTAAGGGTTACAATGGTTTTAGATGCATTAAAAGGTCTAGATATGATGATTGATTCCATTGAACTAATAAAACCCTCATATACTGAAAATGCACAAATTGCAGGGATTATAAGTATAAGACTAAAAGAAAGGAAAGTAAAAGTTGATGTGATATCTGAGATATCAAATCTAGACGGAGTGGAGTTTGTTCAGGAAATTTAGATAAATATCCTTGACACACCTGGCAACATGTAATATAATACAGAAATGTGACGTGACAAAATACTTTTGCCACAGCCCCGGCTAAAAGTGTTTGAAATGAACGTAAGATGTTTGACTTATGCAACAAAATTGGATTGTTGCGATTTTAGAATGTAAAGAGAGTGAAAATACGAATTATATTTTCATAAGGAGGAAAACCCATGAAGAGTTATATGGCTAGCCCATCGACTATAGAAAAGAAATGGTATGTAGTTGATGCTACAGGACATACATTAGGACGTCTCTCATCCGAGATTACCAGAGTATTAAGAGGTAAACATAAGCCTACTTATACACCTTTTATTGATACAGGTGATTATGTAATAGTAGTAAATGCAGATAAGATTAAAGTTACAGGTAAGAAATTACAACAGAAGACATATTTCAACCATTCCGGTCATGTTGGCGGTGTTAGAGAGACAACATTAGAAGTAATGATGACTAAGAAGCCTGAAGATGTAATTACTCTTGCAGTTAAAGGAATGCTTCCAAAAGGACCTTTAGGAAAAAACATGCTGAAGAAATTACATGTATATGCTGGATCTGAGCACCCTCATGCAGCTCAGAAACCGGAAACATTAGAGATTAAATATTAATAGGGAAGGTTGAAAGGAGGAAATAACATTGGCTAAGGCAAGATATTATGGAACAGGAAGAAGAAAAAGTAGTGTTGCCAGAGTATATCTATTACCAGGTACTGGTAAGGTTACTATAAATAAAAGAGAAATGGACGAGTATTTCGGTCTAGATACATTGAAGAAGATTGTACGTCAACCTCTAGAATTAACAGATAACCAAGATAAGTTTGATGTTTTGGTAAATGTAAGAGGCGGTGGATTTACTGGCCAAGCAGGTGCTATCCGTCATGGAATATCCAGAGCTTTATTACAGGTAGATACAGACTTTCGTCCAGCATTAAAGAAAGCAGGTTTCTTAACAAGAGACCCTCGTATGAAGGAAAGAAAGAAGTACGGCTTAAAGGGTGCAAGACGCGCTCCACAATTCTCAAAGAGATAATCTGCGGCAGGCGCAAGATTCGAGAAAAGCCCGAT
>JAAYNY010000184.1 GCA_012520635.1 Clostridiales bacterium | reverse complement strand
TTAGTAACAGCTTTAACAGTATTACCAGCACTATCTAAGGAGTCTGTAATTTCTAAAGCTTTGTCTCCTAAATTACCCATTTCAACAAGGCCACGGGCATTATCAACTATAGGACCATAGGCATCGTTTGAGATTATCATACCTACTATAGATAGCATACCTACTGCTGCCATCGATATTCCATACATACCATAGGTAACTTCGTTACCACTTGCTAGACCTAGGGGAGCAACTAACTTGTATGCAACTAGTGCAGATATAGCTATACCTATCATGGCAGGAAGTATACTATATAGTCCATAGGATATACCTGATGTAATGGTAAATGCAGGACCTGATTCACTGGCTTTAGCCACCTCATGAACAGGTTTCTTATTGTCATTGGTAAAATAGTCACTGGCAAGGCCAATAACTACACCTACAAGTAAGCCTACTGCACTTGCACCCCAAATCCGCCATTCAAAATCAAATGCGTAAGTTGCTACTGCAGTCAGCACACCATATATTGCAGTTGTAACATAAGTATTCATATTAAGGGCTCTTGTAGGGTCGCCCCCTTCTTTCATGTTAGCTGTAAATACGCCAATAATTGAAGCTAATAAACCTATAGCTGCATAGCATATTACAAGTGCCATATTCTTCTCTGAATTATCCATGGAAGCAGCCATAACAAGGGCAGCAGCCATAGAAGCTACATTGGAGTCAAATAAGTCAGCACCCATACCAGCAACGTCACCTACATTGTCACCTACATTATCAGCTATAACAGCAGGGTTTCTTGGGTCATCTTCTGGGATACCCAATTCCACTTTACCTGCTAAGTCAGCACTTACGTCTGCTGTCTTTGTGAATATTCCGCCACCTGCCTTAGCAAACAAAGCTAAGGAACTGGCACCAAATGAGAATCCTAATAAAGCAGAAGTGTCTCCTGTAAGCATAAGAACCAGTGTTACTCCTAGTAGACTACCTCCTACAACAGCCATACCCATAACGGCACCGCCTCGGTATCCAGCCATAAAGGAAGGTTTAATTCCTTTGGTGGCTGCTTCTGCAGACTTTACATTTGCAATTGTAGCAACATCAATACCAATCTTTCCTGCTATTGCAGAAAACACAGTACCAAATATGTACGAAACAGCCATTATAATATTGCTCATTGCGTCCCCATTCCAAATCGGGGAAGGTAAAAATAATAAAATCAATAAAGAAACTACTACGGAAAAACGAGCTATGGCTCTATACTCCTTTTTTAGGAAGGTATTAGCGCCATTTTTAATTAATTGTCCTACTTCAGCTACTTTTTTGTTGGATGATGATTGCTTTACAACCCAACGGTAGAGCCACACAGCCACAGCAAATGCGGCTACCGAAATAACAATTGCTAAAATCTGAAAAAATGTTAAATCATTATTCAATTAACTCATCTCCCTATTATAATTTTGGCGGATATCTCCACAATTTTGATATTAACATGTTCAGGAAACTTCTGCAAGAATAAACTGGAAAATATGTTCTTAAGTTTTTATATTTTTTATGCAATATCTACTATATGATGAATTGAATTTATATATGAGCAGGAGATATAGAATAAATGTCTATAATCTCAAATATGCCGTAAATTTATCAATCATTATTGACTGTCCCTTATAATTGAGCTACAATTAAACAGATTTCAATAGGTTTTATTGTGTTCAACAACAAAACCCATGGACAAACTATGGATATATCTACTACTAAAAATGCTCTATTCCTTCTTTGCCCATAGCTGTTTTGTCTGCTTAAACGCAAAAACCATAGATAAACTAAGGAGGACTTAGGTATGGAATTTCTTTATGAGAACTTTTTAGCTATTACACCTCAGCAATTGGTAATGTATGCTGTTGGCCTAATACTTATTTATCTAGCCATTGTTAAGGGTTATGAACCTTCACTTCTACTCCCCATGGGATTTGGTGCTATATTGGTTAACCTACCTTTTTCAGGTGTACTTAATCAACCACTAGAAGGATTAAGTGAGGAAGCACCCGGAATTATTGAGTGGCTATTCGAAGCTGGTATTGAAGCCTCAGAAGCATTACCTATTCTATTGTTCATTGGTATCGGAGCTATGATTGACTTTGGACCATTATTATCAAACCCTACTATGTTTCTATTTGGTGCTGCCGCACAATTTGGTATCTTTATCACCATCATGTTTGCAGTTATCCTAGGATTTGATCTTAATGATGCCGCTTCCATAGGTATGATTGGTGCTGCAGATGGTCCTACATCAATACTAGTTTCAAAGATTCTAAGTTCTAAGTATATGGGGGCAATTGCAGTAGCAGCATATTCCTATATGGCACTGGTTCCGATTGTTCAGCCAATTGCCATTAAGATGGTAACAACTAAGAAGGAACGCTTAATCCGTATGGATTACAATCCAAAAGCTGTAACAAAAACCACAAGAATTTTATTTCCCATTATTGTAACATTTGTAGCAGGACTTGTGGCACCTACTTCTGTAGCATTGGTAGGATTTCTTATGTTCGGTAACTTAATTCGTGAATGTGGAGTTCTAAATGCTCTATCAGAAACTGCTCAAAACACCCTAGCAAATCTTATTACTTTGCTATTAGGTATTACTATTTCATTTAGTATGCAGGCAGATCAGTTTGTCACCAAAGAAACTCTACTTATTATGGCTCTAGGATTATTCGCATTTATATTTGACACTATTGGTGGCGTATTATTTGCAAAGATAGTTAACTTGTTTTTGAAAAAGGATAAAAAGATTAATCCAATGGTTGGTGCAGCAGGCATCTCAGCTTTTCCTATGTCTGCAAGGGTTGTTCAGAAAATGGGATTAAAAGAAGATCCCTCAAATCACCTTTTGATGCATGCTATTAGTGCTAACGTATCCGGCCAGATTGCTTCAGTTGTAGCAGGCGGTGTTATAATTAAGTTAGTCAGTCAAATTCTAGCAAGCATGGCATAAAGAGAGGAGTTACTATTTATGAATGAAAATATTATGTACGCATTAGAAATAATGGGTAAAGGAATGGGTAGTATATTTGCTGTTATTATTTTGCTTACGATTATCGTACTCTTAATGGCAAAAATAGCAGAGATTAGAAATAAAGAATAGACAAGACAGGGGGACGTTTCCCATGTCTTGTCTACACGAATATATTCCTAAAAGTATTTTCAAGGCAAAGAGCACCATAACCAATAGTTCTATTGGGATATATATTCTCAATTCTTAACTGTCTGGCTCCATCAATAAGATAGGCTTTTAATTTTTCTCCGTACAGATAAGGGTCATTTCCCTGAACAATACCCCATTCCATTAACAAGGCAGCAGCTCCCGTAACAAAGGGTGTAGCCATAGATGTACCAGATCTTACACTATAACCTCCTCCTGGAGAGCAAGAATTAATATCAACTCCTGGAGCTACTATATCCGGCTTAACTCTTGAATCACGGGTAAATCCTCTACCCGAAAACGGAGCCAAACCTCCTGTAAAGCCATTATATGCTCCCACTCCTATTGACCTAAGAGCTGTTGACGGTATGGTAAGTGTTGTATATTCTGAAGATAGGGTGAATCTTGTGGCAGGGTTTTTAGCTCCACCTGAGGGTAACCACATATCATAATTTCCTACTACTATTTGTCTTGGCACCATCTCAATCCTCCACACACCAGAATTGACATAATTAGCCACTGGGATAAACTCAATATATATTTCCTGCTGCCCATTATATGGAGTAGGCTCCCCATAATACAAAAACATATTTGTCTGAGCAATCCTAAATTGCTGTGTTCCAAGTATTGTGGGAATCGGTCCAACTCTAACTCCATTGGGTGCTATGATTGTTATATCAAAATGATCATAATAGTTTTTCCATATCTGTAAATTAAGGGAAAACTCAAAATCACTTATAGTAAAATCAACTACCTCTATACTACCCATTCTAAGAATTCCTTGGGCATGATTTCCTTCCGCTCCTTCATTACCAGTTCCAATAACTATGCTACTTCTTCCCATACTTGATATATCATCAATATAATTTTCTAGTATAGATCTACCGGTGTGGGAGCCATAATTGTTACCAAAACTAATATTTACTGCTAGAGGCTTTCCAACTCTTATAGAATACCTAACAACAAACTCTATAGCCTCCATCAACTGTGTAGTCCTGGGAAATGAGTCACTTAGGGATTCACCAAGCTTTACCACAAGCAATTCACTTGAAGAGGCTACCCCCCTATTCCTACCATTACTTGCTCTACCATTGCCAGCTGCAATACCAGCAACATGGGTTCCATGACCTGATAAATCAGTACTGGGAACTATGTCTAGTCTCTGGGGCATGGGAAGCTCCAATGCCTCATTAATCTTTTCTCTAGTATATAAAGTACCTATGCGAAAACCTTCCGGTG
>JAAYNY010000183.1 GCA_012520635.1 Clostridiales bacterium | reverse complement strand
TTAACAAAACATAAGAAATGTGGCATTTTATACATCATTATGCTAAAATCTCCTATATAGCTATATATGTATAAGAAATCTAAATGCAAAATCGGACTTCTAATACACAGCAATATAATTAGCATCTTCTACTAATACATACATAATAAAAATAGGGGTGATAAGGTGAAAAGAAATAAAAATAGTTTACTAAGGTTTTTAGCTGGAATAATCATGTTGGTTGCAGGTCTATATTGGTTTATGTCAAGCGTTACTGTTACAACTGGTTTCTACAGCATAAGGATCGGGCAATTTAGTGCAGGGGGCCTTGTTGTAGTTCCTTTTATTATCGGTATATGCTGGATATTTGCCAACCCTGATTCTATAATGGCTAAAATAATAACTATAATAGGACTAGTCATAATATTAGCATCAATTATAGCTGGAACTCGTTTTGTGTTTCATAGAAGAAATTTATATGAATATTTGCTAATGTTAGTTTTCATTTTCGGAGGAGCAGCAATTACACTAAGTATGCTTTTTTCAAAAACAGATAAATAGTTATACTAACACTTAAGAATAGAAGGTATAAAGTCATAAGACCATTAAGCTAATGTGGGTAAATTATTAATTCACATATAGTAATAAAGGTCTTATGACTTATTATATTACATTGCTATATAACCAATTTGCTTTTTTATAATATATAAGAAATACTACTGAGCTAATAAACCATGTTAGAGGATAAGCCCAGAAGATTACCCTTATATCAGGAACTAGGCGAACCGCTATAGTTATGTAGCTTATTCTGATAAGGCACCAGCTGACAAGCATTACAATCATAGGAATGTGGGTTTTTCCTGCACCACGAAGTATTCCAGAAAGACAGTGTGAAAGGGCTAAGAGAAAATAAAATAAGCTTACTGTTCTTCCCTGCATAACACCGTATTTTATAACTTCTGGCTGGGAATTAAAAAGACCTACTAAAGTTGGTGCCAAGATATAAATTGTTATGCCCACAAGTTCTGCTAAAAAAACGCCACCGAATAAGCCAAATCTAGCCCCCTTCTTTACTCTATCGTATTGTTTTGCCCCAAGATTTTGTCCGATAAAGGTTGTAAGAGCCATGCTAAAGCTTGTTATGGGCAAAAAGGCGAATCCTTCAAGTTTAGAGTAGCTTCCACAACCTGCCATAGCATCTGATTCAAAACTATTGATATTTGACTGAACTATAACATTTGCAAAGGCAATTACAGAATTTTGAATACCAGTAGGTAGTCCCATTTTTAATAAGTTTTTGAGCATGCTAAAGTTTATACTGATTTTCCTAATATAAACCTTATGGACTCCATGGACTTTAGTAAGCTTGACAAATCCTAGTATGGCACTGACACATTGGGAAATAACTGTTGCTATAGCGGCACCACCTACACCAAAATCAAATACAGCTACAAATAATATATCTAAGACCACATTTATAGTAGCTGCGGTAATCAAGTAATATAGAGGATGTTTGCTGTCACCAACTGCTTGGAATATTCCCATACAGGTATTATACATAACAATGGCAATTCCACCAGCAAAGTATATTCTCAAGTATAAGACCGCATTTATAAAGACGTCATCAGGAGTTCCCATCCATCGTAAAAATAATGGGGTAAAGCCCATTCCAATGATGGTAACCAATATTCCGGCAACAAGTCCAAATGCTATAGTGGTGTGAACAGCAATAGATAGATTTTCTTCTTTTTTTGCACCATAGTATCTAGATATAACAACACCTGCACCTACGAATATTCCATTTATAAAACCAGTAATTAAAAAAATCAAGCTACCAGTAGAACTTACTGCTGCTAGAGCTTCTTTACCAAGCACATTCCCAACCACAAGTGAATCCACAACATTATAAAGTTGTTGAAATAGGTTACCCAAGAATATTGGTAAGGCAAATAATATTATTTTTTTTGATATTTTTCCTTCAGTCAAAGTCATTACCTTCCTTTTTAAATTAAACAACTTAATAATGATAGAATAGGAAATGTAAATAAGCAAGTATTTATATTAATAAATCAAACTTGAAAAGATTACCATATATTTTTAAGTGTTTAAGTAGAAATGTTTAGCTGAATATGGAGATGCTGGTACTTTTAATAAATTAATGATAAAATTCTCTTAGATATTATAAAAACAAATACGGAGGTATAGCTTATGAGAGAGATAAAATGGGGTATTATCGGAACAGGATCAATAGCATCAAAATTTGCAAGGGCTTTAAATTCCATGAAAGATACTAAGCTTGTGGGAGTTGCCTCTAGAAACATAAATAAGGCTAAGGAGTTTTCTGAAAAGTTTCAGGTTGAGAAAGCCTATGGCAGTTATGAAGACTTAGTAAAGGATGAAGAAATTGATGTTATCTATATTGGGACACCTCATACAGAGCATAAGGCAAATGCAGAGCTATGTATTAAAAATGGCAAAGCTGTTCTGTGTGAAAAACCATTTACCGTAAATGTAGCAGACAGTGAGTATTTAATTTCCCTGGCTAAGGACCATAAGGTCTTTATTATGGAGGCAATGTGGACAAAATTTCTGCCTGTAACAATTAAGGTAAAGCAGTGGATTAAAGATGGAAGGATAGGAAAGGTTAGACATTTTCGCATTTCATTTGGATATAGCTCGCCTTTTGATCCTAATAATCGCTTATATAATCCGGATTTGGCCGGTGGTGCTTTGCTTGATGTAGGAGTTTATCCAATAACTTATGTAGTACACATGATGGATTGTCTACCTGATAAGATAATAAGCAGTGCGGAGTTTGGACAAACCCAGGTAGATGAGCAGAATATAATTATTATGAAATATAAAGATGGTGTTCTGGCAGATTTAAGCTCATCCGTTGCTATTGAGACAGGTTACGATGCTGTCATAATTGGAGAAGAGGGGAAGCTTGTAGTGCCTAAGTTCTGGTCAGCAGAAGAAGCATATCTATATGATTCTAAGAACCAGTTAGTGGAGGCTTACAATGAACCACACCATGAGAATGGATATGAGTATGAAGCTTACGAAGTGAATAGGTGCTTAAGAGAAAATATGCTTGAAAGTGATAAACTTCCACTTAAAGATACACTTGATATTATGAGAATAATGGATCAGATAAGGTCAGAGTGGGGACTTGTATATCCCCAAGAATAAAAATAAGGTGTCAGGCACCGTTTACAAAATGTTTATAATTTTGACACCGGTACCTGACACCTATTCATTTATAATTTTATCTGATTACGACTGTTATATAAGGTCTTATAACCAAATGTTAGTGAACAAAATACTGTTAAACACACAGCTGTACAGATAGCTATCATAATAGCAATCTGGTACATGATAGCTGTGGTAGGCTCTGTTCCAGATAGTATTTGACCAGTCATCATTCCAGGTAGAGATATAATTCCCATACCTAGCATATTGTTCATGGTGGGTAGTAGGGCTGTTTCAAGAGCATTGTTAACAAAGGGGAGAAGAATTTTCTTAGGTGTAACTCCAAGGTTTAACAATGCTTCGATTTTATTTCTTTGATTCTTGATATCCTCTGTAAATGTCTTCATCCCTAAAGTAGCACCTGTCATAGAATTACCTATAATCATACCTGCAAGAGGAATGGTATACTGGGGACTAAAGAAACTTTCACCCACCACTACCATAACAAAGTATCCTAGAATAAAAACCCCTGAAAAAGCAAGGGAAAAAGTTATTGCCAGTTTGAAATTTTTATTGATATCTTTGTTTTTAGATAAGACTCTATGAACAGAGAAAGCAATCATGCCCAGTAGATATATGACTACAAATGCTGGATGGGGGTTATCAAATATATAGGTAAGAATCAAACCTGCCAAAATTAACTGAATTGTCATTCTAAAGCTGGCTAGTAATAAAAGCTTTGTTTGATTAATCTTTGATTTCTTCATAATGGCCAGAATAATCAGTAGAAGTAGATATATTAGGCTAAAATGAATTATGTCTAGTTTAATAATACTATTCATTTATACCCTCCTTCCCGATAATAATAATATTTTCTCCAAATGATTGGGTCAAATGGTTGTCGTGGCTAATTATGATAACTGTAATGTTATTATTTTTGCAAAAATCAACCACATTTTGAATTACAGTTAATCCATTATCTTTATCTAGGGCAGAGGTTGGTTCATCCAACATAATTACCTTAGGCATAAAAGATAGGAATATTGCCAAGTAGACCCTTTGCCTTTCTCCACCAGACATGGTGGTGCAATCTTTATCTAGGGAAAATGAAATATTACATATTTTCAAATATTCTTCCATCATGTGGTCAGAGGGTTTATCTAGCCCCCTATAATCATAAAAAAGCCTAAAGTTCTCCCTTATACTTTCATCAAAAAGGAAAACAGATTGGCTGATTAAAGACACTTCTTTACGTAGTTCTATAGTATCCATCTCTAGTATGTTAGTGGATTGATAATAAATCTCGCCACCACTAGGGGATAAGGTTCCATTGAGCAAGCGAAGCAAAGATGATTTACCAGTTCCGCTGGGACCAACTATGAAATTCACCTTGTCCTTTATTATCTTTATATCCTGATAATATATTTGGGCATTAAAAGCCAAGTCTTTAGTTTCAAATATAGTATTTTCCATACACATTAATATGCCTTTCTTATTTGATTGTATTTTATGTTTACCTGTAATCAGTATTATAAGGAATAAAATGTAGTTTATCAAGATGGAGTCTGGTGCCAGGTACATGTGTCAAAATTGTGAACATAATGTAAAGTGTGCCTGACACCTTTTACATTGGAGAAAAAGTTGCTATAATATTTATATCAAAACATAGGAGATAAGGTAAATATGCATAATGTGAAGACAAAATCAGTAAGCTTGAATGAAGTAGTAGTAAACGATAAGTATTATAAGAATGCTTTCCAAAAGGAATTAGAATATCTTGATTCCCTTGATATTGATAGACTTCTAGCTGGATTTAGAGAGGTAAAAGGTCTTGAAGCAAAAGCGGAAGTATATCCGGGATGGGAGAACACTGAGATTAAGGGTCATACGTTGGGGCATTATCTGGCGGCCATATCTCAAGCATATGCATCAACAAATAATCCAAAGCTCCGTAGAGATATTGATTATATTGTGGATGAGTTGGCCCATTCGCAGTTGGACAGTGGATATCTATTTGCTTCTGGTGAGTATCTGTTTGACAATGTGGAAAATAGTAAGCCTGCTTGGGTTCCTTGGTATACCATGCACAAGATTCTTGAAGGTATTATCTTGGCATATGAAGTTACCGGCAATATGAAAGCCTATGATGTTATGAATAAACTGGCCGATTGGGTTTATAAGAGATCTTCCGGATGGGATGAGCAGCTAAATCTATTGGTACTTAAGGTAGAGTATGGTGGTATGAATGATTGTCTATATGATGTTTATTCCCATACAGGTAAGAAAGAGCATCTTATAGCTGCACATAAATTTGATGAAATAGAACTTTTTAAAGAAATATATGAGGGCAGGGATATTCTTTGCGATCTCCATGCCAATACTACTATACCCAAATTTGTAGGAGCTATGAAACGTTATATGGTAGTTGATGACTGCGAGGAATTTTACCTAATCGCAGCACAGAATTTCTGGGATATGGTAGTTAATAATCATACCTATATAACAGGTGGAAATAGTGAGTGGGAGCATTTTGGCAAACCAAATATTTTGGATGCAGAAAGAACCAATTGTAATTGTGAAACCTGTAATACATATAACATGTTAAAGTTATCAAAGGGACTATATCAGATTACAGGTGAGAAAAAGTATCTTGATTTCTATGACAATACCCTTACAAATGCAATTCTGTCATCCCAAAATCCTGAGACAGGTATGACCATGTATTTTCAACCTATGGCTACGGGATATTTTAAAGTATATTCAACACCTTATGATAAATTCTGGTGCTGTACTGGTACTGGTATGGAGAATTTTACGAAGTTAAATGATGCCATCTATTATATTGCTAATAAGTCTAATAAATATGAGGTTACCATAGGACGATATGTTAGCTCTGAATTAACTCTAGAGGATATGTCCCTAAAAATAAAAATGGAAGCTAATTATCCTGAAAATGAGAAGAGCAATATTACTATCTTAGAAGTAGGGGATAAGAATGATTTTGTCCTAAAACTCCGTATTCCAGATTGGAGTTTAAGTCATGACATAATTGATGTAGGTGGATCAAAAGAAGGCATCACTTGGAAAGATGGGTTTGTGTATATTGAAAGAGAATGGAGTAAAGGTGATGTTATTAATATAACCTGGAAAATGGCTCTTAGCTATGAGTCCTTGCAGGATAATCCACAAGCAATAGCATTTAAATACGGCCCAGTAGTCCTTAGTGCAAGTCTAGGTGCCGAGGATATGGAAGTGTCTAATACTGGTGTGGATGTTACTATACCTACCCGTAATATGGATATTAAGGATTATCTGCTTATTCAAGGAATGACGGTGGAAGAGTGGTTAGATAATATAGAAAATCACTTGGTTAGAAAAGGTGATTCTTTAGAATTTTACTTAAAAAACACTGATGAAGATAAGAATCTTGTATTTAGACCTCATTTCAGACAGTATAAAGAAAGATATGGCATCTACTTTAATATATTTGATAAAGACTCTAAGGATTATCAATTATATCTAAAAGAGAAGGAAATGAAACGACAACTAGAATTAGCCACAGTTGATCTTCTGCCTGTTGGAAATGATCAATATGAACTGCAGCACCAGGTGGAGGGTGAGAAGACATTTGCCACTACAAGGAATGGTTATAAGTGTCGTATAGCAAACCCTGGAGGTTACTTCTCCTATAAAATGAAAGTAAAAGCCCACAAGGAAAATGAAATTTTGATAATGCTTGCAAAAGAGGGTCAATCAGTTGATTATGAGATATATGTGGATGATAACCTTATTATGGAGAACACAACTATAGGTGGATGGCCTCCAAAAGTATATGAAGAAAGAATTCTTATACCAAAGGATTTGGTAGGAGATAAAGAAAATGTAACCCTGAGATTTGTTAATAAATCAAGCACGGTAGATTTTAAATTGTATGGCCAACTGCGTATGGTGTCAGGTACCGGTGTCAAAAGTATGAACAATATGTGAACGGTGTCAGGCACCTGAGTTTAAAACATACTTGAATTCCTAACAACCGTATGTTATATTTTGTAAGAGATAACATTTAAAGGAAATGATATAGGGGGATTACCGGTATGAAACTTATTCTAGATAATATCAAGAAGAAATATGATAAAAAGGATGTACTTCGTGGTGCATCCTTTACCTTTGAAACTGGTTACATATATGGCTTGCTAGGACGTAACGGCGCAGGTAAAACCACATTGTTTAATTGTATTAATGAGGATGTGGAGATTGATGATGGAAGATGTATGGTAGAGGTCAATGGGGGAACACGTAATATTGATGTAAATGATATAGGCTATGTCTTATCTACCCCCATGGTACCGGAATTTCTAACAGGGAGGGAATTTCTTAAGTTTTTTATTGATATTAATAAAAAAGAGATAGGCCAAGGAAAGACTATCGATGAGTATTTTGATATGGTAAGTATTGATATGGAGGACCGTGATAGGCTTATTAAGGACTATTCCCATGGAATGAAGAATAAAATGCAGATGCTTGTTAACTTTATGGCAAATCCTCAGATTCTTTTACTGGATGAGCCCCTAACTTCCTTTGATGTGGTGGTTGCAGATGAAATGAAGCAATTACTTCGTAGAATGAAGAGGGAGCATATCATTATCTTTTCAACTCATATATTAGAGTTAGCACTGGATTTATGTGATGTCATTGTAATCTTAAATAACGGTGTTTTAGAAAAGATCGATAAAGCGAGCTTAGATAATTCAGGATTTAAGGATAGAATTATCAATGCGCTAAGAGGTGAATGAAATGCTTAGTACATTTAAAGTATCATTTAAGTTAAGGATAGCTTATAAGACTAATGGGGTAATATATGGGCTCAAATCACTTCCTTTAATTAAGAAGTTATTACCAGACTCCTTATATGGTAGCCATAATCTCAAGATATTTGCAACTATTATCAGTATTAGTGCTGAGTTATCATCAATATTTATTGGAAAGCTCTTATATTTTGCTTCTTTATATTGGGCTATGATTCTATTAAAAATGACACCAGAAAGCTTTGTACATATTATTACGTTTTTAACATTCATAGGAGCCATCCTTAATACCAATATGTTTAATCCTACAAAGGATAAATATTATGCAATATGTTTGATGAGAATGGACTCAGGAAAATATGTGATTTCTAACTACATATATTATTTGATAAAAACATTTGTAGGGTTTTTGGTTTTTTCAGTGATTTTTGGTATGATTAGTGGGATAGGAATCATAGCTTGCATAGCAGTATCGGTACTGGTGATATCAGTAAAGCCATGCTATTCAGCCTGGGTGCTTATGAAATATAAAAGAACAAAAAAGGCAAATAATGAAAATAAGCCTTCAGTAATTATGTGGATAACTGTAATAATCCTACTTGTTGTTGCATTTCTTCCTCCCTATTTAGGATACGCCATAAGTGAAGGATTTTTCTTATTACTAACTACATTAATGGTTATTCCAGCCGTATCTTCAATTATCTATATTTTTAAGTTTGGGGCATATAGAAAAATATATAAGGAGTTACTTACACCAGAAAATCTTTATATAAATACGTCAAAAAAAACAACAACTGAAGCACAGTTGTTAGCCATGCAGAAAAAAATAACCATGGATCCAAGTCAGATTAGTAAGAAGACGGGCTATAAATATTTTAATGATTTGTTTGTAAAGCGTCACTCAAAACTTTTAACCAAATCTGCAAAATGGATTACATTGATTAGTATATTAATATACTTAATCGTAGTTGGTCTGTGTTTATTCTTTCCAGACAAAACCAAGAAGTTTAATGAAGTGTTGCATTCATCATTACCCTACTTCTTATTCATCATGTACTCGATTAACCGTGGAAGTATTATTACACAGGCAATGTTTATGAACTGTGATCACAGTATGTTGACATATAGATTTTATCGCCAGCCAAAAGCAATATTATCTTTGTTTGTGGAAAGACTTAAATCTATTATTATAATAAATCTTATGCCTGCACTGGTCATAGCTGTTGGACTGCCAAGCTTAATGCTTATTACGGGAGGCACTGATCAGCCAATAAACTACTTATTATTATTTGTCTCCATATTATCAATGTCGGTATTCTTTTCAGTGCACCATATTGTACTGTACTACTTACTGCAGCCCTATAATATCAACCTGGAGTCAAGGAGCTTTACATATGCTATTGCTAATTTTCTTACATACATCTTGTGTTACTATACTATGGGTAAGCAAATCCCAACTATAATTTTTGGTAGTACAATCACAGTATTTTGCATCATATATGTAATAGTAGCATTCATACTTGCTTATAAGCTTGCTCCAAAGACCTTTAGACTAAAATAGAATTATGAAAATGTGTAATAATAAACCCTGTCAGCGTGATAGGGTTTATTAACTTATTTCGAGCTATGATTTGCCTTAAGCAATTAATTATTATAGAATAGAGATATCTTTTTACAAGGAGAGAAAGCATGAATATATATTTGATTAGACATGGAAGGCAAAATAGTAAATCATATAATGTAGATGTTCCATTGGCAGCAGAGGGGATAGAGCAAGCTAGGCTCTTGGGAGAACGGCTTAGCAAATATAATATAGATGCGGTTTACTCCAGTGACTTAATAAGAGCAGTAGAAACCGCAGATATAGTCAATGAGCATATAAAAAAGCCTAGAATTGTTGATAAACGTCTTAGAGAAACGGACTTCGGTGGATTTACTGGTCTGTCAGATGAGGAATTAAAGGATAGTTATAGGGAATTCTTGAAAAGAAGAGTAAGTATGACAGAAGATGAGCCATATCCTGATGGGGGAGAAAACTGTCAGATGGTATATGAAAGAGCATTTAGCGTACTTCAAGAAATAGTTAAAAAAGATTATGACAATGTCTGTCTAGTAATCCATGGTGGAACTATAAGGGCGCTACTAACAGGTATATTAGGAGCTGACTATGCCAAATGGCTAGTGTTTGGTAGACAAATAGAAAATACCAGTATAACTGAGCTGCTTTATGATGAGAAGATGGGAACCTTTCACATAGAAAGATTTAATGATTATGCACATATTGAAGGCAAAGATCATTTATTAAGAAAGCATTTTGGTAAAGGATTCTTCTCAATTGTAAAATAGAACATTCTATGTATTTTACCCTCTGTATCCAGAGGGTATTTTTTTGGTGTCAGGTACCGGTGTCAAAATTGTAAACAATATATGAACGGTGTCTGGCACCGGTTTGAATACCTGCCACCGATAAATTTGCTTTTTAAGCAAATTTATGATATTTTTATAAGCAATTGCTTTAAATATGACAGTAAAGAACATTAATAGAAATAGGAGCTGGATTTATGTACAAATTAATTGCTATAGATATGGATGGTACACTCTTAAATGATAATAAGGAAATATCAGATAAATGTCAGAAGTATTTTGAGATACTGAAGAAAAAAGGAATAAAGATCGTGCTTGCTACTGGAAGACCTTTAGATGGAGTTATGCCATATGTGGAACAACTAGGTTTGTTGGATGAGGATGAGTATGTAGTAACATACAATGGAGCACTGGTACAAAGTACTGTAAACAAAAAGATACTATATAATAAACCCTTATCTATTGATTCCTACAGGGAGTTATATACTGTTAGTAAGCAGTTTGGTGTAAATATTCATGCATTAACTGATAGTAGTGTATTAACACCAAAGAAGAACCCGTACACTAAGATAGAATCTACCATTAATCAAATCCCAACTATAGAAGGGCCAGTTGAAGATGTTGATGCTTCCACTAACATCGTTAAAGTTATGTTCGTTGATGATCCAAAGAAATTAGATGAAGTTATACCATTAATTCCTCAGTGGATCAGGGATAAGTACTCTATTCTTAGAAGTGCAACAATATTTCTGGAGTTCCTAGACAAAAGTGTTAATAAAGGGGTAGGTGTCTCTGCTATTGCTAAGCAACTTGGGATAAAACAGGAAGAAGTTATATGTATAGGTGATGCAGGAAATGATATCGCCATGATAGAATATGCTGGACTTGGCGTAGCCATGGGAAATGCTACTGATGATGCTAAAGCAGTAGCTGATTATATAACCCTGACTAACGAAGAAGACGGTGTGGCTCATGTTATTGAGAAGTTCGTCCTTAATAATATGGAAAATATAAATACTAAAATATAAATCCAGTTAAATAAACCGTAATGATCCCACCAAGAGCTACTACAAGCAAGCTTTTTTCCTTATAGGCTAAGAAGAGTGCAACTATGGTTGCACATATGGCTGTGTAAATGTTACCTGTAGATGAAAATATATCAGGAAATGTTAAAGTACCCAACACAGCATAGGGCACATAACGAAGGAAAGACTTAATATAATTTGATTTAATTTCTTTTCTAAATATTACAATAGGTAGAACCCTTGGAATATAAGTTACTAGTGCCATAAGTATAACAGCAGTAAATGCATATCTTAAGTTCATAGCTCAGTATCTCCTTATTATTTAATCTCCTATGACTTGTTTAGAGTTTTAGAGTTAATTGATCAGTAGAATTAATTTGAAGTTTTAATGTTCATCTGTAGCTTCTTCTTCATCAATAGGGAAAAGCTTGGCTCCAATACCAGCGCCAATAACCGTAGCTATTATAATACGAAAGCCCGAAGAAATAAAACTAAACATTGGAAGATACTTAAGGATACAGACTACAGCTACTGATATTGCAACAATTATTATGACCGGTTTTGATTTTTTGGCAACGGGAAGAACAATAGCTATAAACATAGCATATAGGGCAATACCCATGGCATTACTTAAGCTATCAGGAAGGGCAGAACTTATAAATGCTCCAAGGGCAGTTCCCCCAGTCCAGCCAAGAACTGGTCCAATTATTAAGCCTATTAGATATGGAAATGTTAGGCTGGCCCTTTCCATTGAAGCTATGGAGAAGATTTCATCTGTTACTCCGTAGCCTATTATCAAACGTTTTGTAAGATTCATATTCTTATCAAGTCTCTGTGTTAAAGATAAAGACATTAACATGTAACGGATATTTATTATAAATGTAGTTAATGTAATCTCTAATAAGCCAGCTCCATTAATAATCAAATTTGTTCCTGCAAACTGCCCGGCAGAGGTTAAATTAGAAAATGAAATAAAAATAGCCATCCACAGGGGAATTCCTCCCGAAACAGCCATAAGTCCAAAAGTAAATGATACAGGGATATATCCTAGAGCAATGGGTAGACCCCGCTTTAATCCATATGTAAAATCTTTATGTCTAATGTGTTTCATCATTTTTCTCCGTTTAAGTTTATGAAATATAATTATATAAGAATAGTCTTTGTTGCAATATTATTTATTAATTTAGAACCATGCTTTAATGGGTTAATTTAATAAATTATACTGGTAAAATAAATGGAAGTCAACAAGAGGAAAATTTTATGGAACCATTTTGCTTTATACTTCTTCTAATATTTAACAAGGGAAAACTTGTTACGGTAGTGTAAAGTGAACTATGAAAACCCTGAGTCAAAAAAT